>CANHWG010000005.1 GCA_947464335.1 Flavobacteriaceae bacterium
CGGTAGCAGTTATCGTTTGGGTTTAGAAGTAGAATCTTTGATTACACTAACCCCAAAGGTAACGCTAAACCCTAACATAACATTGAGTCAAAACAAAAACAGAGACTTTAATTTTCAACGAAATGGCATTCTAGAAAACTTAGGGAATACGGATATTGCCTTTTCGCCAAATGTTATTTTTGGAAATCGATTTACCTATCAACCTATTAAAACAGTTCAGTTTTCGTTGTTTTCAAAATATGTAGGCCAACAATTTATGGGTAATATCGACTCACAAAACTCTGTATTGGATGCTTTTTTTGTCAATGACTTCAATTTCACCTACCAATGGATCATCAATAAAGGATTAAAATCGATAGTTTTTTCAGCATTAGTGAACAATATTTTCAATGTTGAATATGAGTCAAATGGCTATTTCTATACTTTTGATGACGATTTTAGTAACCCAGGAACGATAACAACGCAGGAAGGTGCAGGATTTTATCCACAAGCAGGAATCAATTTCTTGGCAGGTTTAACCTTGAATTTTTAATTAGATATAATCAAATTATTTCCAACTATTTCAATACGATAGGGTTTCATTGGATATTGTTGACCTGCGCTTTGGCCTGAAAACAAACTGTAGGTTGTGTTATCACAATTACAATTAGCATTAATCCCCGAAATAGACATGGGTGTTGTACAGGTAGCAAAAGCTTGGTTGGGACACGCTAAATCAAAAGCATTAAAACCGCTTCCTGTGTTAAAGACTACAATTCCTCTGGCTCCCTGAGAAAAATCGATAATGTAATTACTTGGGAATTGAAGATTACTATATTGGGGCAGACTTAAGTTTAGCGATAAATTTACAGGTAAATTTGGAATATTGGGATTATTATAATTTACACTTCCCGAATCACAAGCATAAACAAAGGAGATAATTAAAAACAGGACTAAAATCTTTTTCATAATAAATTTAATAAAATACATAGCGAAACAAATTTAATTTAATTAACTTTGACAAGCGTTATCAAATGCATACAAATTTTAATTAATAATAAAAATAATATCTTTGCAAAAAGAAATCCCGTTGCGATGGGATTTTTTCTATTTATATAAAAGAGGAAAACATGAGTACAGTATCATATTACACAGCGGAAGGATTAAAAAAATTAAGAGAAGAATTAGATCAATTGAAAAGCATCGAAAGACCTAAAGCTTCACAAGCGATTGCAGAAGCTAGAGACAAAGGCGACTTGTCTGAAAATGCAGAATATGACGCGGCTAAAGAAGCGCAAGGAATGCTTGAAATGAGAATTGCCAAATTAGAAGAAGTACATTCGAATGCACGATTGATAGATGAATCACATCTAGACACTTCAAAAGTATTGGTTTTGTCTAAAGTGAAAATCAAAAATCAGCAAAATGGTATGGAGATGAATTATACTTTAGTAGCCGAAAGTGAAGCCGATCTAAAATCAGGAAAAATATCAGTTACTTCGCCTATTGGTAAAGGATTACTTGGAAAATCAGTAGGACAAATTGCGGAGATTACTGTTCCAAACGGAAAACTTAACTTTGAGGTTTTAGAAATCTCTAGAGACTAATAATGAGTTCCATTTTTACTAAAATTATTAACGGAGAAATCCCAAGTTACAAAATAGCTGAGGACGAAAATTTCATTGCCATTTTAGATGTAAATCCGAATGCTACAGGACACACGCTTTGTATCCCAAAACAGGAAATCAATAAGATTTTTGATATGGATGAAGCGCTCTATTTAGGTTTGATGAATTTTTCAAGAAAAGTAGCCAAAGCCCTTGAAAAAACAGTGGAATGTAAACGCATTGGTGTTGCTGTTGTGGGTCTCGAAGTGCCGCATGTTCATGTGCATTTAATTCCACTTCACGATATGGATGATATGCGTTTTCAGCGAAAAGTCTCGTTGACCAAGGAAGAATTTGAGGCGTTAACCAAAGCGATTCAAAGTAATTTATAAATCAAAAAATCCCGATTTCTCGGGATTTTTTTTTTAAACCTTCTTAAACGAAACCTGCATTGTAGTTCCTTTTCCAATTTCGGAATGTAGGACTTTTATTTTCCCTTTATGGTACTCTTCTACAATTCTTTTGGTTAAAGACAGTCCTAAACCCCAACCCCTTTTTTTGGTGGTAAATCCGGGTTCAAAAATACTTTTAAATTGGTTTTTGGGGATTCCGTTTCCGGTGTCTGAAATCAATATTTTGACAAAATTAGGTTCACTTACTATTTCTACAGATATGCTCCCTTTACCTTTCATGGCATCAATAGCGTTTTTAACTAAGTTTTCAATCGTCCAACTATGAAGAGCCGAATTCAATGAAACCACGATTGCTTTTTCTGGGGCAGTAAAGGAAAAATTAACTTGTTTTGAAAATCTTGATTTTAGATAATCGAAAGATTTTTCTGTTTCGTCAATGATATTTAAAGACTCTAAAATAGGTTCGGAACCAATTTTTGAAAACCTATCGGCTATAGTTTGAAGTCGGTTAATATCCTTTTCTATTTCCGTTATTGTGGTTTCATCAACATTATCGGCTTTCATAATTTCGAGCCAACCGATTAAAGAAGACAATGGTGTTCCTATTTGATGTGCTGTTTCCTTTGCCATTCCAGCCCAAAGTTTATTTTGAGTAGCCATTTTGGTGCTTCGATAAAAATTATAAACTAATGCACCAAAAAGAACAATTATCAAAAGCAAAGCTATAGGGTAATATTTTAATTTGTTGAGTAATGATGAATCCCCATAATATAAATAATGCATCTGTTTTTCAGATATTTGCATAACAATTGGTTCATTCTGATTTTTTAATTTTTGCAAATAACGTTCTAATCTAGTCTTGTCTTTTAAAATGTCAGCATCAACGTTCTTGGTGTTAATTATGGAATCTTTATCGGTTACAATAATAGGAATATTCGGTTCTTGTATAATTTGAAAAGGAAGTTCCATATCCACATCAGCATTGGGATCAGCACTATTAATTTTTTTTTGAGCTAATGCCCAATTTTGCATTTTGATACGCTCTTGGTCTTTGAATATTTGAAAAAAAGAATAGGTATTCCACAATATCAAAATCACAATGACAAAGGATGCCATAATAATAATCCAACGGGTAAGGTTTCTTTTCTCGGAAAACTGCATGTATACTAATTTGGTTTAAAAGTAATGAAAAAATGATAACTTCTAATTTTGATGTTTAGACAAAACATAAAAAAAATTACATTTGTAAAAACATAAAAACATGCTCAGTTTCGAACCACATACATTATCTCCTGCGCAACTTCAGGGCTATTTGCAAAGTGCTGTTGCTCCAAGACCAATTGCTTTTGCTAGTACTGTCGATGAAAATGGCAAGCCCAATTTATCCCCGTTCAGTTTTTTTAATGTGTTTAGTTCGAACCCGCCTATTTTAGTTTTTTCGCCGGCACGACGCGTTCGAAATAACACTACAAAACATACACTAGAAAACTGTAAAGCTACCAGAGAAGTGGTAATTAATGTGGTCAATTATGATATCGTTCAACAGGCATCTTTATCGAGTACTGAATATCCGGATGGTGTTAATGAGTTTATAAAATCGGGCTTAATGATGTTGCCTTCAGACATGATAAAACCCTATCGCGTTGCCGAAAGTCCGGTTCAGTTTGAATGCAAAGTCAATGAAATTATCGCTTTGGGACATCAAGGTGGTGCTGGAAATTTAATTATTTGTGAAGTAGTAAAAATTCATATTAACGAATCGGTTTTAGACGAAAAAGGAACGATTGACCAAAACAAAATTGATTTGGTTTCTCGACTAGGTGGTAATTGGTATTCGCGCTCTAATCAAGGATTATTTGAAGTTGAAAAACCGCTGACTACTCTCGGAATTGGTGTAGATGCTATTCCTGATTTTGTTAAAAAAAGTGGTGTTTTTGACGGCAATGATTTAGGAAAATTAGGGAATATAGAAGCTTTGCCAACACCAGAAGAAATTACTATATTTGTACAACAAAATTTTGCTGTGAAAGGTGTTTTGAGTTCGGATGATGCAATGAAAATTCACCAAAAAGCAAAAGAATATTTAAATAATAATGATGCGCTTTCTGCTTGGAAAGTGCTTTTAGCAAAACAATAATTATGGAAGTTACCGGTAAAATTAAAGTGGTTAATGCTGAGCAACAAGTGAGTGCCAGCTTTAGAAAAAGAGAATTGGTTGTAGCAACAGAGGAGCAATATCCTCAATTCATCAGTATCAATTTTGTTCAAGACAAATGTGATTTATTAAACAATTACAATGTAGGCGAAGCAGTAAAAGTATCTATCAATTTGAGAGGAAGAGAATGGGTAAATCCGCAAGGAGAAACCAAATATTTTAATGATATTCAAGGTTGGAGAATCGAAAAAATGCAGGCGGAAGCACCGGCAAACCCAGGAATGGCACCAATGCCTCCAGCAGAAGCTTTCGCGCCAGCTACCAACTTCAATGAAGAAGAGCACGATGATTTGCCATTCTAGAAAATAGAGAGAAGTACAAAGAGTATAGAATATAGATTGTCATTCTAAATTTTAACCCATATGGTAATTTAGAATGACTTTTTTATGCTTTTTGTCTATTCTATATATTTTGTTTTTTATTCTCTTAACTATGTATTTCCTAAATAAAGAACTTTATTTTCCACCAGTTGAAGAAGCTTCTTTCGAAGGCATTCTTGCTGTTGGTGGTGATTTATCGGTGGACCGATTACTAGTAGCTTATCGTAATGGGATTTTTCCATGGTATAATGAAGATGATCCTATATTGTGGTGGGCTCCGCCTGAGCGAATGGTAGTGGCTCCTTCTATGTATAAAGTTTCGAAAAGTATTCGAAATCTACTCAACCAAAATAAATTCAGCGTTACGTTGAATCAAAACTTCAAAGAAGTAATTCTGGGCTGTCAGCAAATTGACCGACCAGGCCAAGAGGGAACTTGGCTTTCTGATGATTTTGTAAAATCCTATACCAAACTCCACGAAATGGGAATTGCTAAATCGGTTGAGGTATGGCAAAATGACGAATTAGTTGGCGGATTGTATGGTGTAGATTTGGGTCATGTTTTTTGTGGTGAAAGTATGTTTTCAAAAGTTTCCAACGCAAGTAAAATTGCTTTTGTAACTTTAATCAAATACCTAAACGAAAACAATTATAAGCTTCTCGACTGTCAGGTGCACAATGATCATTTAGAGAAATTAGGAGCAATAGAAATTTCTAGAGAAACCTTTATGAAAGTGTTATATTCAGAAAAAACCTCGTTTTAAAGTTCGATTTATTTTTCTTTTTATCAAATGATAATAGACCACCAGATTGTCATAAATCAAAGCGATTGCAAGTATAAATGCTGCAAAAAGCAATATTTTTAATTCATAGGTTTTATAAAACAACCCGCCCAAAATACATCCAAAAAAGAAAAATAGAATAATAGAAATTCTCAAAAAAATACTCACGGATAAACGCTTAAGTTCAGCAGCTTTCTTATAAAAAAACAACTGCGAAAGCTCAATTCCCAAATCGGTAAACAATCCCGTTAAGTGTGTCGTTCTTACTGTTGATTGTGAAATTTTGGTCACCAAAGCATTTTGTAAACCCATGGCAAAAAGCAAGGTGTAAGCAATATATTCGGAGGTTATATTTTTGGTTAAACCTATAAGGCATAGTAAAATTATTTCTAAAAACATCGGGATGGCATGGGCAATTTTTGGTTTTTTTATAGCTGTTATTTCGACCAAAAAATTGGAAACAAACGCACCCAGTAAAAAGAAAAAAATAAAGGCCATAAATGTAAGTGCCTTAGAATAGTTTTTTAACGAAATGGCTTCGGCAAAAAAAGCAAAATGCCCGGTAACATTAGTAGTTAAAGTTGCTACAGACAAAACACCAGCTATATTTACTATTCCTGCGACAAAGGATAAAGTAGAAGCCAACCTCAAGTTATGTGAAAAAGTTCTTCTGTTTCCTTTGTGGCGAAACATGTTTTTAAATTTTATCTAAAGTACGAATAAAACGAGCAGCATTGCCATTAAAATCAAAAAGCTTTTTTCCAACAATCAGCAACATGATCGTTCATCATTCCCGTAGCTTGCATGTGCGCATAAACAACGGTCGAACCTACGAATTTAAATCCCCTTTTTTTTAAATCTTTACTTAAGCTGTCTGAGATTTCAGATGTTGCAGGAACTTCTTTCAAAGATTGAGGATTATTATCTATTGGTTTTCCATTCGTGAAACCCCAAATGTATTTTGAAAAGCTGCCAAACTCTTTTTGAACTTCTATAAATGCAATCGCATTGGAAACTGTTCCTCTAACCTTTAATTTATTTCGAATAATGCCTTCATTCAATAACAATTCTTGAATTTTATCTTCATTATATTCGGCAATTTTTTTATAACTAAACTGCTCAAAAGCATTTCTGAAATTTTCTCTTTTTTTTAAAATAGTATGCCAACTTAGTCCTGCTTGAAACGTTTCTAAAACTAAAAACTCAAATAATTTGTCATCATCATACACGGGATTGCCCCATTCGTTATCGTGATAATCCCTATACAAATCGTCTTTTTCACACCAAGCACAACGTATTTTATTTTCCATCTTTTGCGATATACTTTTCAATAATATTATGCCCTAAATAAATCATTGGTGTCATCAAAACAGCAATAGCCAATTTTACACTATAGCCAGTCATTGCTGAGAGAAAAAAGGTTTTCGTGTCCATTATTCCAGGTAACCAAAACGCTATTCCAAGCACAATAAAACTATCAAATAATTGTGAAATTACGGTTGATCCTGTGCTTCGTAACCAAATTTTTCGTTCTCCCGTCCTTCTTTTAAAAAAATGAAAAATACTCACATCGATAAGCTGTGAAACTAAAAAAGCGGTAATACTTCCCACAATTATTAATTGACTTTGACCAAAAACAGCATCAAATTGTAATGTCGAAATTGTACTTACTTCAGAAGATGGAATTTGCATCGCAAAAAATAAAACGATAAAAGTATAGGCAATCAAACAGGCCGTAATTACCGATAGTTTTCGAACGCCTTTTTCACCAAAATATTCGTTGATTAAATCGGTCGTCACAAAAACAACAGGCCAAGGAAGAATTCCGATACTCATAACTGCTGGGCCAACATCTATTAACTTTCCGCCAATGAGTTCAGCGACAATTGCATTAGTGATAAAGATACCGGCAAGAACAACATAAACAGTCGCTTTTTTCGATTGAAACATAATTTTTGTTTTTCTCAAATTTATAGAAATTTCTGTAATGATATTCAAAAGACTATGATGAAATGAATTTTCATTACTTTTGATAACAATAATAAATTAACTCATGAAAAAAATAATATTTACCTTAATTATGATTGCTCCAATTGTTGCTATTACTGCTCAAAAAGATTCAAATCCTATTTTAAAAAAATGGGATGGTCCCTATGGTGGCGTTCCTGCATTTACTGAATATAAACTAAACGATTTAAAGCCCGCCATTGAATTTGCTATTGCAGAAAAACTGAATGAAATAGAACAAATTGCCAATAATAAAGAAGCACCAACCTTTGAAAACACGATTGTCGCCTTGGAAAAAATTGGGAGAAAACTGAGTCAAGTGTATGCCATTTTTGGAATATATAGCGCCAATATGAATAGTCCAGAATTTGAACCCATCGAAACGGAAATGACGCCTAAATTTTCTGAGTTAAACAATAAATACTATCAAAATACTAGATTATTTGATAGAATTTCGACGGTATATAATGCTCCCGAAAAATCAAAATTAAATCCAGAACAACAACGATTGGTGTGGTTTTACTATTCAAATTTTGTTCGTGAAGGTGCCAATGCTGATCCGCAAAGCAAAGAAAGAATTGCAAAAATTAATGAAGAATTAGCGGGATTATTTACCAAATTTAGTCAAAACCAATTAGCTGATGAGTCTAATATTTATTTAGAATTAAAAAAGGAAGCTGATTTTGAAGGTTTACCAACCGAACTTAAAAATGCAGCAATCGCAGAAGCCAAAGAAAGAAAGTTGAACGTTATAGGTTGTATTGCTAATACACGTTCTTCCATTGAACCTTTTTTAACTTTTTCAAACCGAAGAGATTTAAGAGAGAAAGCTTTTAAAATATTTACAAATCGAGGAGATAATGACAACGCCAATAACAACAATGCAACTTTAGTTCAAATTTTAAAACTAAGAGCTGAAAAAGCAAAATTATTAGGTTTTAAAACATTTGCCGATTGGAGTTTATCAAATACAATGGCACAAAAGCCGCAAAAAACTTTAGATCTAATGATGTCTGTTTGGACACCAGCTGTTGAAAAAGTGCATACGGATGTTGCCGAAATGCAAAATATGGTTGCTGCCGAAGGCGGAAAATTCAAAATCGCCGCTTGGGATTATCGCTATTATTCTGAAAAAGTCAGAAAAGCAAAATACGATTTAGACCAAAATGATTTAAAGCCGTATTTGCAACTAGAAAAATTACGTGAAGGAATGTTTTGGGTTGCTGGTGAAGTTTTTAATTTAGGTTTCAAACAAGTAGATAATGTTCCCGTTTTTCATCCTGACGTAAGAGTTTGGGAAGTCTATAATAAAATCTCAAATAAAGTGGTTGGCGTTTGGTATTTTGATCCATATGCTCGAAAAGGAAAACGTTCTGGCGCTTGGATGAATGCCACTAGAGAGCAAAGTAGAGTTGAAGGCGATGTCATTACATTGGTATCTAACAATTGTAATTTTATCAAAGGGAAAGAAGGAGAACCTATTTTAATTTCATGGGATGATGCAAGTACTTTATTTCACGAATTCGGGCATGCCTTACACGGATTAAATTCAAATGTTACTTACCCAAGTTTATCGGGAACCAATACCCCAAGAGATTATGTCGAATTTCCGTCTCAAATTATGGAACGTTGGTTGGCTACACCCCAAGTGTTAAACCAATTTGCACTACATTATCAAACAGGTCAGCCAATGCCTATTTCATTGGTTGAACGAAACGAAAAAGCAGCAACATTTAATGAAGCGTTCTCAACGGTAGAAACAATTGCAAGTGCGTTGGTTGATATGAAACTACACTTATTACAAAACCCAGATATCGACCCTAAAAAATTTGAAAAAGAAACCTTGGATATGTTAAACATGCCAAAAGAAATCGTAATGCGTCATAGAATCCCACAATTTGGACACATTTTTTCAGACGATGCGTATGCAGCAGGTTACTATGGTTATTTATGGGCTGATGTAATTAGTGCAGATGCTACCGAAGCATTCACAGAAGAAACCAAAAATAAATTATATGATAAAAGAATGGCTAAACTTTTATATGAAAATGTGTTTAGCATAGGAAATACTATTGATCCTGAAATTGCCTATAAAAGATTTAGAGGCAGAGATGTTACTTCAGATGCTTTGATGAGAGCCAGAGGTTTTACTCCATCCACCAAAAAATAAATTAATAAATAAAAATGCTTCTAGATTAGGAGCATTTTTTATTTAAATTTTATAATCGCTTTAACTACATCAAACAAAAGATTACTTTTACCTTTGTGAATTAATTGATTTATATGAAATTCTATTTTTCATCCATACTGTTTTTATTTTTTCTTTTTTCTTGTCAGGATGACCCAAAAGTTAGAGCGCTACAACAAGAAAAAGAAGCTCAAAAAAGAGACGCTGTTTTTACTTCTATTTCGAATGGATGGAAATTTAATTGGCAACCTTCCAACCAAGTATCACAAAATTTAACAAGTTCTTGGACAGAATGGCGTGTGTTTTTAAACGAATTAGGACAAAAGCCCAAAAGTAGTATTGGCGCTTTTCAGCAAAAAGCAAAAACACTTTCCAAAAGAGCATTTGAATTAAACAATAATATCCCTTTACAGTATAATTTACCCGAAGTAAAAAGTAGAATTTCGGTAATTACAACAAAAATAAACGCAATTAATCTTTACATTCATCTGAATCAAATTCCCGATAAAAAAATAGTTGCCTTAGTGCAAGAAATCAATAGCGAGTTAGTGTCAATGAACTCACAACTCGATGAAATCAAACGTAAAAGCGAAATCAAAATGGAAGATGGAGAAGCCGATATGATTCGGATGCTTGATACAGCAAGGGCAATTCCTACTAATCCAAATCCAAAAATCACAAATTAAATTTTGAGTATAGCTTCTTTATATAACAGTTATCTTCATTCGACGAAAGTCAAAAAAATAACAGACGAACTTAATAATCCTTTAACCAAAATACAATTCAAAGGACTTTTGGGCTCGGCTTTCTCATTCGTATTTCAGGCCATTTTCAAAAAAAGTGAAAAACCATTTCTCTTAATTTTTAACGAAAAAGAAGAAGCAGCGTATTTTTTAAACGATTTGGAACAAATGATTGGCGCCGATGATGTGTTGTTTTATCCCAGTTCCTATCGCCGTCCCTATCAAATAGAAGAAACCGATAATGCGAATGTATTGTTGCGTTCTGAAGTATTAAACAGAATTAATTCGCGCAAAAAACCCGCCGTAATAGTTACTTATCCTGAAGCTCTTTTTGAAAAAGTTGTGACTCGAAAAGAACTCGAAAAAAACACCTTGAAAGTTTCTGTTGGAGAAACCGTTTCTATCGATTTTATCAACGAAGTATTATTTGAATACGAATTCAAACGCGTTGATTTTATTACTGAGCCCGGAGAATTTTCAGTGCGTGGTGGAATCTTGGATGTCTTTTCATTTTCAAATGATAATCCGTATCGAATAGAGTTTTTTGGCAATGAAGTAGATAGTATCCGAACCTTTGATGTTGCCACACAACTTTCGCTAGAAAAGCAAACTAAAATTACGATTATCCCTAATCTTGAAAACAAGTTTATCAAAGAAAACCGAGAAAGTTTCCTCGATTATATCAGCGACAAAACCGTTTTATGTATAGAGAATACTGAGTTTCTAACAGCACAGTTAGACAAACTTTTTGCAAAAGCCATTGAAACATTTGATGCCTTATCAAAAGAGGTAAAACATGCAGCGCCCGAACAGTTGTTCTTAACCCAAGAAGCATTTTTGCGCAAAGCATTAGATTTTTCAATCATCGAATTGTCGAATAAACCGTTTTTTAAAACGACCCAATCTTTTGAATTTTACATACAACCTCAACCTTCATTTAACAAACAATTTGATTTGTTATTAAACAAATTGAGTGACAATCATTTTAATGGCTTTACGAATTACTTATTTTGTTCTAATGAAGGACAAGCCAATCGTTTTCACGATATTTTTGAAAGCATCGATGAAGCAAACCATGAGAATGTCCGCAAACAATATCATACCATCGTTTCATCATTATATCAAGGATTTATAGATGAAGAAAACCAAATATGCTGTTATACCGATCATCAAATTTTTGAGCGATACCATAAATTCAATATCAAAAATGGTTATTCCAAAAAGCAAACCCTCACGCTGAAAGAACTGAATTCCTTATCCGTTGGCGATTATGTAACGCATATTGACCACGGAATTGGAAAGTTTGGTGGTTTACAAAAAATTCAAGTCGAAGGCAAAACACAAGAAGCGATTAAATTGGCGTATGCCGATAATGACATCGTATATGTAAGCATTCATTCCTTACACAAAATTTCAAAATACACCGGAAAAGACGGAACGCCACCCAAAATTTACAAACTGGGTTCGAATGCGTGGAAAACCTTAAAACAAAAGACCAAAGCCCGTGTAAAGCATATTGCTTTTAACTTAATTCAACTCTATGCCAAGCGCCGTTTAGAAAAAGGTTTTGCATGTGCTTCTGATAGTTATTTGCAAAAAGAGCTAGAGAGTTCGTTTATCTATGAAGATACACCCGATCAAATTACAGCAACGCAAGATGTCAAAGTCGACATGGAAAAAGATAGACCGATGGATCGATTGGTTTGTGGTGATGTAGGTTTTGGTAAAACGGAAGTGGCCATTAGAGCGGCTTTTAAAGCGGTCGATAATAGTAAGCAGGTTGCCGTTTTAGTACCCACTACTATTTTGGCGTACCAACATTACCGAACGTTTACCGAACGATTGAAAGACATGCCTGTCAATATTGGCTATTTAAATCGATTTAGAACGGCCAAAGAAAAAGCAAAAACGATAGAAGATTTAGCTTCGGGTAAATTAGATATTCTTATTGGAACGCATCAATTGGTGAATAAAAATGTTGTCTTCAAAGATTTAGGTTTACTGATTGTGGATGAAGAACAAAAGTTTGGAGTAAACGTTAAAGACAAATTAAAAACTATAGCTGCCAACGTAGATACGCTAACTTTAACAGCAACACCCATTCCGAGAACCTTACAGTTTTCGTTGATGGCGGCAAGAGATTTATCGGTAATTACAACTGCGCCGCCCAATCGTTATCCTATCGAATCAAAAGTAGTTGGTTTTAGCGAAGAATTAATTCGAGATGCTATTTCGTATGAAATTCAACGAAACGGGCAAGTTTTCTTTATCAATAACCGAATCGAAAATATTAAAGAAATTGCCGGCATGATTCAACGATTGGTTCCCGATGCACGTGTTGGTATTGGTCATGGCCAAATGGAAGGCAACAAACTCGAAGAATTGATGCTCGGATTTATGAATGGTGAATTTGATGTTTTGGTGGCAACCACCATTATCGAAAGTGGTTTGGATGTACCCAATGCGAATACGATTTTCATCAACAACGCGAATAATTTTGGTTTATCCGATTTGCATCAAATGCGCGGTCGCGTGGGACGAAGTAATAAAAAAGCGTTTTGTTATTTTATTTGTCCTCCGTATTCAGTCATGACTGATGATGCTCGTAAACGTATTCAGGCATTGGAACAATTTAGTGAATTAGGAAGCGGATTTAATATTGCGATGAAGGATTTGGAAATTCGTGGTGCAGGAGATTTATTGGGTGGTGAACAAAGCGGATTTATTAATGAAATTGGTTTTGAAACCTATCAAAAAATCATGAACGAAGCCATTGAAGAGTTGAAAGAAAACGAATTCAAAGAGCTTTATGAGTCTGAAAATGATAGTGATACCAAAGAATATGTAAAAGAATTGCAGATTGATACTGATTTTGAATTGTTGTTCCCAGATGATTATATCAACAATATTACCGAGCGTTTGAATTTGTATAACGAGTTAGGAACTATAAAAGAAGAAGCCGGATTATTGGCCTATGAAACCAAACTTATTGATCGTTTTGGACCGTTACCTAAAGAAGCCAAAGCGTTATTAAACAGTATCCGAATTAAATGGATTGCCACCCAAATGGGAATTGAAAAAGTCATCATGAAGCAAGGCAAATTAATCGGCTATTTTGTGGGCGACCAGCAATCGGAGTATTACAACTCAAAACAATTTAGACAGATGTTACAATTTGTGCAGCAACACGGAAACATTTGTAAAATGAAAGAGAAAGAAACCAAAAATGGTTTGCGATTATTACTCACATTTGAGAATGTAAAATCGATAAATAAAGCTTTAGAATTTATGGAAATGATGCGTTAAAAGTAAAAAAACGCATCTTCGATATGTTCTATTATAAAATCGTTTTCTTCTTTAGTAATAGCAATAATATCAAATCGAGATTCTACCTCTAAATCATTAGAAATAATGTACTCATTAATTGCTTTTACTAATAATTTGATTTTCGTTGGTTTTACAAAATCCTGAGGTAAACCAAACTCGATACTTGATCGTGTTTTAACTTCCACAATAGCTAGAACATTTTCTTTTTGAGCGATGATATCAACTTCGGCTTTCTGAAAAGTCCAATTGGTTTCTAGAATATCATAGCCGTTTTTTTGCAGAAATTCTACAGCCAATTCTTCGCCAAATTTACCAAGCTCGTTGTGTTTAGCCATGTCATTGCGAGTTTACGAAGCAATCTTCTATATCTGTCTATTCAAAAACTACTTTGCTTTCTTTATCATTCACCTCTATAGAAACTTGTCTGCCAAAAATCAATGCGCGATTATCTCGAATATGTCCAGCAGGAAAATTATATATTATTGGAATATTTAATCCTTTGACGGTATCTTCAATTATTTCTAAAGCGTTTCTTCCCCATGGAATGTCATTATCTTTCATATCGGTCATTGCGCCAACAATAATGCCTTTTAAGCTCGATAAACAACCGTTGCGTTTCAAGTTCATCATCATTCGATCTACATGATATAAATATTCATCTAAATCTTCGATGAATAAAATTTTATCTTCACAATCTATTGCCGATTCAGAGCCCAATAAACTATACAATATAGAAAGATTTCCTCCAACTAATTCTCCATTTGCAATTCCGTTATGATTTAAGGCATCACATTCTAATGTGTAGTGTAATTTATCTCCAAATAAAACGCTGCATAATGAATTCTTTGCCTCATCGGTTGCTCGAGCTATTGAAACAGGCATCGTGCCATGTATAGACTCGATTCCTATTCGGTTCAAATGACTGTGTAAAACGGTAACATCGCTAAAACCAATTATCCATTTTGGGTTTTGCTTAAACTTTGTGAAATCTAACTTGTCAATTATTTTTACAGTACCGTAGCCGCCTCGAACACACCAAATGGCTTTGATGTTTGGGTTGTCCATTTGCTCCTGAAAATCGGCTGCTCGTTGGTCATCTGTTCCTGCCAATTGATGATAATCTAAGCCAATGGTATTCCCCATTTTAACTTTTAATCCCCAGCCCTCGAGCAAATTAATTGTGGGTTTTAAATTATCGTCAATATTTTTTCGTGCGGTAGAAACGATGGCAACAGTGTCGCCCTTTTGCAAATAAGGTGGTGTAATCATCTTTTTTTGAGAATGAAGATTTAAAAAGAATAAAGATAATAGAATAAAAAATATAGATTTATTGTTCATTTTTGAAAATGATAATAGCAAATATAATCAAATTATAGTTTAAGAAAACCAATGCCATAGCCCTGATAATAGTGAAAATCCTTTTTATTTTTTTAAAGAAAAAAAATAAAAAGATTGAAGCGGATAGCAGGAAATAGCTCCGAATAAATTGCTTATTTTTGCGGTTTATATACCGAAATTTATCATGTTAGAAAATCCAACCCGAGGCAAAGCCGAACTGAGCGAAGCTAAACGATATACGATTACTGCCGCTTTGCCTTATACCAATGGGCCTATTCATATTGGCCATTTGGCAGGTGTTTATGTGCCGTCTGATATTTATGCGCGCTATTTAAGATTACAAGGAAAAGAGGTTGCTTTTATTTGCGGAAGCGATGAGCACGGTGTTGCTATTTCTATGAAAGCCAAAAAAGAAGGCATCACGCCACAACAAGTGATTGATAAATACGATGGCATTATTCGAAAATCGTTTATTGATTTTGGAATTTCATTTGATAATTATTCGAGAACTTCTTCTAAAATACATCACGATACGGCGCAAGAATTTTTCAGAAAATTATATGATAACGGTGACTTTATTGAAGAGGTAACTGAGCAATTATATGATGCTAAAGCAGATCAGTTTTTGGCAGATCGATTTGTAACCGGAACGTGTCCGAAATGCGATAACCCAGAAGCGTATGGTGACCAATGTGAAAAATGTGGTTCTACCTTAAATGCAACAGACTTAATTAACCCAAAATCTACCATAACAGGAGAAACTCCGATACTCAAATCAACGAAACATTGGTTTTTGCCTTTAGACAGATACCAAGATTTTTTAACGCAATGGATATTAGTAGACCATGCCAAAGATTGGAAAACCAATGTTCTTGGCCAAGTGAAATCATGGTTAGATGATGGTTTAAAACCTCGTGCGGTGACCCGTGATTTAGACTGGGGAATTGATGTGCCTGTTGATGGTGCCGAAGGGAAAAAATTATATGTTTGGTTTGATGCGCCCATTGGTTATATCTCGGCAACCAAAGAATGGGCTGCTCGTGAAGGTAAAAATTGGGAGCCATATTGGAAAGATGCCGACACCAAATTAGTGCACTTCATCGGTAAAGATAATATTGTATTTCACTGTATCATTTTCCCAGCGATGTTAAAAGCTGAAGGAACGTATATTTTGCCGGATAATGTACCTGCAAACGAGTTCTTGAATTTAGAAGGGAATAAATTGTCAACGTCTAAAAACTGGGCGGTTTGGTTGCACGAATATTTGCAAGATTTTCCGAATCAGCAAGATGTTTTGCGCTATGCGTTAACGGCAAATGCCCCAGAAACGAAAGACAATGATTTTACTTGGAAAGATTTTCAGGCGAGAAATAATAATGAATTAGCCGCAGTTTTTGGGAATTTTATCAATCGAGTTGTGGTTTTAACTAACAAATATTACAACGGAATTGTGCCATCACCGAATGAATTAACGGAAGTTGACGAACAAACATTGGCAGAATTAAAAGCTTATCCTGCCGTAATTTCGAGTTCGATTGAACGGTACCGATTTAGAGAAGCACAAGGAGAATTGATGAATGTGGCTCGACTTGGAAATAAATATTTGGCTGACGAAGAACCATGGAAAATGGTAAAAACAAATCCGGAACGTGTGCAGACACAAATGTATGTGGCGTTACAAATTGCAGCAGCTTTGCAAATTTTATGTGAGCCATTTTTACCTTTTACTTCTGAAAAATTGAAACGAATTCTTGCTATTTCGACGAAGAAAGACACAAGCGCTAGCGAATTGGCGAAGCAATCTCATCTTAATTGGCAATCCGTTTCTGAAACATCTGAATTATTACACCCAAATCACAAAATAGGTGAAGCCGAAATTTTGTTTGCCCAAATAGAAGATGCCGAAATCCAAAAACAAATAGACAAACTCGAAGCGACTAAAAAAGCGAATGTTATGGAAAATCAAGTAATCGAACCTCAAAAACCAACTGCAACGTTTGACGATTTCTCTAAATTAGATTTACGCGTTGGAACTATATTGGAGGCCGAAAAAATGCCCAAAGCCAATAAACTTTTAGTCTTAAAGGTAGATACCGGTATTGATGTTAGAACGATTGTTTCGGGAATTGCAGAACATTTTTCGCCCGAAGAAGTGATTGGGAAACGAGTTACGGTTTTGGTGAATTTAGCACCAAGAGCTTTGCGTGGCGTGGAAAGTGAAGGGATAATTTTGATGACCAATACTGCCGAAGGTAAATTGGTTTTTGTCAATCCTGATGCTGATAGCGTGAAAAATGGAGCGTTGATTAGTTAATAAAAAAATGACTAAAAAACTTTCGGTAATAACGATTTTTACATGGATAATTAGTCTTGCTGTATGGCAATTACTTTTTTATTCGCATAAAGTAGTATCCGAAATTCTTTGGGAAATACATACTATTTTTAGTAGTGTATTAGTGTTTTATACGCTGCTTAACCTTATTGTAAAAGAAACAACTTTAGACATAATTAAAATAACGTTCAAAATAATATTCAAAGTTTGGCTCATTATTTTTATTGCATTCTCTATGCAAAATTCCTTTAAACAAAAAGCATTTGTTCTGACAACTACCTTTATTTTTGGTTATTTAGAGGGATTAATTGAAATCAATGTATGGCTAAGAAACTTTTCATTTCGATTTCAAAGTAAACTCTTTCAAAATGCAACTTCAAAATTTGATAAAACACAACTTAGCATTATTTGCCTCTCACTGGTACACATCCTTTGTGCTTTTATAGCTTTAGTCTTTTTTAATATAAAATAACTTATGAATCCAAAAACAATCGCTTTCGATGCCGATGATACGTTATGGCACAACGAGCCCTACTTTGATGAAGCGCAAGCAAAATTTGCCGAATTGTTTGAAGATTATGCTAGTCATCAAGAAGTCTTGCAGTTGATTTTATTGCATCAAGTAAAAAATTTACCCTTATATGGTTTTGGAATTAAAGCTTTTACGTTATCAATGCTAGATAGTGCTTTAGCATTAACCGATTCAAAAATAGATGGTAAAGGAATTGAAAAAATAATCCAAATTGGAAAAGATTTATTGCAAAAACCGGTAGAGCTTTTGCCCGAAATAGAAACTGTTTTAGAAAAACTAAAAGGAAAATACAAGTTAGTTGTGGCTACCAAAGGTGATTTGAAAGACCAACACCGAAAACTCCACGATTCTAAAATTGGACATTATTTTCATCATATCGAAGTAATGAGTGATAAAAAAGAAATTGATTATCAAAAAATGCTTACTCGATTAGATTGTAAACCCGAAGATTTTTTGATGATAGGCAACTCCCTAAAATCTGATGTACTTCCTGTTTTAAATCTGGGAGGTCATGCTATTCATGTGCCTTATCATACCACCTGGGAATATGAAAAAATTGATTTTGAAATCATTCACCCTAACTTTAATGCCGTTACTCACATTAATCAAATTTTAGATTTATTATAAATTATAATTTTAATCTTTTAGTTTGATAGGTTTACTGTCAAAAAATGTAATTTTATAAAAAATTAGAAATCATGTTACAAAAAAATATCGAAAAAGCGCTGAACAATCAAATCCGAATTGAAGCAGAATCTTCACAAATCTATTTATCCATGGCTTGTTGGGCAGAAGTTCAAGGTCTTGAAGGAGTTGCCCAGTTTATGTACAAGCAATCTGATGAAGAACGCATGCACATGCTCAAACTAGTTAAATATGTTAATGAGCGAGGTTCAAATGCTGAAATCACGGAACTAAAAGCGCCTAAAACAAAGTTCGGAACGTTTAAAGAAATGTTTGAAGAATTATATAAGCATGAATTATTTGTTTCCAATTCAATTAATGAATTAGTGCATATTACCTTAGGTGAAAAAGATTATGCTACTCATAATTTCTTGCAATGGTATGTAGCCGAGCAAATTGAAGAAGAAGCACAAGCCAAAACTATTTTAGATAAAATTAATTTGATTGGTGAAGATCGTGGTGGTTTGTATTTATTTGATAGAGATATTCAACAGTTGGTGGTTACAACTTCATTATCATTAAACACTGGAGCTTAATAATTACGATTCTTTGTTCCTTATTTTAATGTCATCGTAATGAGCAAAAAAGTTAAAACCAAAGAGCTAAAAAAGGACAAACAACAAAAAAAGTTATTGCTTAAAAATTTGAAAATTGCAGAAAATTGCAAATCAAAATGTTGTAAAAAATACAAGGATAATGAAGAAAAACGTTGTAAACGTTGCCCGATGTTTGATTTGTTCAAAAAATTAAAAGAGAAAAACCTTTGAGAAATTAAAGGTTTTTTTAATTAAAAAAAGAGGTAAGTCCAGTTTGAACCATCGCTAATAAACATCATAGTTTTCGTAACCGCATTACTTTGCATTGTGAGCGGTGCTGTTGTCAAAGTATTTGAGTTTGAAGCAAAAAAGTTTCCTCCTAACGAATATATAAAAGCATTTTGAGTATTTGAAATATTACGTACAATGTAAATTCTACCAGGTACTAAGGCCGCATTAGGTAATTGAAAATCTGCTGATCCAGATGTTGGAGTTAGGGAAATATAAACCCCATCATTAATATTTGTTTTATTTGCAAATGTCCCACCATTTAAAGGAGCAGAACCAGGAACTAATGCATTGGCTATTCCTATTTCCTTTACATTTAAATTTCCATTAATATCTAAAGTGCTTAACGGATTTGTAGTATTAATTCCAACTTGTGAAAAACCAAAATTTACAGCGCAAATAGCTGTAATTAAAATCAATACTAACTTTAATCGTTTCATGTTTTGTTCGGTTTGACTTTCTAAAAGTAACTAAATTGTTACTTAAACAACAATTCATTTTACAAAAACATTACCGAAAACGTTTTCGTGTTGACAACTTTAACTTGTTGAAGTCGATTTTTTACAACATTCGCAAACAAAAAACGGCAAAAGTTAACCTTTTGCCGTTTCATTAAAACTCCTAAACGTTTTATTTACCTAATAATAAAATTTCATTGGCAACTACTTCGGTCACATAGCGTTTGTTACCATCTTTATCATCGTAACTTCTATGGGTTAACTTACCTTCAATGGCAATTTCTTTCCCTTTGTCAACATATTTTTCAATAATGTCAGCTACTTTTCCCCAAGCAGAAACTCGATGCCATTCGGTTTGTTCTACTTTATCACCTTTGTCATTGATAAAGTAATCATTGGTTGCGATTGTAATGTTGGCTACTTTTTTTCCTCCATCAAAAGTTTTGATTTCTGGCTCTTGTCCTACGTGACCGATTAACTGTACTTTGTTTCTCATTGCATTCATGGCGTTTAAATTTAAATGTTATTGTTAACTAATTTTTTTGTTGTTTGAAATTGTTGTGTCAAATCAACGATGCAAAGTTGTAATGGTTGGAAGAAAATATTCGGTTACTAATCATTTACTTTCGGTTGTAACTATTTGTAAGCGTTTGTAAACGGAAAATATTTACTATATTTGATTGATTATAAAAGCATTACATATGAGTAAATCCTGTTTAGAATGTGGAGAAAAAATTGTGGGTCGCGAAGACAAAAAGTTTTGTAGTGATGGATGTCGCAATGCGTACAACAATAAAATAAATAAAGACAGTACCAATTATATGCGTAACATTAACAACAAGTTGCGCAAAAATTACCGAATTTTGTCAGGCCTCAATGTGGAAGGAAAATCGAAAACCACTAAATCCAAGCTCGTGAGCAAAGGGTTTGATTTTGATTTTTTTACCAACATACTAAATACTGGAACAGGTAATACCTATTATTTTGTGTATGACCAAGGTTATCGATTGTTGGAAAACGATTTTTATATGTTAGTAAAAAAAGAATATTAATTGTAAATTAATGAGAAAAAACAACGCTCCCATTTATTCCCTACTAGTGCTCGTTTCCTTAATTTTTTGGGTATTCTATTTTATGATGCCTCAAAGTTTTGATGAAACAGAAGCGCCACTTTCTGATTTTTCGACCAAAAGAGCACTCGAAATTGTCAAAGAAATTTCGAAAAAGCCACACTTTGTAGGTTCTAAAAACCATGAAGTTGTAGCGCAATATCTTCAAAATGAGCTTCAAAATTTAGGTTTAGAAACTTCGCTTCAAGAAGGTTATACCTTAACTGAATTTGGAACTTTGGTAAAGTCGAAAAATATAATAACCAAAATTAAAGGGTCTAAAAATTCTAAGGCATTAGTATTACTTTCTCATTATGATTCGGCACCACATTCAGTTTCACTTGGTGCTAGCGATGATGCTTCGGGTGTTGCCACTATTCTAGAAAGTGTTCGTGCGTTTTTGCATACTAAAAAAGTACCTAAAAACGATATCATTATCCTTTTTACCGATGCAGAAGAATTGGGTTTAAATGGAGCAGCGCTTTTTGTAACGCAACATCAATGGGCAAAAGAGGTTGGTTTAGTGTTAAATTTTGAAGCACGTGGTAGTTCAGGTCCAAGTTATATGTTGATGGAAACCAATGATGGTAACGCTAAAATGGTAGAGGCATTTAAAGCTGGAAATACCAATTATCCTGTTTCCAATTCATTAATGTACAGTATTTACAAAATGCTGCCAAATGATACTGATTTAACCGTTTTCAGAGAACAAGGTAAAATTCAAGGGTTTAATTTTGCGTTTATTGATCATCATTTTAATTATCACACAGCCCAAGATTCTTATCAGAATTTAGATCCAAAAACCTTGGCACATCAAGGAAGTTATTTGTTTCCGTTACTGAATTATTTTGCTATTGCTGATTTAACCAACCTAAATTCATCGGATAATAAAGTCTATTTTAATATACCCTTTAATTTTGTGAGTTATCCTTTTGGATGGATTTTTCCGATGCTACTTATAGCTTTTGGATTGTTTTTTCTTTTTGTTTTTGTAGGATTGGGAAAACGTGCGTTACGATTGGATGAAATTATTAAAGGATTTATTCCACTATTGGGTTCAATACTTACCGCAGGTTTGGTCACCTATATTGGATGGAAATTACTATTGAATTTTTATCCTCAGTATAACGATATTCTTCACGGATTTACGTATAATGGCCATTCTTATATCTATGCTTTTCTGAGTTTAACTTTAGCGATTTGCTTTTTATTTTATCAAAATAATGGCAAGCGAAATCCCGAAATGAGCCAGATGATTGCTCCGTTATTTTTTTGGCTACTCATTAATATTGGAATTGCGTTAAAACTTCCAGGTGCTGGGTTTTTAATTATTCCGGTAATCTCAAGCTCTTTAATACTCGGGTTTTATGTACTAACGCAAAAATCGAGTTGGTTATTAAATTGTCTTTTAGCGATACCTACGCTCATTATTTTAGTCCCATTTATACAAATGTTTCCCGTTGGATTAGGATTAAAAATTCTTTTTGGAAGTTGCCTATTAGCGGTTTTATGTTTTACCTTGCTCTTACCTATTTTTGGCACCTTTACCAAAAAAGGACTATGGGCTGTTTTTTTTATTTTAATTTCTATTGGGTTCTTTATCAAAGCGCACCAATGTTCCGAGTATAACAATGAAAAGGCAAAACCAAATAGTTTAGTTTATATTTTAAACACCGATTCAAATAAAGCTTCTTGGGCTACCTACGATACCAATCTTGATGAATGGACCAAAACCTATTTGGGCGAAAACCCTAAAAATGGTAGTGATTTAAATTCGAAAAAAATGTATAGTAAATATGGCTCAGAATATCGTTTTATGGCTCAAGCTCCACTAAAAAATATTGCCAAACCTACTATTGAATTTCTTCGTGATACTATTAAAGGAAATCAGCATCTATACAAAATTAGAATTACGCCCAACCGAGCTGTAAATCGTTATGATATTTTTGTTAATAACAACATCTCATTTAATAATTTAAAAGCTAACGGTGTCAAACCAATTAATTTTAAAAGCAATATTGCATCAAGAACTTCCGGCAAATTGTTGACCTATTACGTGGTTGACAATCTTCCTTTGGAAATGGAGTTTTCAATCAATGCAAAACAAAAACTCGATTTAGATGTAATAGAAAGTTCCTTTGATTTATTATCTAATCCATTACTAAAAGTTAAGCCACGAAAATCTTGGATGATACCAACGCCTTTTGTATTGAATGATGCTGTTATTATTAAACAGAAAATAAAAGCAACTCCAAAAGTTGCAATTGATAACCTAAAACGATGAAACAAGTTTCGGTATTAGGATGTGGTTGGCTTGGGTTGCCTTTGGCAAAATCTTTACAAGAAAAAGGTTTTTTGATAAAAGGTTCTACGACATCTTTGGAGAAAATTCCAGTACTACAAAAAAGTGAGGTCCAACCATTCCAAATCGAATTATCAGAGCAGGCAATCAAAGGAGAAATCAATTTGTTTCTTCAAAATTGCGAACTATTAATTATTGATATTCCACCCAAATTGCGAAACAATTCTAGCGAAAACTTTGTCAAAAAAATTCACAATTTAATTCCGTTTATCGAAAATTCAAAGATTGAAAAAATTATTTTTATTAGTTCGACTTCCGTTTATGCCGATGACAATTCTGTGGTTACTGAAGCAACAAAACCTCAACCTAATACCGAAAGCGGAAAACAACTTTTAACTGTCGAAAACCTTTTGATAAGCAACTCCAATTTCAAAACTACAGTTATCCGATTTGGCGGATTGATTGGAGAAAATCGGCATCCCGTAAAATTTCTAGCTGGCAGAGAAAACTTGGAAAATCCTGATGGTCCAATAAATTTAATTCATCAAACCGATTGTATTGGAATTATCGAAACTATTATTGAGCAAAACTGTTTTAATGAAATTTTTAATGCGGTTGCGCCATTTCATCCTACTCGAAAAGAGTATTATTCTCAAAAAGCATTAGAACTACATTTACCTTTACCGAAATTTGAGGATGCTAAACCATCGGTTGGAAAAATTATTTCTTCCGGAAAAGTTGAGCGTATTTTAAACTATACCTTTCAAGAACGGGAACTATGAATTTTATTGATTGTATTGGAATAATTGGTGTCGGATTAATTCTAGTTGCTTATTTTTTGAACATTTTTTCCTTGATTAAAAAAGATGGTGTTTTATTTTACTTGATGAATATAATTGGTGCAAGTATTGCTTGTTTTACCTCTTATCTTATTAATTATTTTCCGTTTGTAATACTCGAAGGAACTTGGGTAATAGTAAGTATTATTGGTTTACTAAAAAGCATAAAAAAACCTCAAGCATAACTTGAGGTTCTGTGTTCATTCTAATCTGTATTACCAAATCTTTACTCTTTTTTCTGGCTCAACATACATTCCGTCTCCTTTTTTAATATCAAAGGCACTGTAGAAAGTATCCAAATTTAATAACGGCACATAAGCTCTGTACATTCCTGGTGAATGTGGGTCAGTTTTTACTTGGTTTTTCAATGCTTCATCACGCATTTTACTTCTCCAGATAGTTGCCCATGAAATAAATAAACGTTGTTCTGGAGTATACCCATCAATTAATCCTGGATCTTTATTTTCTTTTAAATACAGTTGCAAACCATCATAAGCTGCATTAATTCCGCCTAAATCACCAATGTTTTCACCTAGTGTAAATTTACCATCTACTTTAATTCCAGGAAGCGGCTCTAAAGCCGAGTATTGATCTGCCAAAGCATTTCCTAAAGCTGTGAATTTTGACAAGTCATCGGCAGTCCACCAATCTTTTAAGTTTCCTTCGGCATCAAAAGTAGCGCCTTGATCATCAAATCCGTGTGAAATTTCGTGACCAATGACAGCTCCTATTCCGCCATAATTTACGGCTTCGTCCGCTTGATAATTATAAAATGGTGGCTGTAAAATTGCTGCTGGGAATACAATTTCGTTATAAGAAGGATTATAGTAAGCATTTACTGTTTGTGGAGACATTCCCCATTCTGTTTTATCAACTGGTTTGCCTAATTTATCTAAATCTTTTTTCCAATTCCACTCCGACACATTTTTAAGATTTCCGAAATAGCTTCCACCATCTTCTATACTTTTAACAGATAAAGCTGAATAGTCTTTCCATTTATCTGGATATCCAATTTTGATTGTTAAGCTATTTAATTTTTCAACCGCTTTTATCTTGGTTTCTGGCGACATCCATGACAAATTGTTAATTCGTAATTCGTAGGCGCGCATTACATTTCTAATCATTTTATAAGCCTTATCCTTTGCAGCTGCTGGAAACATTTTTTCAACATATAATTTGCCTAGCGCTTCACCAACAGTTCCGTTAACTACCTGAAGTGCTTTTTCGTGACGTGGTCTTTGTTTTAAAGCTCCAGTTAAAGTTTTTCCATAAAATTCCCAGTTGGCTGTTTCAATATCAGTAGACAATTGACCCGCTGCACCTCTTAACAACATCCAGCGCATGTATGCCTTCCAGTCATCTACTTTATCCTCAGTAAAAATGGTTTGTAAAGCGGCAATGTATTTTGGTTGTGTAACAATAACCGTATCTAGTTTTGTAATTCCAATACCATTTAAATACGAGTTCCAATCGATAATTGGTGCCATTTGTTGCAAATCACTAATCGCTGTTGGATTGTACTGTTTTTTAGGATCTCTTCGTTCTACTCTGTCTAATCTTGGGCGCGACATGGCAATTTCTAATGCAACTACTTTTTCGGCATCCAATTTTGCTTGCGTTGGTGATTTTGCAATAAATGATAACATGCGAGCCACGTGTTCTTGGTATTTTTCTCGTTTTTCTTTTGAGTCTTTGTCTTCTGAAATATAATAATCTCTATCAGGCAAACCCAATCCGCCTACGCCAAGACTTACTGAATTTTTATTACTGTTTTTATCATCAGCACCTATTCCAAATCCAAAAAAACCAACTCCACCACCTTTTGCTTCTTCTTCTATCATTAATTTTTGCAAATCTTTGATGTTCTTTATTGCATCAATTTTTGCCAAATACGGTTTTATTGGAGTAATGCCTTGTTTGTTTCTTGCTACCGTATCCATAGCAGATTTGTACATAATTATCGCTTTCCCTTGATCCGTATTTGGAGCATACTTCGGATTTTTAGTTGCTTCTTTTAAAATAGCTAATGCATCTTTGTCTGTATTTTGACGTAATTCATCAAAACTTCCCCAACGGGTTTTATCTGCTGGGATTTCAGTGTTTTTTAACCATGTCCCATTGACAAATTGAAAGAAATTGTCTTTTGGACTTACAGCCGTATTCATATAGGAAGTGTTAATTCCAGGTGTTTTTTGTTGAGCATTAAGTTGTAAAACACAAGAGAAAAAACATACGGATAAGAATACTTTGGAAATAGTAATAAGCTTCATAATAAGTTAGTTTTTTAGTTAATTTTTACAAATTTATTGTTTCTACTTTAACAATACTTTTTTTAACATAATTATAAGGTTTATTTCTTTGAAAAACATAGAGGCTATAAGTTGCTTTTGTACTTTTGCATACTTGTTTATTTTTTTTAATATTCGATATAATCCTATACTAATGCTACCCATAATAAAAAAATATAGAGTTTTTATAATTACATTTTTAGTTTTCTCTGTAATTACGATTTCTTTATTTTACCATGTTTTAAAACCGAGTAAAAAACTCCCTATCTATAATCCGGCTGATGTAAATCCAGAATTAGTAGATTCTACCGTTCAATATATTGCCCGTGAACATAGAATTGCAGACTTCTCATTTGTTAACCAAAATGGAAAAGTGATAACCCAAAAAGACTATGAAGGAAAAATATATGTAGTTGATTTTTTCTTTACCACTTGCCCTACCATTTGTCCGATAATGACAAAAAACATGGTCGATGTTCAAAAAGCAATTCTAAATAATCCTAAAGTTATGATTTTATCACACACCGTAACACCCGATATAGATAGTGTTCCTGTATTAAAAAAATATGCTTTAGAAAAAGGAGTTGTCGATTCTAAATGGAATCTTGTTACTGGTGAAAAAAAAGAAATATACAGCATGGCACGCAAGTCTTATCTAGCCGTAAAATTAGGAAAGCCAAAGGAATTATATGATATGGTTCATACCGAAAACTTTGTCTTAGTTGATGCCGAAAAAAGAGTTCGAGGTTTTTATGACGGTACCAAAAAAGAAGATATTGAACGATTAATTGAGGATATAAACTGGTTAAGTCAAAATGAATAATAACATTTTATTAGGATATTAATTTGTATTTTCGCAATCTAAAATCAATCTAAATAATCCTTGTTAACAATTGACTCTCTTCAAAAAGGGCAAAAAGCCACAATCATTTCCTTTGACGATACAATAGTTCCGTTAAAACTCATAGAAATGGGATGCCTAGAAGGAAATATAGTCGAGTTACTTCAAATTGCTCCACTTGGTGACCCTCTATTTTTATCGGTAAACGATACCAATCTTGCTATTAGAAAAGAAATGGCAAGTAGAATTTTTGTTGAAATTTTGAAATAAAATGGTAAAAAAAGATACCCTAAAAGTAGCTTTAGTTGGCAATCCAAATACAGGAAAAACATCCTTGTTTAATTCACTTACTGGATTACGGCAGCAAGTAGGAAACTATCCAGGAATTACGGTAGAAAAAAAGCAAGGTTCTTTTGTTTTAAACAACCATCAAAAAGTTTCTGTTATTGATTTACCTGGAACTTACAGTTTAAACCCAAGTTCAATTGATGAAAGTGTTACCACTGAATATTTATTAGATTCAAAAAATAAAGATTTTCCACAAGTAGCAATAATTGTGGCCGAAGCGGAGAATTTAAAACGAAATCTATTGCTTTTCACACAAGTAAAAGATTTAGGCATTCCAACGATTTTAGTCATTAATATGGCTGATAGAATGTTGTTAAAAGGCATTTCAATCAACAAAGAAAATCTCGAAAAACAGCTTGACACTACAATAGTCTTCACAAGTGCTCGTAAGAATACTGGAATTTCGGATTTGAAAAACGCCATTCAAAATTTGGACCAACAATCAAATAAACCCCTTTTTTCAAAGGATATCTCAATCTATAAAACGTGGCTTTCAGATACCTATAAATTTGGTTTTATGGATATTGATGACAAGCAAAAACAAACAATAGTAAAAAAAGAGCAACATCATGAAACCGTAAAACGATACCAATTTATCAATTCGGTTTTGAAAGATAATTTTGAAAAAGATTCAACAATCGCAACCGACTTTGACTCCCGATTAGACAAAATATTGACACACAAATTCTTCGGATACATTATATTCTTGACTTTATTAATATTTATATTTCAAGCCGTTTTTTCTTGGTCTAGCCCATTTATGGATTTTATAGACGTAAGTTTTGCTTCCTTAACCGAAACCATTGCAACGCATTTACCTGAAGGAAAAATTAACGAATTGATTACTCAAGGAATTATCCCAGGTATTGGTGGCATTGTGATTTTTGTACCTCAAATTGCCATACTTTTTCTCTTCATTGCAGTGTTGGAAGAAAGTGGTTACATGAGTCGTGTGGTTTTTTTAATGGATAAAATCATGCGTAAATTTGGTTTAAACGGAAAAAGTGTGGTGCCTTTAATTTCTGGAAATGCCTGTGCTATTCCTGCTGTGATGGCAACTCGAAATATTGAAGATTGGAAAGAAAGATTAATTACTATTTTAGTTACACCATTTTCAGTTTGTTCTGCTCGGCTTCCGGTTTATTCTATCATTATATCGCTAATTGTCCCCAAGCAGAAAGTCTTTGGGTTTATTAATTCACAAGCATTAACTTTATTAGGAATGTATGTTTTTGGTATTGTTTTAGCGTTACTTTCAGCTGTGATTTTAACGAAAATGATCAAAGCAAAAAACAAATCGTATTTTGTAATTGAAATGCCTTCCTATAAAATGCCTCAATTTCGAAATGTTTTTTATACAGTTTTTGAAAAGACCAAATCATTTGCAATCGACGCAGGGAAAATCATTTTGGCCGTTTCAATTGTACTTTGGTTTTTAGCTTCGCATGGTGGCGAAAATTTTGATAATTCAAAAGAAATTATCAGCAGTAAAATTGAAAATAAAAACCTCCCTGAAAAGGAACTAAACGCTGCTATCGCCTCTTTCCAAATTGAAAATTCCTATATCGGAATGATGGGTAAAGCAATTGAACCGGCGATAAAACCATTGGGTTATGATTGGAAAATAGGAATTGCAATTATCACTTCATTTGCAGCCAGAGAGGTTTTTGTAGGAACACTAGCTACCATTTATAGCGTTGAAGATGCTGAAGATGAAGGCACTATAAAATCTAAAATGCAAGCCGCAACTTTTTCCAACGGTGAAAAAATATTTACAATCCCAACTGGGGTTTCACTCTTACTATTTTATGCGATTGCATTGCAATGTGGCGCCACTGTGGCTATTGTTAAAAGAGAAACCAACTCTTGGAAATGGGCGCTTATTCAGCTTTTTGGAATGGGAATACTTGCTTATTTGTTTGCTTTTATTGGCTATTCTCTTTTGAAGTAAATCAACAAATGTTAATTTTTTTGTTACTGGTATATGACAATCAATGCTTTGTAAAATAATTTCATTTTTTATTATTTATAATTTGTCTAAATAAAATTAAGCAGTTATTTTTGCTGTATAGAATTAATCTAAATAACAAAATGAAGTTCCAAATAACACTGCTTTTCTTTGCCATCTCCTTTACTTCTCTTGCCCAAGAATACGATCTTGCCTTTAACGATACAATAAAAAGATTATCCCCTGTAATTATTACCCCTAAACAACAAAGCCCTGAAAGAATGCCTGAAATAAAAGAAAATATTCTTTTTTCTGGTAAAAAAAATGAGGTGTTAAAGCTATCCAATATCAATGGGAACTTCACAACAAATAATGCCCGAGAAATTTTTGCTAGAATTCCAGGTGTTACCATATGGGAAAATGAAGGTTCGGGAATTCAAATCAATGTTGGAGTAAGAGGTTTAAGTCCAAACCGAAGCTGGGAATTAAACACAAGACAAAACGGTTATGATATTTCATCTGATGTTTTTGGCTATCCTGAAGCCTATTACAACCCACCATTAGAGGCTGTAGAAACTATAGAATTAGTTCGCGGTGGTTCTTCGTTACAGTTTGGACCACAATTTGGCGGAATGTTGAACTATGTCTTAAAAAGAGAAACCAAAAAGAAATTTTCATTTGAAACACAAAATACGGTTGGAAGTTATGGTTTGATGAGTACCTATAACGCCATTGGCGGTACTTTTAAAAAGTTCTCCTATTATGTATACAATCATTCTCGTAGCGCCGATGGATGGAGAGAGAATAGTGATTACACCGTTAGAAATTCACATGTTTTTGTAGAATATCGTTTTACAGAAAACACAAAACTATCGGCAGAATATACCAATATGGATTATAAAATGCAACAAGCTGGTGGTTTAACCGATGAGCAATTCAATGCAAATCCTAGACAATCTTTAAGAGAAAGAAATTGGTTTGGCACACCTTGGAATGTGTTTTCGATAAATTTTGACACCAAAATAAGTGACAATTTTACGTCAAACACGAAATTATTTGGACTTATTGGCGAACGAAATAGCGTGGGTTTTACGGCTACACCAAATGTCGAGGATGCCATAAATCCTGCAACAAACAATTATGCAAATCGTAGAGTAGATCGTGATTATTATAAAAACTTTGGACTCGAAAACAGAAACATCTATAAATATAAATTAGGAAAAATCAATAATAATCTTGCCTTTGGAGTTCGTTTGTATAAAGCCAATACGCAACGTCTGCAAGATGGTAAAGGAACAACTGGTTCCGATTTTGATTTGTCAATTGAGGGAAGATTTGCGCGTGATTTAGACTTTACAACTGAAAATGTGGCTGTTTTTGCAGAAAATCAATTTAAAGTTACCGAAAAATTTAGTGTAACTCCAGGTGTTCGTTATGAGTACATTCAGAACACAGGCGAAGGAAGATTTGGAGTTAGTAGCGGAAATGATGTGGCTTTTCCTGATAAGACAATTTCACGCAGTAAACCATTATTTGGACTAGGATTGGAGTATAAATTCAGAACAACTAATATTTATGCCAATATTACGCAAGCTTTTAGACCTGTATTGTTTTCAGATCTTACGCCACCAGCCGTTTCTGATGTGATTGATCCAAATTTAAAAGATGCTAGCGGTTTTAATGCTGATGTAGGTTTTAGAGGAAACTATAAAAACTATTTAAATTTTGATTTTAGTTTATTTTATTTAAGCTACAACAATAGAGTTGGCGGTATCAGACAATTTTTAAACAATGATGAACCAACACAAGGAACATTTATTTATAGAACCAATTTAGGCGAAACGGTGAATAAAGGAATTGAAGGTTTCTTCAATTTAAACATTACTCGCTTATTTGAAATTGAAAAACCCTATGGAAATCTAGATTTCTTTGCATCCGTAAGTTTTATTGATAGTCGTTATACTGATTTTAGGATTTTTAGTACTCCTTCAGCACCAGATTTTACCATTACTGAAACCAATCTTTCAGGTAATAGAGTGGAAAACGCACCGAGATACATTCATAATTTTGGACTTTCTTGGAGTAATAATAACATATCGGCAACAGCACAATACAGAATGTCGGGCAGAATTTTTACTGATGCAAACAATACTACAACTCCATCTGCCAATGGCGTAACAGGACTTTTGGATGAATATCGGGTTTTTGATTTATCCACCGAATATAAATTCTTAAAAAATTACAACATTCGCGCAGGAGTTAATAACTTACTCAACGAAGATTATGCCACTCGAAGAGCGGGTGGTTATCCTGGCCCAGGAATTTTACCAGGAGAAGGAAGAACATTCTATATTTCGATAGGCGCTAAACTTTAACATAAAAAGGTTCTCTAAAATTAGAGAACCTTTTACTTTTGTATTATGGATTTTCAAGAAATACTGGTTTATATACTTATGATAGTTGCACTTGGTTTCCTTGTCCGAAAATTTTTTTGGAAATCTAAGTCAAAGAAGAACTGCGGCAATGGCAATTGTGGTTGTCATTAACCCAAAGCCACATCCAAAGTCATCATCACAATAAATCCACCAATTAAACCTAACGTAGCAATGTCGGTGTTTTTATCTTGCTGGGTTTCTGGAATTACTTCTTCTACCACTACAAATATCATGGCTCCAGCAGCAAATGCTAAAGCATACGGCAAAATCGGAATGAAAAATATAACCGCAACAGCACCTAAAACACCCGCAATGGGCTCAACCAAAGCCGATGATTGTCCGTACATAAAACTTTTCCATCTACTCATTCCCATTCTGCGTAATGGCATTGAAACCGCAATTCCTTCTGGAAAATTTTGAATTCCAATACCAATTGCCAAGGTAACGGCACCCGCAATTGATGCTTCGGGTATTCCTGCCGCAACACCACCAAAAAGAACTCCAACCGCCAAACCTTCAGGAATATTATGTAACGTAATCGCTAAAACCAACAATGTCGTTCGTTGCCAAGGCGATTTTACTCCTTCGGTCTCTTTAAAATTGATGTGTAAATGAGGTAACAATTTATCCAACCCAAAAATAAATAAAGCGCCTAAGGCAAATCCAACGGCTGCCGGAATAACTTTAACAAATCCTTCTCCATGGCTCATTTCAATAGCGGGTGCCAACAAACTCCAAAAGCTAGCCGCTATCATAACACCACCCGTAAAACCTAGCATTCCGTCAAGAACAACGCGATTCATATTCTTAAAAAAGAACACAAAAGATGCTCCCAAAGCGGTTAAAAACCAAGTAAATAACGTGGCGTATAAAGCCGCTAAAACTGGATTTATACTTTCGAAATAGGCAATAATTGACTCAAACATAATTAATGAACGTATAAATTAGTAGCTATTTTATTGGATATTGTAATTTCTTTAGAATTGATTTCCACCAATAAAGTATCATCAAAACTTTCTTTTTCTTTGACCACAAAAGTAGAACCTAAAGCTATTTTTTGTTTATCTAAATACTTTAAAAAATCGGAAGACGAATCTTTCACACCTATACAACGGTATTCCTTATTTAGCTCTACATCGGATAGTAATAATTTAGTCACTTTTTTTATTTCACCGTCAGCATTCGGAATGGGATCGCCATGCGGGTCAAAATCAGGAAATCCTAAAAACTTATCCAACTTATTGATTAATGATTCTGATTTTATATGCTCTAATTCTTCTGCAATGTCATGCACTTCGTCCCAAGAAAAATGAAGCTTTTCTACCAAAAAAACTTCCCACAAACGGTGTTTTCTAACAATCATTTTAGCCGAATGAAATCCTTTCTCTGTCAAGGTTACGCCTTGGTATTTTTGATAGGCAACCAATTCTTTTTCGGAAAGTTTTTTTAACATATCGGTTACCGACGATGCTTTGGTATCCATTGTTCCTGCAATAGCATTCGTATTGACACCTTTTGGTGAAACCAAGGATAAATGATAGATAACTTTTAAATAATTCTCTTCGGATGTAGTCATAAAAACAAGTTATTTTATACAAATAAAAGAAATTAATTTCATTGGTTATAAATATATTTTTAGTTTTGTCTAAATTTAAATTTCGTAGATGAAAAAAATAATGCTTTTGTTTTTATGTATCGCTCAATATAACAACGCTCAAACCACAACGGATACAATTTCTAAAACAAAAAAGAAGGAATTAGAATTGGATGAAGTAGTTGTTTCTGGAACTTTAAAAGCGGTTAAACGGTTAGAAAATCCTGTGCCAGTTGAAGTAATTACGACCACTTTCTTAAAGCAAAATCCGACCAGTACTGTTTTTGATGCTTTGCAAAATGTAAACGGTTTACGTCCACAAAACAATTGCAATGTTTGTAATACTGGCGACATTAGAATAAATGGTCTTGATGGTCCGTATACCATGGTTACTATTGACGGAATGCCGATAGTGAGTGCGCTTGGAACGGTTTATGGTTTATCGGGAATTCCCAATTCGATGATTGAAAAAATTGAAGTGGTAAAAGGCGCTGCGTCCACACTTTATGGCAGCGAAGCTGTCGGCGGATTAATTAACATCATTACAAAAAAATCTAAAACCACTTCTTTATTTACCGCCGATATGTTTTCTACTTCTTGGCTCGAAAATAATATTGATTTAGGATATAAGGCATCTATCGGTAAAAAGGTGGAGGCACTTTTTGGTGTCAATTACTTCTACTACAATAATCCTACAGACAACAATAACGATAATTTTACAGATATTGCGTTGCAAGACCGAGTATCTTTTTTTAGCAAATGGAACATTAGCCGAAAATCAGAAAAAGAGTTTAGCATAGTGTCCCGCTATCTGTGTGAAGATCGTTGGGGTGGCGAAATGCAATGGAATACTGGTTTTCGTGGCGGTGATGAAGTATATGGCGAAAGCATTTACACCTCGCGTTATGAACTTTTAGGTAAGTATCAATTGCCCGTAACTGAAAAAATGTACCTTCAATTTTCATTCATTAGTCATGACCAAAATTCGGTTTATGGCAATTCGTTTTTCTTAGCCAATCAAAAAATTGGGTTCGGACAATTCCTTTGGGATAAAAACATAAAAAATCATTCGCTTCTTTTTGGAAGTGCTTTCCGATATCAATTTTATAACGATAATACGCCAGCAACAACAACTGCTGACCATTCCAAAATTTATAGTCTTTTTGTGCAAGACGATATAAAATTTTCTGAAAGAACAGGACTTCTTCTGGGTTCACGCTACGACTACAACTCGGCTCACGGTTCCATTTTTACGCCCCGAATTGCTTTGAAATGGAAGCCATCACAAGATGATATTTTGAGACTAAATTTTGGTACTGGTTTTAGAGTAGTCAATCTTTTTACCGAAGATCATCAAGCATTATCAGGAGCAAGAGATGTCGTTTTAGTTGATAATTTAGAACCCGAAACATCCTATAATGTCAACTTGAATTACTTAAAAAAATATAGATTGGAGAATTTAGGGATTTTGAATTTAGAAATGTCCTCCTGGTATACGTATTTTACCAATCGAATTTTTGCCAATTACGACCTTAATCCCAACCAAATTGTTTACGATAATTTGAATGGATTTTCAAAAATATTTGGATTGAGTGCTAACGTCGATTGGATTACGCCTTTTGGTTTAAAAGCCACCGTTGGCGCAAGTTATTTTGATCCATTCACGAAGCAAGATGGCGTATCATTTGTTCCTTTGTTTACCGAAAAATATTCGTTGAACTGGGCGATTAATTATGAAATTCCCGAATGGTTTCTTTCTTTTGATTATACTGGGAATCTGACTGGTCCGATGCGTTTGCCTTTGTTAAGTGAACTTGACCCACGACGCGACTATTCGCAACCCTTTAGTATTCAAAACATTCAGGTTACTTATAAAAAATTTCATAATCTTGAAATCTATTCGGGAATAAAAAACCTTTTTAATTGGACACCCAACCGTGGCAATCCGTTTTTGATTGCTCGAGCCAATGATCCGTTTGATCAAAATGTGCAATTTGATATGAATGGAAATGCGGTTCCTACTGCCGATAATCCTTTCGGATTAACCTTTGACCCAACCTATGCTTATGGTCCAAATCAAAGCGCTCGAATTTTCCTCGGTCTACGATTTCATATTGATTAAAATAAAGTAGTTTTGTGAAATGCAACATTACAATTACATTTTCACGGGTTCGGGTTTGTCAGCGCTTATGACTGTTTATGAAATGGTGCTTTCGAAAAAATTTGAGGATAAAACCATTTTACTTATCGATGAGAATGCAAAAAAAACCAATGACCGAACGTGGTGTTTTTGGGATGAAAAAGGAATGTATGATGAATTGGCTTCCGCCAAATGGAACGCAGCTTGGTTCAAAAACGAAAAATTTGAAAGACGATTAGATTTATCGCCTTACCAATATAAAATGGTTAAAGGTTTAGATTTTTACAACTTCATTTTTGAGGAACTTTCCAAAAATTCAAACATTCATTTTGTCAATCAAAAAGTTATCGATTTTAAGGAATTAGGAAATCATTGTGTCGTTAAAACAGCACTAGAAAGTTTTACATGCAACCAAATTTTCAATTCTATTTTTAACTCGGAATTGGTTAAAACCCAAACGAAATATCCTTTTTTACATCAGCATTTTATAGGTTGGTTTATCAAAAGTAAGGAAGCCGTTTTCACTCCTGATTGTGCTACGTTTATGGATTTTTCGGTAGAACAAAAAGGAAATACACGTTTTATGTATGTATTGCCTACGTCGGAAACTGAAGCATTGATAGAATATACGTTGTTCTCCAAAGACTTGTTAGAAAAACAAGAATACGAAACCGAAATCAACAACTATATTCAAAAACTCGGCATAACAGAATATGAAATTGTAGAAAAAGAGCAAGGAAATATTCCGATGACCTGTTTTCCTTTTTGGAAACACAATTCTAAAAACATAATAAATATTGGTTCGGCTGGTGGTTGGACCAAAGCCAGTACCGGTTATACTTTTAAAAATGCAACTAAAAAATCAAAAGCTTTAATGTTGTTTTTGCAACAGGAAACTGATTTAAGAAAGTTTCATAAAACCGATAAATTTTGGTTCTATGATTTGTTGCTTTTGGATATTTTAGACAAAAAAAACCATTTGGGTTCAACCATATTCACCTCCATGTTTCAGAAAGAAAATACCACCATTATCTTTAAATTTCTAGACGAGGAAACCTCGTTTTGGGAAGACTTGCAAGTCATTTGGAAATGCCCGAAAGGTATTTTTGTAAAAGCATTGTTTAGAAGAATGATCGGTTTGCGTTAGGGATTGAAGCACTTGTTTGAGTTCTTTTTGTGAAATGCAATGGAACAAAAAAACGAGTGCTTCAACCCCGACCCCAATTATCATTAATTCGTTATTTATGTTTTTATCCTAATTGGGGTAACGCCCAATTTGTCTATTAAATAATAACAAATCTTTATGAATTCTTTAAATCGTACGTTTAGATTTCTGTTTATCTTTGTAACGATTTATTAAATCAAAATTCTGAAATCAACAACCTGCCTGTCGGTAGACAGGTCTTAAATCATAAATAATTATGTATCCAGAAGAAATGGTAAAACCAATGAGAACAGAACTTTCTGACGCTGGTTTTCAAGATTTATATAGTGCAACAGACGTGAAAAACGCAATTAAAGCAGAAGGCACAACACTTGTGGTTGTGAATTCGGTTTGTGGCTGTGCAGCAAGAAACGCGCGCCCAGGAGCAAAAATGAGTTTGGACGGGGCAAAAAAACCAGATCATTTAGTTACGGTTTTCGCAGGCGTTGACAAGGAAGCAGTTGATGCTGCAAGAGAAGAAATGTTCCCATTTCCACCTTCTTCGCCAAGTATGGCATTGTTTAAAAATGGCGAATTGGTTCACATGCTAGAACGTCACCATATTGAAGGTCGTCCGGCAGAAATGATTGCTGAAAATTTGAAAGACGCTTACGCAGAATTTTGTTAAAAAATTAAATCCTTTCTATTCGGAAGGATTTTTTTATTTTGAAACGCAACCTTTTCAATTGTAAAATTGATTAGGTTTTTTTATTTCAAAAAAAATGTAATTTTGCCTTCGAATTCTTCCATTTAGAGTTCAATCATTTATTTCTCACTTAAACGTTTATAGCATGCAACTGTATAACACTTTAAGCGCAGAAGAAAGAGCCGAGCTTATTGACCAAGCGGGCAAACAACGCCTAACGTTGTCTTTCTATGCGTATGCCAAAATTGAAAACCCTCAACAATTTCGCGACAACTTATTTATCGAATGGAACAAACTCGATGCGCTTGGCCGAACCTATGTTGCTAAAGAAGGTATTAATGCTCAAATGTCTATTGCAGCTGAAAATATGGAAGCCTTTAGAGAAACACTCGAAGCTTACGATTTTATGCGAGGCATTCGTTTAAATGTAGCTGTTGAACATGATGATCATTCGTTTTTGAAGTTGACTGTTAAAGTTCGCGATAAAATCGTAGCCGACGGACTAAACGATGAAACTTTTGATGTCACCAATATAGGAGTGCATTTAAAAGCCAAGGAATTCAACCAAATTTTAGAAGACCCAAATACCATTGTTGTTGATTTTAGAAATCATTACGAAAGTGAAATTGGTCATTTTAAAGGTGCGATTACTCCCGATGTAGAAACTTTTAGAGAAAGTTTACCCATAATTAACGAACAACTTCAAAATCATAAAGAAGATAAAAATTTGGTGATGTATTGCACTGGTGGAATCCGTTGCGAAAAAGCTTCGGCCTATTTTAAACATCAAGGTTTTAAAAATGTATTTCAGTTGGAAGGCGGCATTATCAATTATGCCAAACAAATAAAAGAAGAAGGTTTAGAAAGTAAATTCATTGGAAAGAACTTCGTTTTCGACCATCGCCTTGGCGAAAGAATTACAGATGACATTGTTTCGCAATGCCATCAATGCGGAAAACCATGTGACAATCACACCAATTGTGAAAACGAAGGTTGTCATTTGTTATTTATTCAATGTGATGAATGCAAAGCCGTAATGGAAAACTGTTGTTCGACGGAGTGTCAAGAAATAATCCACATGCCATTGGTTGACCAAGTTACATTACGTCGAGGCATCAAAAATGGGAATATGATTTTCAGAAAAGGAAAATCAGATAAATTGTTATTCAAACATTCGGGAGAACTTTCGGACAAATCATTGGCTATCGCCAAAAAGCAAACAGATATTCGTCAGAAAATCAAAATCAAAAAAGTTTTAATTGGGAAAGCGGAGCATTATTATGTAAAAGCGCAAGTTGGGCTTTTCATTATTGAAAATCAGGATTTATCTATTGGCGATAAGATACTAATATCTGGACCAACAACAGGGAATGAGGAAATGATAATCGAAAAAATGTTCGTCAACGGTAGTGAAAATACTTTAGCAAAATCTGGTGATAAAGTCACGATTTCTTTACCATTCCGAATTCGTTTGTCGGATAAGTTGTTTAAAATTATCCCATAAAATTCTTTGTTTTTTAAGATACTTAATTCCAAATTCAGGTGAAAAAATGCACTTAGAATTTGGAATTTTTTATTGGAATTTATTTTTTTAAAATACTATCTTTACCAATTAATCGTTTTTATGAATTATAAGTTGCTTTTCGCAACACTCTCTATATCATTATGGCTTGTCAAAGTTGTTCAACTTCAGATGGTGGCGCACCTAAGGGTTGTAAAAATAATGGGACTTGCGGCACCGATAGCTGCAACAAATTAACTGTTTTTGATTGGTTAGCCAATATGAGTTTGCCAAATGGTGAAACTCCGTTTGACTGTGTCGAAGTGCGATTCAAAAATGGTCGAAAAGATTTTTATCGCAATACCGAAAAACTTACGCTTAGCATTGGAGATATTGTCGCTACTGAGGCATCTCCGGGTCATGATATTGGAATTGTGACGCTAACGGGGGAATTGGTAAAAATTCAGATGAAGAAAAAAGGAGTCAATCCTACCAGTCCCGAAATTGCCAAAGTATACCGAAAAGCTTCTCAAAAAGACATTGATATTTGGAGTAGTGTTCGTGATAAAGAGGCAGAAATGCAGGTAAAAGCACGTGAATTAGCAATTGTTCACAAATTAGAAATGAAAATCTCCGATGTAGAATATCAGGGTGATGGTTCTAAAGTAATTTTTTATTACACTGCCAGCGATAGAGTAGATTTTAGATTGTTAATCAAAGATTATTCGCGTGTTTTTAACACCCGAATTGAAATGAAACAAGTTGGGTTGCGTCAAGAAGCTTCTCGTTTGGGCGGAATTGGTTCTTGCGGAAGAGAATTATGTTGCTCTACTTGGCTGACCGATTTCCGTAGTGTAAACACTTCTGCCGCGCGTTACCAACAACTCTCCTTAAATCCACAAAAATTAGCAGGACAATGTGGTAAATTAAAATGCTGTTTGAATTATGAGTTAGATACTTATATGGATGCTTTAAAAGGTTTTCCTGATTTTGAAACTAAATTAAAAACAGAAAAAGGAGATGCTATTTGCCAAAAACAAGACATCTTTAAAGGACTAATGTGGTTTGCTTATACGGAAAACTTTGCTAATTGGCATGTGTTAAACATTGAGCAAGTAAAAGAAATAATTGCTGAAAACAAACAAAATAAAAAAGTAAGTTCTCTTGAAGATTTTGCTATAGATACGATTGTTGAGCCAGAAAAAGACTTTAACAACGCTATGGGTCAAGAAAGTTTAACTCGATTTGACCAACCCAAAAAGAGTAAAAACAAGAATAGAAATAAAAACAGAAACAAAGCTTCTAATTCAAATGAGTCACAAGCAAACGTTATAAGGCCAAATAATATTCAAAATCAAGGGCAAAATCAAAAACAAGGAAAAAAGTCAAACCCACAAAACAAAAAACCAATAATCATAAAAAAGAATGAGACTAAAGAATAGCATCCTTTTTATTGTAATGCTGCTTATAATTGTTTCTTGTGATAAACGAAGTGTTTTTGATGACTATAAATCAGTTGGAAACGCTTGGCACAAAGACAGTATTGTAACTTTTGAATTGCCACAATTAGATGCTAAAAAGCCCTACAATTTATATATTAATGTCAGAGACAATGATGATTACCCGTTTAATAATTTATTCTTAATTGTCTCTTTAGAACAGCCAAACAAACAAGTAAAAGTAGACACCTTAGAATATCAAATGACTAATCCTGACGGAACACTTCTTGGTGATGGCTTTTCAGATATTAAAGAAAGTAAGCTTTTTTATAAAGACAAAGAAAATTTTACCCAAAAAGGAGTTTATAAAATTCATATCAAACACGCAACGAGACAAACCGGAAAAATTGAAGGTGTTACTTCACTTCCTGGTATTTCTGACGTTGGTTTCAGAATAGAATCTACGGAATAAAATTATGGCACAAAAAAATAATTCTACCGCCACGGTCAAAGACATCAATTACTACAAAAAGAAATTTTGGAAATTGTTTTTTTATGGTATGGGTGTCATGGCTTTGTTTTTCACATTAGCTTCTTGGGGCTTTTTTGGAAGCATGCCTTCATTTGAAGATTTAGAAAATCCGGAATCCAATTTGGCTACCGAAGTTATTTCTTCTGATGGTGTGACTATAGGTAAGTTTTATAACGAAAACCGAACACCAATAAAATACCAAGATTTGCCCTCTCATTTGGTTAAAGCTTTAGTAGCAACCGAGGACGAACGTTTTTACGAACATTCCGGAATTGATGCTAAAAGAACTTTTGGTGCGGCTTTAAAATTAGGTTCTAATGGTGGCGCGAGTACTATTTCACAGCAGTTAGCCAAGCAATTGTTTCATGGTGAAGGTTCTAAATTCTTTCTGTTTCGTGTGATTCAAAAAGTAAAAGAATGGATTATTGCCATCAAGTTAGAACGCCAATATACCAAAGACGAAATCATTGCTATGTATTTTAATGTATATGATTTTAATAACTATGCCATCGGAATTCGTTCGGCTTCCAAAACCTATTTCTCCAAAGAACCTAAAGATTTAACAATAGACGAATCGGCTATTTTAGTCGGAATGTTTAAAAACTCTTCGCTATACAATCCGGTTAGAAATCCACAAGGCGTAAAAAACAGACGAAATGTGGTGCTTTCCCAAATGTTGAAATCAAAAATAATTTCTGAATCTCAAAAAGAAAGCTTGAGTCAGCTGCCAATTAAACTCGATTTCAAACTGCAAACGCACAAAGAAGGAATCGCAACTTATTTTCGTGAATTCCTCCGCGAATACATGAAAAACTGGGTTAAAGAAAATAAAAAACCAGATGGAACTGATTATGATATCTACACCGATGGATTAAAAATTTACACCACCATAGATTCTAAAATTCAAGAACATGCCGAAGAAGCCGTTCAGGCCCATATGAAAAACCTACAACAGGAATTCTTCGCTGAACAAAAAAATAATAAAAACGCTCCGTTTGTTAACATCACAACCGATGAAACCAAAAGAATAATTAACCAAGCCATGAAACAATCTGAGCGTTGGCGAGTGATGAAAGACATGGATAAGTCCGAAGAAGAAATCATTGCCTCTTTCAGTGTTAAAGCAAAAATGAAAATCTTCTCTTGGAAAGGAGAAATCGATACATTGATGACGCCACTGGATTCAATCAGATATTATAAACATTTTCTACAAGCCGGACTAATGTCAATGGAACCGCAAACGGGTCATATCAAAGCTTGGGTTGGCGGAATCGATTATAAATATTTTCAATACGACCACGTTGGTCAAGGTGCTCGTCAAGTAGGTTCCACTTTCAAACCCTTTGTTTATGCCACTGCCATCGAACAATTAGGAATGTCTCCTTGTGATTCGATCATCGATAGCCCATTTATGATACACAAAGGAAGACACAATGTTACCGAAGATTGGGAACCCAAAAATTCGGACCGCCAATACCGTGGAATGGTGACTTTAAAAAGAGCTTTAGCACTGTCTATCAACACAGTTTCTGCCAAACTAATTGACAAAACCGGTCCAGAAGCGGTTGCTTCTTTAACAAAAAAACTAGGCGTAAAATCAGATATTCCATCACAACCATCAATTGCCTTAGGTGCCGTTGAAATTACCGTAGAAGATATGGTAGCTGCCTACAGTACTTTTGCCAATCAAGGTGTCTATATCAAACCACAGTTTATTAGTAGAATTGAAGACAAAAATGGTGTTGTTTTATACGAACCCGTTCCAGATTCTCATGATGTATTAAACAAGGATATTGCCTATGCTGTAATTAAACTTCTCGAAGGCGTAACCGAAAGTGGCTCTGGTGTTCGTCTGCGTACACAAGGTGGCGGAAGTGGCGACACTCGTTGGACTGGTTATCCGTATATGTTTACCAATCCTATTGCCGGAAAAACAGGAACTTCTCAAAATCAATCCGATGGTTGGTTTATCGGAATGGTTCCTAATTTGGTAACTGGCGTTTGGGTTGGTTGCGAAGACCGTTCGGCTCGTTTTAAAGGAATCACTTATGGACAAGGAGCTACAGCTGCCTTACCAATTTGGGGATATATGATGAAAAAATGTTATGAAGATAAAGATTTGATTATCTCTAAAGATCCTTTTGAAAGACCTGATAATCTTTCTATTAAAGTGGATTGTTATGAACGAAAAAGAGACACCATTCCTGACTCAACTGCAATTCCTATCGAAGAAGAACAAAACACAGATGAATTTGGATTATAAATTTTAGGAGCTATTCCTGCTATTCGTTGCAATCTTTTTTAATTTATACTTCGACAAGCTCAGTACGACAAATTAAAAAAGGATTTTCACTTCTATCAGGGCTAAAAAATAAATCATGATTAACAAAAAAGTAAATTCCGTTACAGAAGCACTACAAGGTATCGAAGATAATATGACCATTATGTTGGGTGGCTTTGGACTTTGTGGTATTCCCGAAAATAGCATAGCCGAATTAGTAAAAAAAGAAACTACCGGACTAACTTGTATCTCTAATAATGCCGGTGTTGATGATTTTGGATTAGGTTTGTTGCTACAAAAAAGACAAATCAAAAAAATGATCTCTTCTTATGTAGGTGAAAATGCCGAATTTGAACGCCAAATGCTTTCTGGCGAATTAGATGTAGAACTAACACCTCAAGGAACTTTAGCCGAAAAATGCCGTGCCGCTCAAGCCGGAATCCCAGCATTCTTTACTCCAGCAGGTTACGGCACTGAAGTGGCTGAAGGGAAAGAATCACGCGAATTTAATGGTAAAATGCACATTATGGAACTGGCGTATAAAGCTGATTTCTCTATTGTAAAAGCATGGAAAGGTGACGAAGCCGGAAACTTAATTTTTAAAGGAACAGCCCGAAACTTTAATGCCTGCATGGCTGGTGCTGCAAAAATTACCATTGCCGAAGTAGAGGAATTAGTACCAGTAGGTTCCTTAGACCCCAATCAAATTCACATTCCAGGAATCATGGTGCAACGCATCTTTAAAGGAGAAAAATTCGAAAAAAGAATTGAACAACGAACGGTTAGAAAAAGATAATTTGAAAATGTGATGATTTGAAAATTTGAAGATAAGAAACGATAAAGACAATTTAATTGTAAAAATGAGTTTTGAGTTTGCTTTAAAAATAATGGCTTATTCAGAAGAAATTCGTCAATCAAATCGTTTTGAAATGGCATCTCAAATTTTCAGAAGCGGAACATCAATAGGTGCCAATATTAAAGAAGCCCAAAATGCTGAAAGTAAAGCTGATTTTATTCATAAAATGAAAATTGCAGCAAAAGAAGCCGATGAAGTTCAGTATTGGTTAGCTTTATGCAAAGAGTCTGAATTTTATCCAAACCCGAGTAAGGAATTACACAATGAAATACAATCTATAAATTTGATTTTATCGAAAATCATCTCTTCAAGTAAGAAGTCTTAATTTTCAAATTTTCAAATTTTCAAATCATCAAATTATGTTAGATAAAAACGACATCGCAAAACGAATTGCCAAAGAAGTAAAAGACAAGTACTTTGTAAACCTTGGTATCGGCATTCCAACATTAGTAGCTAATTACGTTCGAACTGATATTTCAGTTGAATTTCAAAGTGAGAATGGCGTTCTCGGAATGGGGCCATTTCCTTACGAAGGCGAAGAAGATGCCGATGTAATCAATGCGGGAAAACAAACCATTACTACATTACCAGGGGCAAGTTTCTTCGACTCTGCTTTTAGTTTCGGAATGATTCGCAGTCAAAAAGTAGATTTAACCATTCTTGGTGCTATGGAAGTTTCCGAAAATGGCGATATTGCCAACTGGAAAATCCCAGGAAAAATGGTAAAAGGAATGGGTGGCGCTATGGATTTAGTAGCTTCTGCCGAAAACATAATCGTAGCCATGATGCACGTAAACAAAGCGGGAGAAAGTAAGATTCTAAAAAAATGCACATTACCTTTAACAGGCGTTGGTTGCGTTAAAAAAGTAGTTACTGAATTGGCTGTTTTAGAAATAACGCCCAAAGGGTTTAAACTTTTAGAACGCGCACCTGGTGTTTCTGTAGAACATATCATCGCTTCTACTGAAGCTGATTTAATTGTTGAAGGCAATATTCCAGAAATGGTTATTGATTAAGATACTCCAATAAAACTTCAGATGCATTGCCAAAAGTATTCGATTTTTCAGTGATGCTGACTGCGCGTTTTTTATTCAATTTATAGGTCAAATCATACTTAGTAGTAAAGAGAATAGCCGACATAAATGGGTTGTTGATATAGGTAACCAAGGTATCCCGTGCGCCATCAATAGTCTGAATTTCGACTACTTCTTCTTGTTGGAATTTGTATTTGAGTTCCATTTTCAAAACACCATCTTCTATAATCGGACGAACATAAATATTCATCAAATCAGTATTTCCAATAGTTTTTGCCATCGTTAATTTGGCAAAAGTGCCATCAGCCAAACTGGTTTTGACATGGTTATAAAACTCGGAAAATGATACTTTAAACGACATATTTTAAATAAATATTGGGGTGTTATGTTACTTTATTCAGATGGATACAGTTCTTTATATGTTTTAAAATCTTTTTTATAAGTCTTATCTTTTATCGTTTTGAGCTGACCAGACCATTTCCCATGCTTCATTTTATAAATTGTAGAATCAAAAAACGTAATAACAAAATTTTCGTTTTCTTCATTATAGGGTTTCGTTTCGTCAGAATCGATTACGACTTTCTTTGACGAAAAAGACACTACTTCATTACCAACAAAATTTGGATTAAATGCCACATAGTTTCCATAAGGCCCATCTCCAACCGAATCATATTTAGAAACCAATTGAAACACATTATTTTCTACAAAAAATAAAAAATTAGATTGAACATAGCCGCAAGCCCCAACGCCATAGGATATTTCAAAAAAACGACTGTCGGAATTTTTAGTTGTATCATTAGTGAAAACATTTTCATACATAGACCATATAGGATCTTCAGAACTGGCATACGTTTCTACAGGAATACTTTGAATTAACTTGTTTTTACAATAAAAATCTAGACGGCAAAAATTAATTTCAATACGGTCTTTAGTAAAACCTGTTTTTAATGTGACCGCAAGTACTTTATCTAAAACATTTAAATTCTTTAACTTTTCAAAAACTAAAGTATCTATTTTTAAAGCTTTGTCGTAAAGATTCAAGGTGTCAATAGCAACTAATTGATCTGTTTTATCATTCGGATTCCGAAGATCATCAATACTTTTTTTATCCTCTTTACAAGAAAACAAAAGAATTAGAATTGTTAAAAAAAGAAGCTTTTTCATTTTAATTCTAAAAAAACCAGCTTGCTACAAAAATGGCGGTAATTACGCATATCAAATCAACCAAAAGCATCGTTCCAAGTGTGTAACGCGTGTTTTTAACATTAATACTTCCAAAGTAAACCGCTATCACATAAAAGGTTGTTTCGGCACTACATTGAAAAATACAACTCAGTCTTCCGGTAAAAGAATCGGGGCCAAAAGTTCGCATCGAATCGAGCATAAAACCACGAGAACCACCGGAACTAAAAGGTCGCAGCATTGCCACTGGTAAAGAATCTGTAATTTGTTTGCTTACACCAATATTTGAAAATGCTATCGATATTCCATCACTTATAATTTCAAATAAACCGCTATTTCTAAAAAAAGAAATGGCCACCAACATTCCCATGACATAAGGGAATATCTTAACTCCGGTTTGTAATCCATTGTTGGCGCCTGTGACAAAAGCATCAAAAATAGTCGTGTTTTTTTCAACAAATTTTTTCTCGTGAATGAATGAAAAAACAAGTGTAAAAGCTATAATTGTCACAAGCATCAAGCCCGAAAGATTAGACGTAAACGAATTTTTGCCTATTAAATCCAAACTATTAACATAAAATAAAAGTCCAACAATTGCTGCAATAATTGTCATCAATGCAACCACTAATGAAGCACTTTTAAAATTGATTCTTTGTCTTAAGCCGACAATTAAAAACGCGGCAATGGTTCCAATGAATGAAGTGATTATACAAGGCAACATAACATCCGCTGGATTACTGGCATTTTCTGCTGCTCTGTATCCAATAATAGAAGTTGGAATCAAAGTTAATCCTGCGGCATGAAGACACATAAACATAATTTGAGCATCACTCGCTTTATCTTTTTCGGGATTGAGTTCTTGTAAACTTTGCATCGCTTTTAAACCAAATGGAGTTGCTGCCGAATCTAACCCAAGAAAATTGGCGGCAAAATTAAGAGTCATATAGGATATCGACTCGTGATTTTTAGGCACTGTTGGAAAGACTTTTACAAAAACTGGGCTTAGTCTTTTGGCTAATTTTTCAGATGCTCCTGAGTCAATAAGCAATTGCATTAGCCCACAGAAAAAAGCTAAATAAGCAATTAAAGGCAGAATTAAATCGAGTAAACTGTTTTTGCAAGTAGGTAACAATCCGTCCGATTTTTGAACACCGGAATAAATTTTTACAGTCTTTGCTTTAAAAACATAAGTAGTATCAGCATTAAGGGTATCTCTATTAATAATCATGGTTTGTTCAGGTGCTTTTTTGATGCTGTCCATAACAAACTTAGGTACTTGCTCTAAATATTTTTCAGAAATTAAAATGGGGTCATCTTTTTTTCCATTTAATACATTATCAACTGAATAACTATTTCCAATACACAAACTAAAGATTACAAATACTATTGAAGAGACAAAAATAGCCAGCCAAAATCTACTTAAAACCATAACTTGTTTTTTGGTAAATATAACATTTATCGATTTTGATAGAAAATTTTAGAGTTAATTTTATTTTTGATTTTATTACATATTAAACAAAATGTAATTTTCTGTGAATTTTTGTTAATTAAATCTACAAATTAATTTAGTGTTTATATATTTGTTGACTATTATTCAATTTATTCCCATTTCTGTAAAATTATGAAAAAGAAATACTCATTATTATTTTCAATACTTCTAGTATGCGGCTCTGTTTTTGGTCAATCAAAAGAAGATATTCAAAAAATTACTGCCGAATACAATTTAAGTAAACTCAAAGAAAAAGAAACTTTTTATAGAAAAAAAGCTCGTGAAGAAAAAGAAAAAGCCATAGCAGTCGCTAAAGCGAAAAACTGGCCAATTTATACCGTTAAAGATAATGGAAGTGTTTCAGAGTTAATGAAACTTTCGCCAGAAGGCTTCCCTATTTACTACGCTACAGATAATGTTGATGCAGCTAGATCTACCAGAACTAATCACTTGAACACAAATGGATCTCTTGGATTAAATTTAAATGGACAAGGGATGACTGTTAGAGTTTGGGACGGTGGAAATGTTAGAACTACTCATAATGCTTTTGGCGGAAGAGTAACGATTGGCGATGATGCTGCTAATCCAGCAAATATTTTCCATGCTACCCATGTTACTGGAACTATGATTGCTAGTGCGAACCCTGCAAACATCAAAGGGATGGCATTTCAAGCTAATGCGAGAACTTTTAATTGGACCGATGACGAATCTGAAGCTGTTTCTGAAGCAATAGGTGGTATGCTTATTTCGAATCATTCTTATGGTGTTCCTATAACAAATAATGGAGTTACAGTTCCTTCATGGTATATTGGTGCCTATTCTTCTGATGCAGCTGCTTGGGATGACATTACCTATGATGCGCCCTTTTTTCTTCCGGTAATGTCAGCAGGAAATGATGGTCAAAACAACAATAATCCAGAACCTTCTAGTTTTGGATATGATAAACTTACATCAAATAAAACTGCTAAAAACTCTTTAATTGTTGCTAATTGTCAAGATGTTACCACAGCAACAAATGGTACAGTAGTATTATCAAATATACTGATTAATCCATCAAGTAGTCAAGGACCAACTGATGATTTGAGAATAAAACCTGATATTACTGGAAACGGAACAGGTTTAACCTCATCAAGTAATATTAGTAACACCGCAACAGGAAGTTCTACAGGAACTTCAATGTCTTCTCCTAATGTGGCTGGAACATTAATCTTACTGCAACAACATAATAAAAACATAACCAATAGCTTTATGCGAGCTGCAACGCTTAAAGGCATAGCTTGTCATACGGCTGATGATGCGGGACAAATTGGTCCTGATCCAATATTTGGTTGGGGATTGTTGAATGCAAAAGTAGCTGCTGAAACAATTACAAATAATGGATTATCCTCTTGGATTTCAGAAGAAAATTTAATTACTGGCCAAACGTTTACAATGAATGTAAATTCTAATGGAACGACTCCTCTTATAGCTTCTATTAGTTGGACTGATCTTGCTGGCGCACCGTATAGTGGTAATGAAGGAGCTAATAACCCAACGCCTGTTTTAGTTAATGATTTAGATATTAGAATCACTAGAAACGGAACTACTTTTTATCCATGGAAATTAACCTCAGATTTTGAAAGTCCTGCCATTAGAACTGGAGATAATGCAGTTGATAATATCGAACAAATTAAAATTGATAATCCGCCTGCAGGTCAATATACAATAACTGTAACAAACAAAAGAGCTCTTGTTACAGGCAGTCAAAAATATTCACTTATCATTACAGGCTTAAGCTCTGCTTTTGCTTTAAATTCTAATTCAGATAATTTAACAGTTTGTTCAACCCAAAATGCTGTTTATACTTTTAATTATACTCAAGCTCCAACTAGCACAGGAACAACAACATTCTCTGCTGTAGATATACCAGCTGGAGCATCTGCTTCATTTTCTCCAACATCTTTGAATACTAATGGGACGGTTACGATGACAATTTCTGGATTATCTAATGTAGTACCAAATGAATATTTTGTTGGAATAAAAGGCACTAGTACTACAGATACAGAAACGAGATACAAATCATTAAAGGTTTACAATGGGAATTTTCAACAAGTTGCACTGCAAAACCCAACAAATGGTCAACAAGCTTTATCTACTACAACTCAATTGAATTGGAATAGCCAATTAAATGCACAAAGCTATACTGTTCAAGTTTCTTTAAATCCACAGTTTTCTACTTTTATATTTAATGAAGTTACTGCTGAAAATCAATATACATTAGATGGATTAAGTCAAGCTACAAGATATTATTGGAGGGTTATTCCTTCTAATTTCTGCGGGAATGGAATAGCTTCAAATGCTGTTGTTTATTCATTTGCTACTGGAACTTTAGCTTGTAACAATACTTTCACAGCTACTGATTTTTCAAATAATACTATTGCAACTGTTCCAAACTCTGAAGCAACTGTCCCAGTAACTGTGACGGGTGGTTATACTATTGGTGACTTAAATGTAAATATGAATATAACGCATACTTGGATTGGAGATATTAGAGTTACACTCGAAGGTCCAGCATCTATTGGAAGTCCAAGTATCATTTTATTAGATATCCCATGTGGAGATTTCCAAAATATTAATTGTACTATGGATGATGATGGAGGCACTCCAGCTTGTTCTGGAAATCCTGCTATATCAGGAACTATAGCTCCAGTAGATTCCTTTAGTCCTTTAAATACTCTACCTGCTGATGGTGAATGGATATTGAGAGTTTTTGACTTTAATAATGAAGATGGTGGAACTATAAATAGTTTCAGCATTAACATTTGTAGTGTTCAAAATGCCTTGTCTGTTGGTGCCAATCCGATTATGAATAGTAGTGTTTATCCAAACCCTACTAAAGGAATCGTAAATGTTTCTATTCCTGATTTAATAGATACTGCTACTATAAAATTATATGATATACAAGGAAGACAAATACTTTCAAAAGAAACGAACCAAGTTAATTCTTCTTTTGAAATAGACAACCTTCAAGACGGAATGTATTTAGTGAATATTGAAAATGAAGAAGCTTCTGTTACTAAAAAGATTATTTTAAAAAGAAATTAAGATTAGATTAAAAGCCCTGAAATTCAGGGCTTTTTTTATACATGGATAATTTCTTCTTCAATGAGTATAGCTTCTCGACGAAGTCTTAGAAAAATTTGTGCAACGGCAATTACATCTTTTTCACAATAGATTACTATTCTATCAATGTCTTTTTCAACATAATAAACATGTGCTACTTGACTACCATCTATATCTCCTTTTGGAGAGGGAATACCTAATATTTTAGTTAATAGTTTTAAAGAAGTATAATGTTTATAATCGCCAAATTTCCATAATTCTAGTGTATCTAAATGTGGTATCTCCCATGGCTTTTTGCCAAATAAATTTAACTTGTTCGGAATAGCAATTTGGTTAATTATCATGCGGCGGGCAATAAACGGAATATCAAACTCTTTAGCATTGTGTCCGCATAAAACATGTTGTGCCTGATTAAAATGAGTGTCCATTAAACTAGTGAAGTCTCTTAATATCTTTTTTTCATCGCCAAAAAATGACGTTACCCTAAAGTTCCTTATGTCGCCTTTGTTTACAAAATATCCTACTGATATACATACTATCTTTCCAAACTCAGCCCAAATGCCAGCGCGTTCATAAAACTCTTCGGGTGTGAACTCTTCTCTTCTTTGGTAGTGTGTTTTTTGCTCCCAAAGTTCTTTCATTTCATTATCCAATCCTTCGAAATTCTCCGTTTCCGGAACGGTTTCAATGTCAAAAAACAGAATATTATTGAGGTTTATCTTTTCTATCATGATACTAAATTTAAGAATTTACCGACTTAAAATTACGTAATGTCATTCGAATATGAAAGAAAAATTTTAAAAAAATGATTGCTGCTTAGATGGATATTCGTGTTCCAATAACCATTTCTTGCGCCACAAACCACCGGCATAACCGGTTAAAGAGCCATCTGTACCTACAACACGATGACAGGGAATGACAATCCAAATTGGGTTTCTGCCATTGGCAGAAGCTACTGCGCGAATGGCTTTTGCATCTCCAATTTTTTTAGACAAGTCGAGATACGACATGGTTTTACCGTAAGGAATATTCAATAATTCTCGCCACACTTTTTGTTGAAAATCGGTTCCTTCTGGATTAATTTTAAAGTCAAAACGAATACGTTTCCCCTCAAAATATTCCTGAAGTTGAGATACACCTTCTTGCAGTTGTTTTGGAATCTTTTTTGAAACATCTCCTTCGTTTAAAATAGAAATTTCCGAAATACCGTTTTCATCTCCTCTGATTTTGGTGATTCCGAGTGGCGATTGTATGAAAGCGGTTTCCATTTGATAAAATTAGTTAATTAACCGCAAAAAGCGCAAAGATCTATTTCGAGAAAGTATAGATATAATCCTCCAACGCTTTTAATTGTTCGTCACTCATATTTTTAGTGATGGCAAAATTGGTTTTCATAATCTCGTACTGACTTGGATCGACTATTGGTTCACTTTCTTCTCTAAGAAACGAAACGATACTACCCTTTTTTTCTTTATAAATTTTTGCTATTTCTTGGATACTAGGGCCAATTATTTTTTGCTCTGCTTGATGACAAGCAATACAATTTCCTTCGGCTTCAAAAAGTTCTTTCCCCGAAATATTTGTGGCGGTTTTATCTTCTGAAATTGGTGTTTTCTCCTCTTTGTTTTGACAAGAGAATATTAAAAAAAATAAAATTAGAAATACGGTGTTTTTCATAGTCTTTAAAAATTCAATACATTTCTTTTAGCCCCGATTGGAGTGGAAATCCTTTTTTTTAAGTTAAAGCCCTTCGACTGCGCTCAGGGTGACAAAAAAAGATTGCAATGTAAAGCGGGAACATGGATAACTGATAAAGCCCAAACCATTCGCTCCTTCCTTCGACTGCGCTCAGGATGACATTATTTATTGAGAAGAATGGCAGCTTCTTTGGCAAAATAGGTCGAAATCAAACTGGCGCCGGCGCGCTTGATACACATTAATTGCTCCATCATAATTTTGTCGTGGTCGAGCCAACCTCTTTCGGAAGCAGCTTTAATCATAGCATATTCGCCCGAAACGTGGAAAACGGTTACCGGAACATTGACTGCGTTTTTGACTTCGCGAACGATATCAAGATACGCAATTCCGGGTTTTACCATCACCATATCGGCGCCTTCTTCAACATCCATAAGAGCTTCTTTGATGGCTTCGATGCGATTGGCGTAATCCATTTGGTAGGTTTTTTTGTCTTTTGGGATTTCTGCGTTATCTACCGGTGCGCTATCTAAAGCATCACGAAACGGACCATAAAACGCAGAAGCATATTTAGCCGAATAACTCATGATTCCAACATTGGTAAACCCTGCAGCATCTAATCCTTGGCGTAATCGAAGAACTCTTCCGTCCATCATGTCGCTTGGTGCCACAAAATCGGCTCCGGCCTGTGCATGAGAAACGGCCATTTTTACTAGTGCTTCATTCGTTGCATCATTGGCAATATCTCCGTTTTCTATAATTCCGTCGTGACCGTAAATAGAATAAGGATCGAGAGCCACATCGGGCATTACAATCATTTCGGGGCAAGCGGCTTTGATTGCTTTAATGGCGCGTTGCATTAATCCGTTCGGATTCCATGCTTCTTTCCCGGTGTTGTCTTTCAAGCTTTCATCTACTTTTACATAAATGTTTACAGCTCGGATTCCGAGAGCAAATACTTCTTTAACTTCTTCTACCGTTAAATCGATAGATCGGCGATAAATTCCGACCATTGATGGAATTTCTACTTGTATGTTTTCGCCTTCTGTAATAAACATTGGGAACATAAAATCACTGGGACTTAATGTTGTTTCGCGGACTAACGAACGAATGCTTTCGTTTACTCGTAATCTTCTGCCTCTTTGTAGTGGGAACATATTGATTTATGATTTATGATTAACGATTGTAGATATTTGATTTGATATTGAGTGCTTCGACTTCTGCAATCAAAAATCATTAATCTTCAATCCAATTAATCGGATTTTCTAAAACTTTAATTAATTTTTCTTCTTCACTTCCAACTTCCGGATGATGGTCATACACCCATTGCACATGTGGTGGTAAACTCATCAGAATGCTTTCAATTCTTCCGTTGGTTTTTAATCCAAATAAAGTGCCTTTATCGTGAACCAAGTTAAATTCGACGTAGCGCCCACGACGGATTTCTTGCCAGGATTTTTGGGCTTCTGTATAATTCAACTCTTTTCTTTTTTCCACAATGGGAATGTATGCTTCGCAGAAACTGTTGCCGACTTCGGTCACGAAGTTGAACCAATCCTGCATTTTTATGTCTTCAGTTTCTTTACAATAATCGAAAAACAATCCGCCAATGCCTCGCGCTTCATTTCGGTGAGCATTCCAAAAATAAGCATCACATTGTTTTTTAAACTTTGGATAAAACTCTGGATTGTGTTTATCACAGGCGGTTTTACACGTTTGATGGAAATGTCTTGCATCTTCTTCAAACAGATAATACGGCGTTAAATCTTGTCCGCCACCAAACCACGAATTGATTACTTTCCGGGAACCTGTACTGAGCGCAGTCGAAGTATCATACATTTCAAAATAGCGCCAATTGGCATGCACTGTTGGTACCATGGGATTTTTAGGATGGATGACCAAACTCAATCCACAGGCAAAAAAATCGGCTTCGCCCACGTTGAACATTTTTTGCATAGAATCTGGTAATTTGCCATGTACCGCTGAAATGTTGACTCCGCCTTTTTCAAAAACGTTCCCATTTTCCATCACGCGTGTTCTACCTCCGCCACCTTCAGGACGTTCCCAAATATCTTCACGGAATTGGGCCACGCCATCTACTGCTTCTAAAGCTGAAGTGATTTGGTCTTGGAGTTGGAGGATGTATTGATAGAATTTATCTTTCATTGTTTAGTTGTTGGTTGTCGGTTGTCAGTTGACAGTAAGGAATTCCTAACAACTATCAACTATCAACCATCAACTATTTATATTCCTTAACCGCTTCTACAAAAGCTTTGGCGTGATCAACTGGAATGTTGGGTAAAATGCCATGACCAAGGTTTACGATGTAATTGTCTTTTCCGAATTCGTTAATCATTTCATGCACCATTTTTTTGATGGTTGGAATAGGAGAAAGCAAACGACTTGGGTCAAAGTTTCCTTGTAAGGTAATTTTCCCACCTGATAAATAACGGGCATTTCTTGGCGAACAGGTCCAATCTACTCCCAATGCAGATGCTTTTGATTTTGCCATATCATTCAAAGCAAACCAACACCCTTTTCCGAATACGATAACTTTGGTGTCTTCTGCTAAAGCATCCACGATTTGGTTGATGTATTTCCATGAGAATTCTTTGTAATCTTCGGGAGAAAGCATTCCGCCCCACGAATCAAAAATTTGAATGGCGTTGCAACCGGCTTTTACTTTTTCTTTTAAATATAAAATGGTGGTGTCGGTGATTTTTTGCAATAAGGTATGCGCTGCAACTGGATTGGAGAAACAAAATCCTTTTGCCGTATCGAAACTTTTAGAACCTTTCCCTTCCACTGCGTAACAAAAAATTGTCCAAGGTGAACCAGCAAAACCAATTAATGGAACCTCATCGTTCAACATTTCTTTAGTTAGTTTGATGGCATCAAAAACGTATCCTAAGGTTTCGTGAACATCGGGAACAAAAGTTCTGTTCACATCTTCCATAGTGCGAATTGGATTTGGAATTATGGGTCCCAAATTGTCTTTCAACTCTACGTGAATTCCCATAGCACGTGGCACAACCAAAATGTCTGAAAATAAAATCGCGGCATCAGGTTTTACAATTCGGATAGGTTGCACCGTGATTTCAGCCGCTAATTCTGGTGTTTCACAACGAGTGAAGAAATCATATTTATCGCGTAAAGCACGGAATTCGGGTAAATATCTTCCGGCTTGACGCATCATCCAAACGGGTGGACGTTCTACAGTTTCATTATTTAAGGCTCTTAAAAAAAGGTCGTTTTTAATCATTTTATTGTCTATAATATTCTATACATTTCATTATGGCACTTTCAACCGTTGGTTGATTAGCAATAATTCTGTTTGTTGTTACATATTTTAAGGCTTCGGCAGTTGTGTTACCGATACAAAAGCATATCTCATCGTCAATTTTATTTTCCTGCAAATAACTTTCAACCGCTGATGGACTAAAAAATAAAATTCCGTTAGGCACTAAATCTATTTTATGAGAAGTTAAAAGCGTTTCATAAACTTCAACTTCTTCAAACTTTATTCTTGCTAATTGCAATGCGTCAGGCAAAACGTCTTTTCGAATGTTTCCGCAAAAAAAAGTAAAGCTATTATTTGAATATTGATTACAAATAACCGAAGCTAATTCGGAAGCATAATCGGAATATTCTATTACTTCAAAATTATTTTGTTCTACTAATGTTTTGGTTTTTTCTCCAACACAGAAACACTCTCTATTATTTATTTGGGCAATTTTATTATATAAAAGAACGTTTTCGACCGCATTTTGGCTGGTGAAAATTAGATAGTCGTTTATGGTTTCAATCTCAAAATCCTTATTTTGAATACGGATAAAATCTTCATCATAAATCGAAAAATCCGCACTCAACAGTTGCTGCTTTTGTTTTTCTGAAAGCTTCTTTGTTGATACTATGCGAATTGGATTTTGCATTACTTTTTCAATTCGTTTTTGATTTTTGTCATTAACTCAGTTCCTCCATTTTCTAAAATTTCCTGAGCCGAATTAAAACCTAATTTCTTCCACTCCGATATGTCGACCGATTTTTCAATTTCTAGTTTTTGTTTCCCATCTATTGATAACAAAATACCCTTGAAATCTATAGTGTCGTCATTTTCATTATATTTTGCCAAAGCTCCGATTGGCGCAGTACAACCACCTTCTAAGGTTTTCAAAAATTGGCGCTCTATGTAGGTGCAAATTTCAGTTTCGATATCGTTGAGTTGTGAAACCGCATCAATAGTAAAATGGTCATTCTCCATCGCTACGATTACCATTGCTCCTTGTGCCGGAGCTGGAATCATCCAATCCAAATTGATAAAACTATCCGGTTTTAAATTGATTCTTTCTAAACCGGCGGCGGCAAAAACAGCTCCGTTCCAATCGTTATCTTTCAATTTTTGGATTCGGGTATTCACGTTTCCACGTAAATCAACCACAGTATGTTTTGGATATTTATGCCACCATTGGGCTTGACGCCGAAGACTTCCAGTAGCAATTATAGCTTCAGAAGTAAGAAAATCTTGGTTTCCCTTGTGAACCAAAATATCTAACACATTCGCGCGTTCTAAAACGGCAGCTTGCACAATTCCTTTGGGCAAAGCGGTTGGTACATCTTTCATCGAATGTACTGCAATATCTACTTGACCATTTATCATGGCAATATCTAAAGTCTTGGTAAAAATTCCCGTGATTCCGAGTTCATAAAGAGGTTTGTCGAGAATGATATCTCCATCCGATTTCACAGCTATGATTTCAGTAGCATACCCTAAATCTTGAAGTTGCTTTTGAACGGTGTGAGCTTGCCAAAGAGCTAATTCGCTATCACGAGTTCCTATTCTGATTGTTTTGGCCATTTTATTTAGAAGAAGTTTCTATCTGAAATATTTTCTCAATCCATTCGATACTTTCATCTACCATCGTAGTATCATCTTTTAAATGACTGGCAAAATGATTGGTAATTTTTTGTATGATTCTAGTACTAATTAGTTCGGCTTGCGCTTCATCAAAATTAGATAACTTTTTTCTTTGTACACTTAATTCTGACTCTTTAATCGAGTTGAGTTTTTCTTTTAAAGCATGAATGGTAGGGGCAAATTTTCTTTGTTTGGTCCATGCCAAGAATTCCTCCATAATTTCTTCAATAATTACTTCGGCTGCTGGAATATGCTTTTTACGATTTTCTAATGTTTCATCGGTCATTTGAGATAAATGATCCATATGAACTAAAGTAACACCTTCGACAGTGGTTACATTTTCGTTTACGTTTTTAGGTATTGATAAATCTAAAATTAAGAGTGGCTTTTTTAAGTTTAATATTGCTTTGTCTACAGTTGGGTTTTGTGCGCCAGTTGCTACCACTAATACATCTGCTTTTTGAATTTCCAGTTGCAAATCGGAATAATCTTTTACGATTACATTTAGTTTCCGAGCCAATCGTTCTGCAGTATCTTTAGTACGATTAATCAAGGTGATTTGTTCGTGCTTAGTGTGTTTTACTAAATTTTCACAGGTGTTCCTTCCTATTTTTCCAGTACCAAAAAGTAAAATGTTTTTATTGGCAATATCGTCAACATTACTAAAAATATAACGAACAGATGCAAAAGAAACAGAGGTTGCTCCTGTGGAAATTTCGGTTTCATTTTTAATTCTTTTACTCGTTTGAATTACGGCATTAACCAAACGTTCTAAAAAAGCATTCACCAAATTCATTGATTTACTTTCTGTAAAAGCGGATTTGATTTGACTAATGATTTCAAAATCGCCAAGAATTTGACTGTCTAAACCCGTTCCAACGCGAAACATGTATCGAACAGCTTCTTGGTTTTTATAGATATAAGCCACTTTTTGAAAATCTTCTACAGTGCCTTGACTATTATCACAAAGTAATTTTATTAATTGAAACGGATGTTGCGCAAAACCATAAACTTCTGTACGGTTACAGGTAGAAGTTACAAGCAAAGACGCTATGCCTTCTTGTTGTGCCTGCAGTAAAACATTCTTCTTTCCGCTTTCATCCAAACTGAATTTCCCTCTAATGTCTGCATCAGCTTTTTTATAACTTAAGCCAACAACATAAAAAGTACTATGTTTCGAAATGTTTCCGTTTTCCATTTTTTGCTCTTTACCTAAAAGAGGAACAAAGTTATCGTTATGCCTTTTACAAAAACAACGCTAAAAGAACTTTTTGTGTCGCTATGAGTTATTTTTATAGGTGTTTGTATTTTTATCGTTATTTCTTTTAAATTTGTACTGAAATCAAGTAGTTATTTGGCTCTTATATAGATTTATTCTAAATAAATATTTTAAATACGCACTTATACATTTTCAAAAAATATCGCTATGGGTTCTAAAGAAATAATAACAATTGAGAATGATTTTACCTTAATCCGTTTTCAGAATGATGCTGATGAAATTTCTACGTTTCAAAGTCCGGTAAATATGGGTTTGATACAATTTCATTTCGGATTAAAAGGAAGTGCAAAGTTCATTTTTAACAATGGGAATTATACCTTAGACCTAAAGGAAGAGAAATGCTTGTTGTTTTATAATCCCGAAAAAGAGTTACCACTTAATATTGAAATTGCACCAAAATCCTGGTTAATCACTATTCTAGTTTCTATCAAAAAGTTTCATGGTTTGTTTACGACCAATGCAGAACACATTCCGTTTTTGAGTCAAGAAAACAAAGACAAGAAATACTATAACGAAAGTGACGTGAGTCCATCGATGGCGATTGTACTCAATCAAATGTTTCATTACAACCTGAATCCTTCCATAAAAAATTTGTACTACAAAGGCAAAGGATATGAATTGCTCAGTTTGTTTTTTAACCGAAACGAAGATCCAAATGCGGAGCAATGTCCGTTTTTAATAGACGAAGAAAATGTTTTAAAAATTAAAAAAGCAAAAGAAATTATTATTGCCAATATGGCGGAACCACCAAGTTTAGAATCGCTAGCCAATCAAGTAGGGTTAACCTTGAAAAAATTAAAAATGGGATTCAAACAAATTTATGGTGATACCGTTTACGGATTTCTTTTTGATTATAAAATGGATTATGCACGTCAACTATTAGATTCGGGTTCCTATAACGTAAACGAAGTAGGATTAAAGATTGGATACAGTACCGGAAGTCATTTTATTGCAGCATTCAAGAAAAAATTCGCGACTACACCCAAGAAGTATTTAATGTCAATGAGTCAAAACAATTAACAAAAGTTATTACTAAATAAAAAAAACCAAAATGAAAGGAGTATTATTAGTAAATCTGGGATCGCCAGAAAGTCCAACCGCAAAAGATGTAAAGCCGTATTTAGATGAATTTTTAATGGATAAATACGTCATTGATGTGCCGTTTTTACTGCGCGCTTTATTAGTACGTGGCATCATCCTTCAAACGCGTCCGAAAAAATCGGCGGAAGCATACAGTAGAATATGGACTGATGAAGGTTCACCACTAATTGTGATCTCTAAAAAAATGCACCAAAAAGTACAAACTTTAGTTGATATTCCAGTGGCCTTAGCCATGCGTTATGGAACTATTACGATTAAAAAAGGATTGCAAGAATTGAAAGATAAAGGTGTAACCGAAGTGATGCTACTGCCTTTATATCCGCAACATGCTATGGCATCAACCACAACTATTTTGGTATTAGCCGAAGAATTACGTCAAGAGTTTTTCCCGGAAATGAAATTCACTATTGTGCCTGCATTTTATAATAAACCTGATTACATCAAAGCCTTATCCAATTCGATTAAAAAACATTTAGAAGATTTTGAATACGACCATTTATTGTTTTCATATCATGGTATTCCCAAACGACACATTCGCAAAACCGATATAACCAAATCACATTGTAAAATGGACCGAACTTGTTGTAATACTCCGTCGCCAGCACATGAATTTTGCTACAGCCATCAATGTTATGAAACCACCAAACAAGTAGTAAAAACATTAGGAATTCCAGAAGGAAAATACAGTCAAACCTTTCAATCTCGATTGGCTGGTGACAAATGGTTAACGCCTTATACCGATGTTGAAATTAACAAAATGCCTGAGAAAGGAATCAAAAAATTGGCCGTGGTGACGCCCGCTTTCGTTTCTGATTGTTTGGAAACATTAGAAGAAATAGCGATGGAAGCCAACGAACAGTTTTTACATCATGGCGGTGAGGAATTTCTAGCCATTCCGTGTATGAATGATGAAGACGAATGGTGTCAAGTAGTGGCGAATTGGGTTAAAGATTTTCAGAGAGAATAGAAAATAGATGAAAGAAAATAGACTTTAATGGAACTCTACAACTACATAAAATCACTGCATCTTATTTTTGTCATTACCTGGTTTGCGGGTTTGTTTTATATTGTTCGCTTGTTTGTCTATCAAATTGAAGCCAACGACAAGCCATCGCCCGAAAAAGAAATTCTGCAAAAGCAATACAAAATCATGACCTATCGGTTGTGGTATATTATCACGTGGCCAAGTGCCGTTTTAGCAACACTGTTTGCAGTTTGGCTATTAATTTTAATGCCTGCATGGTTACAGATGCCTTGGATGCATGTTAAGTTGGGATTTGTCGTTTTATTGATTGCCTACCAAATAAAATGTCATTTGATTTATACCGAATTACAGAACGATGTTGTAAACTATTCTTCAAACTTTATGCGTTTGTGGAATGAAGGTGCAACGATTATTCTATTCGCCGTGGTTTTTTTAGTAATTTTAAAAAATGCTTTCAACTGGATTTATGGCGTAATTGGAATAGTGTTGTTCTCGATTTTGATAATGCTTGGATTTAAGTTTTATAAAAGAATAAGAGAAAAAAGTAACTAAGCAAAAGCCACTAGGTAATACTAACTAATGCCTTATGACTATTGCCCAATGCCTATAAAAATGCTCAACGGCTTCAAAATGTCAATGCTTTCACTTCGAATTAGGATTTTCCTATCGATGATTATATTGATATTAATCGCTTCCATTTTGATGGCTTCCATCTCGATTATTCAATTTAAAAATGAAGCCAAGGATTACCATCAAGAACGTTTAGACCGAAAAGAATTTGCCATAAAAGAGCATATCAATTATGTGCTATCTAATACCACATATCCGCTTACTGAAAGGAATCTTCCGTTAATTTTTAAAGATAAAATCCATGAACTAGCAGACATTCACAATCTTGAAATTAATATTTATGGGTTGAATGGAAAATTGCTGAAATCGTCTAAAGCTTCTTTTTCTGTGGATAAAGTAGCGCCACCCATTCCGAGTTATGTTCTAAAACTCGTACAGTCCTCCGTTGAAAAAAGATATGTTGACATTAAAAATGTAAACGGCATTAAAAACCGATCTTCCTATAGTCAAATTAAAGATGATAAATTCAAACCGTTAGGAATTTTAAACATTCCGTATGTGGAAGACGATGGTTTTTATGAAACCGAACTACGCCAATTTTTGTTGCGGTTGAGTCAGGTGTATTCCTTTATGTTAATTATCGCTTTTGCTTTGGCTTATTTTCTTTCGAGTTATATTACCAAATCACTAAAAACTATTTCGGATAAAATATATGAAACAAGCTTGAATCAAAAGAACGAGAAAATCGTAATTGAAGCGAACAGTAGAGAAATTAATTCCTTGATAAATGCCTACAATCAGATGGTGGATAAACTAGAAGATAGTGCCACGATGCTTGCCCAAAGTGAGCGTGAACAAGCTTGGCGCGAAATGGCAAAACAAGTGGCACATGAAATTAAAAATCCATTAACGCCAATGCGATTAACGGTACAGAGTTTCCAGCGGAAATTTGACCCAAATGACTTAGAATTAAAACAAAAATTGAACGATTATTCCAAAACCCTAATCCAGCAAATAGATACCATGAGCGCAGTGGCTTCGGCATTTTCAAACTTCGCTTCGATGCCAGCGCAACAAAATGAAACCCTCAATGTTGTTCAAGTGGTAGAATTAGCATTGGATATTTTTAACGAAGACTTTATTGTTTTCGAAAGTAACAAGGAATATGTCATTTCAAAAATAGATAGAACACAACTCATTCGAATTATTACCAATCTGGTTAAAAATGCCATACAATCTATTCCCGATGAACAATTGGAAAAACACATTTTGGTTTCGGTAAATGAAGAAGAAGACAACGTAATTATTGCGGTAAAAGACAACGGAATAGGCATAGAATATGAAAACAGAGAACATGTTTTTGAACCAAAATTTACAACCAAAACTAGTGGAATGGGATTAGGATTGGGAATTATCAAAAATATTATCGAAAATTACAAAGGAACTATTACATTTGAATCTGAAGTTGGAAAAGGATCAACGTTCATTGTTTCGCTTCCAATTGTAAAATAAAACTTTTAACTTATGAACTTCGAAAACGTACTTGTAGCAATAGAAAATGGTATCGGACAAATTACCATTAATCGACCATCCAAATTAAACGCGCTTAATGTAGCCACTATTCAAGAATTACATAATGCTTTTGAATCGCTCGAAAATAATGATGAAGTAAAAGTAATCATACTAACGGGTGAAGGCGAAAAAGCTTTTGTAGCTGGTGCTGATATTTCTGAATTTGCAAGCTTTACAGTTCAAGAAGGTGCTCAATTGGCAGCACAAGGACAAGAATTATTATTTGATTTTGTAGAAAATTTAAAAAAACCTGTCATTGGAGCCGTAAATGGTTTTGCCTTGGGTGGCGGATTAGAATTAGCCATGTCATGTCATTTCCGAATAGCTTCAGACAATGCCAAAATGGGTTTGCCCGAAGTTTCTTTGGGCGTAATTCCAGGATATGGCGGAACGCAACGTTTGCCTCAACTTGTTGGAAAAGGACGCGCGATGGAAATGATTATGACTGCGGGAATGATATCTGCCGAAGAAGCATATCGTTTCGGGTTAGTAAATCATGTAGTGCCGCAAGCGGAGCTTATAGATTTTACCCAAAATATCGCTGCTAAAATTATGCGCAATTCACCAATGGCAATTGGCAGTGCGATAAAAGCAGTAATTGCCAACTTCAAAGATGGTGAAAATGGTTATGAAACCGAAATCAGAAACTTTGGGAAATGCTTCGGTACCGAAGATTTTAAAGAAGGAACAACAGCGTTTTTAGAAAAGAGAAAGGCCTCTTTTTCTGGAAAATAATTTAATGTTCAGTCCTTTACTGCTTTCTAAAAGCTGAATACTGAACACTACTTTTCACCTTCCCATTCGGCATAAAACTGAGATAGGAAATTTTCCATGTATTGGTGTCGTGCTTCTGCTATTTTTTTGCCTGTAGGTGTATTCATTTTGTCTTTTAGCAACAGTAATTTTTCATAGAAATGATTCAATGTTGGCGCATCAGAGTTTTTGTAATCTTCTTTACTCATATTAAGATTCGGCTGAATATTCGGATTGTATAACGCTCTGTTTTTAAAACCGCCGTAATTAAACGTTCTTGCGATTCCAATAGCGCCAATGGCGTCTAATCGATCGGCATCCTGAACAATTTCGAGTTCTTTAGAATGGAAGTCTTTTTCAAAATTTCCACCTTTAAACGAAATGTTTTCAATAATATTAATTATGTGATGAATAACTTCTTCATCAACATTTATACTTTCTAAAAAATCGCGCGCCGTTTTTGGGCCAATCGTTTCGTCTCCATCATGAAATTTACTATCGGCAATATCGTGAAGTAG
>CANHWG010000006.1 GCA_947464335.1 Flavobacteriaceae bacterium
AAAACTGTTTTGCTTTCGGATTATTTTCATCCATACTAAAGTAGGCAATGTTGCAACTTAGTTCGTTGGCAATCTTCAAACATTGCTCATCTTCGGCATTTAAAATAGCCCAGCCATCTTTCTTAATACTTTTAACAACGGTACTTTTCACTCGAGCCAAATCATCTAAAGTATGAATATCACTTATGCCCAAATGGTCTTCTTGGATATTGGTGATGATTCCGATATCGCATCGGCTAAAGCCAAGTCCAGAACGTAAAATTCCGCCACGTGCGGTTTCTAATACGGCAAATTCTACGGTTGGATCTTTCAAAATATATTCGGCAGAAAGTGGTCCAGTAGTATCACCTTTTTCCATCATATGGTTTTGAACATAAATACCATCCGAAGTGGTGAATCCGACCGTGTATCCGTTATTCTTTACAATATGCGCTAATAGTCGGGTAGTGGTTGTTTTTCCATTAGTTCCTGTTATAGCTATTATTGGAATACGGCTTGGTTTTCCTGGTGGATAAAGCATATCAATTACAGGTGCAGCTACATTTCTTGGTAATCCTTCTGACGGTGCTAAGTGCATTCTAAAACCAGGTGCTGCATTCACTTCTAGAATACAACCTCCATTTTCTTTTAATGGCTGTGTTAGATTTTCTGCCATGATATCGACACCACAAACATCCAAACCAATCACTCTTGAAATTCGCTCACAAAGGAATATATTTTCGGGATGCATCATATCGGTCACATCTATAGAGGTTCCACCGGTACTTAAATTGGCCGTAGATTTTAAGTATACAATTTCATCTTTCTTGGGAACGGTTTCTAAAGTATAATTCAATTTTTCTAGTAAATCTAAAGTATCTCGATCTACATCTATTTCAGTTAAAACGTTCTCGTGTCCATAACCTCGACGTGGATCTTTGTTTGTTTCGTCTATTAATTGTTGAATGGTCTGTTTTCCATCTCCTTTAACATGTGCTGGTTCACGTTTGGCAGCAGCCACCAATTTATTGTCGATTACTAAAACTCTAAAGTCATAGCCAGTAATGAATTTCTCTACAATAACGCGATGACTGTATTTTTTTGCATAAGCTAAACCCGAAACAGCGTCTTCTCGATTTTTAACATTTATAGAAGCTCCTTTACCGTGATTTCCATCTAATGGCTTAATTACAATTGGATATCCAATTTTTTTAATAACATCGTCTAAATCTTCCTCGTCTACACAAATACCGCCATTTGCGACTGGTATAGATGCCGCATCAAGCATTTTTTTAGTTTGCTCTTTGTTGCAGGCAATGTCTACAGCAATGCTACTCGTTTTACAGGTAATAGTTGCCTGAAAACGCATCTGATTGATTCCGTATCCTAATTGTACTAGTGAGTTTGTTCCTAATCGTATCCAAGGAATATCTCTAGCAACGGCTTCCTCAACAATACTTCCTGTTGATGGACCAAGACGAACACGTTCTCTAATTTCACGCATTTTATGAATATCGGCTTCAAGGTCATAAGGTGTTCCAGCTATTAATGCTTCTGCAATGGCCACAGCACTTTCGGCTGCAAACAATCCGACATTTTCTTCGGTGTAACTAAATACTACATTATAAATTCCGGGTGTTTTGGTTTCGCGAGTTCTACCGAATCCGGTTTCCATTCCGGCCAATGTTTGAATCTCAAGCGCAATATGTTCAATCACATGACCCATCCAAGTTCCTCGTTCAATACGAGAAAAGAATCCACCCCGTGTGCCTTCAGAGCAACGATGCTCTATCATTGTAGGGAACATTGCTTCAATTCTTTCACGGAATCCTTCTATTTTATTAGTTGGAAATTGCTCCATCTCCTCCAAATCAAGACGCATTTGGATTAATTTTTTGCGTTGTACACTCCAAATATTTGGACCACGAAGTGCTTGTATCTTATCTATTTTCATGATTAGGAAATTAAAGAATAATAATTAGTAATGATTTTGTTAAAAATAGGAAATTTTTATTGTTGACTTGTATTTTTTTAAATAAAAGGAAAAAAAATAAAATGAAGATTCCTTATTATTTATTGGTTAGGTATCATAAATTACTTTTTTTTGGTTTTAATAACCGAATCTTATGTTCTCTATAATAAATTAATTGGTTAATTTTAAATTGATTGAAAAGAGTCTTATATTGCACTACTAACTTTTGATGTTTAACCAACAGACCTGTTTTATTTTGAAAAAAAATATTTTTTATTTGATTATAATTATAGTGTCGACTTCTTTCGCGCAACAAAGAAAAGGACAACTTCATTTGTCAAATGCTACTCAACATGATTTGCATGTGTCATTTGGTATAAACGTATTACTGAACCAATCTACCTATTTTCAACAATTAATGGAAAGTGATTCTGAATTTAGGTCGATTGTAGAACACTATAATATTGAGTTGCAAAAAGATATTCAAATTTCAGAAGAACACTTACTTCTGATGGAAGAGAATGCCATCAAGCTCAGAGGAAATTCGGAAGCTGTTAGAAAACTTCGAAATATTTTTAAAATAAAAATTGATAATCCAACGAATTCAAAATTATTGGAGATTGGTATTGCTTTAGAGAAATTAGATATTGTTGAATATTGTTGTTTGACTTCTCTTGAACCTACAAAACCTCCGGTTGATATTCCGCCAACGACTTCAAATTTTGAATCCATTCAAACTTATATTCAATCAAATCCTGGAGTGAATATGCAATATGCATGGAATTTAGGATTGAATGGACAGAACATTAAGTTGAGAGATGTTGAATATGGTTTTAATAAAAATCATGAAGAGTTAGCTTCTATAAACACTAGTCTTGCTTCAGGAATGACCATTTCTTCAAGCGCTAGTCAAGATTATACAGAGCACGGAACGGCTGTTTGTGGAATATTATACGCTCACAAAGGAAATTATGGTGTATCAGGTTTAGCACACGGAGCTCAAGAATTAGTTTTATTTCCAGAGTGGCAACAGTCGGGTTATAATAGGATTAATGCTGTTTCGCAATCTATAAATAATTCTACTTTAGGTGATGTTATCGTCTATGAAATGCAAGTCTCAGCATTTTCTAGTACAGATTATGTCATGGCAGAATACAATCAAGTTGTTTGGGATCTAACAAAAGCTGCGACTGATGCAGGTATTACTGTTGTTGCAGCAGCTGGTAATGGTGCTGTTAATATAGATTCATCAAACTTTGCGGGTTATATTTCAAGAGGAGATAGTGGTGCCATAATTGTTGGTGCTGGAACTGCAGATACGAATCATGATAAGTTATCGTATAGTACCTATGGCTCAAGAGTTGATTTGCAAGCTTGGGGAGAAAATGTAAGATCAATAGGTAAATTAGGTCTTTTTTATATCTTGATTGGCAACGATTTTAATCAGAGTTATCTAACTTTTACCGGAACGAGTTCTGCAACACCTATTGTAGCTTCCTGTGCTGCCGTGTTGCAATCGTATTATTTTAGTCTAACAAATACCTATTTGACCTCTCAACAGTTAAGAGATATTATGAAAGAAACTGGAATTGAACAAGGTAATGTTTCGTTTGGATCAATTGGACCCATTCCCAATATGGAAGCAGCGGTACAAAGAGTTTTTAACGAATCTTTAGAAGTAAATTTAGTAGAAAAATTCAAGTTTCAAATTTACCCAAATCCAATTTCTAATCAGTTTACAATAATCTCAAGTGATTTGATTTCTAATGATGCAATACTCGAAATCTATACAAGTTTAGGTCAAATAATATATACTTCTAATTTGCCAATGGACAAGAATGTAGATGTTTCTCAATTATCTAGTGGAGTATACTTTGTTAAAGTTTCAGAAATGGGAAAAAGCTTTACCCAAAAAATGATAAAAAATTAATTTTATTTTTAGGTAATAAAATCAACTATTTTAAGATATAATTCTAGGTCGTGCATACTGTGGCCTAATCCGGAAGTTTCTATATAAATAGCATTTTTCCAGTATTTTGCATATTTTCTACCTTCCTCTACAAGCACTACTTTGTCCTCAATATCATGAGCAATTAATGCTTTTTGAGTAAAATTTTGGGCAAATTTATGGGCTGCAAAATCATTAATATCAATGCTAAATTTTTCAAAATAGTAGGTTTCTAACATATGCTTTATACGATTGTTTAAACTCAATAATTTTACAAAATTATCAGCAATGATTTTAAAATCAGAAGGCGCGCCTAGCAGTATGACTTTTTTTATTGACGTGTTTTTGTATTTATGGAGATAAAAAGAAATTGCAGCTCCACCAATAGAATGGCCAATTACAATTTTAGGTTGATACTTTTGAACAACAATGTTTATATATTCTGCAAATTTTGGGGCATTAAATTCTCTGCCTTCACTTAAACCGTGCGCTGGTCCATCAATAGCAATAATGGTTTTTCCTAAAGGTTTTAAATGATGTAATAATTTTTTCCAACGTGAAGCATTACTTTCCCAGCCATGAACTAAAAGGATTACTTCTTCATTACCTTTCCAGATATACGTTTGAAACTTTTTATTATTGTATTCAAAAGTTTCAAGTGTCGCGCTTTGCAACGTTTTTGGCAAAACTCCATTTTTTAGTCTTCCTTTTCTGGGTTGACTGAAAAGTTGATAAGCTTTATTTTTTGCTTTTTCAACATTTATAAAGCTTAGGCAGTTAAGATAAAAGCCAACGGTTTTGGTTAGCAGGAATAATTGAATTTTTTGCATAAAAAAAATCCCGAGTAAATCGGGATTAATATATTAAAGGTGAGCAAATAATTTTTGCATTTTTTCTCTTTCTTCTTCTGCTAACGATGCATCTACTAAAATTCTTCCTGAATGCTCATCGGTGATGATTTTTTTTCTAGCTGCAATCTCAACCTGAGTTTGCGGTGGAATCGTAAAGAACGAACCTGCAGATGCACCACGTTCTATAGAAACTACGGCTAAACCGTTTCTAACACTTGATCGAATTCTTTTGTAAGCGGCTAATAAACGCTCTTCGATTTGTGCTTCGTATTCTGCTGATTTCTCCATTAAGAAGCTTTCTTCTTTTTGAGTTTCAGCCATGATGTCATTTAATTCAGCTTTTTTATGTTTTAAATGAGATGTTTTTTGTTCTAATTTTTCTACAGAATTAGAGATTACTTCTTTTTTATGTTCAATAGAGGCTTTTAATTCTTTGATTTGCTTTTCAGCCAATTGAATTTCCAATTCTTGAAACTCAACTTCTTTGGTTAAAGAGTTAAATTCTCTATTATTACGAACATCTTTTTGTTGAGCCGTATATTTTTTTATAGCTACTTGATGCTCGTCAATCGCATTTTTCTTGGTCTTGATTTGCTCTTCAATAGCTACTAAATCTGATTTCAACTTATCTAAACGAGTGCTTAAACCAGTAACTTCATCTTCTAAATCTTCTACTTCTAAAGGCAGTTCACCTCGTACATTTCTGATTTCATCAATTCTTGAGTCTATGATTTGTAGGTCATAAATTGCTCTTAATTTGTCTTCAACATTTAGTTCTTTTGTAGTCGCCATATTTTATAAGTACTTAACTGGATTTGTATTTTCTTCCGAAAAAATGATTGCAAAATTAGGGATTTTTTTCTTAAGAAAATCAACAATATAATTTTTTGTAAATCTTTCACTTTCGAAGTGTCCGATATCTGCTAAAAGAAGCTGGTTTTCAGCTTCGTAGAAGTTATGGTATTTCAAATCGGCAGTTAAAAAAACATCCGCTTTTGCTTGAATGGCATTCTTTATGGCAAAACTTCCGGAACCGCCGAGAACTGCAATTTTTTGAATCGATTTTCCAACAAAGGCACTGTGTCGAATGCCACCACATTGCATTTTGTCTTTTACATAAGCTAGAAACTCACTTTCATTCATTGGCGTTTTAAGTTCACCAATCATTCCGAGACCAATATTTTGATGTGTATTTTGTAAATCATAAATTTCATATGCCACTTCTTCATAAACATGATTAGTAAACAAAGCTTTTAAAATTTTGCTTTGTAGGTATTTTTCAAAAGTAACTTCAATTTTAATTTCTTCGTTTTCTATAAACTCGAAACGATTACCAATTTCAGGATTACTATCTTCATTGCCCATATATGTCCCGATTCCTTTAGAGTTGAAGCTGCAGTCCTCGTAATTACCAATTTTTCCTGCTCCAGCATCAAATAAGGCATTGCGAAGCGATTCAACGTTTTCTGGAATAGTATAGGTAACCAGTTTTTGAATGAAGTTTTGTTTCGGAACTAATATTTTAGTATTTACTAAGCCCAAAGCATCAGAAAATATTTTGTTAACACCTTGTTTGTGATTGTCTAAAGCGGTATGAACGGAATAAATGGCAATATCATTTTTAATGGCCTTTAAGACGGCGCGTTCTACATAATTCTTGCCCGTAATTTTCTTTAAACCTGTGAAGATGATAGGATGGAAGCACACCACCACATTGCATTTTTTTGTAATAGCTTCCTCAATTACAGTTTCTAGTGCATCGTGGCAAACGAGAATTCCAGTAGCTTCGGCATTAGCATCACCAACAAGCAAACCTACGTTGTCAAAATCTTCGGCGTAGGCCAAAGGTGCCATTTCTTCTAGTACTGAGAGTATTTCTTTTATTTTCATATTTTGGTTGTTGGTTGTTGGTTGTTGGTTGTTGGTCAAATTAATCTTTTAACCATCAACTGCTAACCATCAACAATTAAGTTGCCCATTCGTTTAAAGATTCTTTTATAATCCAAACGCCATTTACTTTTTCAAATAATAAAAAACTGCCACTATTGTGTTCTATGTTTCTATAAAATGCAATTTTAACTAAGACAAAGTTATTGTTTGCAAAATAGATAGGTTTGCTTACAATCATTAATCGTTGGTTGTTTTGATTTTCTCTGTCAGATATGGTTTTATATTCATCAAAAGATAGGCAAGCATTAACTTTACTTTTTAAATATTGATTTTGGTTGTCAAATAAGATGTTATAGGCAGCAGACCAATCTTCGTTGATAGTGATATCTATTTGCTTTTTGATTTCAATTGCATTTTTTTTAAGTATTTCACTTTTAGAAATTACTTCCAAAACTTCTTCATTGTTGGGTGCTTTTTTGCAGTAAAAACTTAGTAGTTGCAACCGACCTTTAGCAATTACTTTTTCGTTTTTAAAGTATTTGGTAAAAATAACTTTCAATAGCGCAGCATTATCAGTTTCTTGAGCTATTGCATTGGGCGAAATCAATAAGGATAAAAAGAAAAGGATAAAATAATATTGCTTCATAAGATTACAACTACTAGAAAATTTTCATTCAAAGATAAAAAATCGTTACTTTCGTAGTATGATTTTGTTGCGAAAATTACTCTTTCCTTTTGCCATAGTATATGGTTTTATCACTTTTTTAAGAAATTATCTTTATGATAAAGGTATTCTAAAATCATACACTTTCGAAATTCCGATTATTGCTGTTGGAAATTTATGTGTGGGCGGAACAGGTAAAACACCACAGATTGAGTATTTAATTCGGTTGCTATCATCTAATTATAAGGTAGCTACTTTAAGTCGTGGTTATAAAAGAAAATCAAAAGGTTTTGTTTTGGCAGATGAAAGTTCAAATGCTGAAGTGTTAGGAGATGAACCGTTTCAATATTATTCGAAATTTCAAACGATTCAAGTGGCTGTTGATGCTGATCGTAAAAATGGAATAGAGCAGCTTTTAAATCAGCCTTCAGTGCCAGAAATTATTTTATTAGATGATGCTTTTCAGCATCGAAAAGTTAAAGCTGGGTTTTATATTTTGTTGACTTCTTATGACGAGTTGTTTTGTGATGACTTTATGTTGCCAACCGGAAATCTTCGTGAATATAGTTCGGCTGCCAAAAGAGCGAATTTAATTATGGTTACTAAATGTCCATCAAGTATCACGGTAACAGAACAAGAAAAAATTAAAAAAGCGATAAATCTAGAGGTGCCCATCTTTTTTAGTTATGTTTCCTATGATGATACTATTTATAATGATACGGAGAGCCTTCTCGTTAGTAAGGTAAAATCAGAATCAAAAGTATTATTGGCTGGAATCGCTAAACCAAAACCATTTTTTAAGTATTTGATGTCCGAAGCCGATGAAATAATGACATTTTCAGATCATCATCATTTTAGCGCAAAAGATATTGACACTATTAAAAACAAAGCCAAAGATAGAATCATCATCACAACTGAAAAAGATTTTGTACGTTTGAAAGCTAAAGTTTTAAAAAAGCAGTTATTCTATTTACCAATAAAGAGCCAAATGGTAGCCAATCAAGACGCTTTTAATCAAACAATTATAAACTATGTGGGAGCTTATTCAAGAAACTGTTGATTATATAAAAAGCAAAACCAATTTCAGTCCAGAGTATGGTGTTATTCTAGGTTCAGGATTAGGGAGTTTTACCGATGATATCAACATACAACATACATTACCATATCACGAAATTCCTAATTTTCCTGTTTCTACGGTTCAAGGACATAAAGGTGCACTTGTTTTTGGAACTATTGGCGATAAGCAAGTTGTGGCAATGCAAGGGCGCTTTCATTTTTATGAAGGTTATGATATGAAACAAGTGACGTTTCCGGTCCGTGTGATGAAATATCTAGGCGTTACTAAACTGATTGTTTCTAATGCTTCTGGTGGTGTGAATTCAGAATATGAAGTGGGTTCTGTAGTGATTATTAATGACCATATAAATATGTTCCCAGAACATCCATTAAGAGGCAAGAATGACGATCGTTTTGGTCCACGATTTTTGAATATGAACGAATCGTATAATAAGGATATGATTACTAAAGCAAAATCTATAGCTGTTGAAAATCGTATTACGGTGCATGATGGAGTTTACCTAGGTTTGCAAGGACCAACTTTTGAAACTTTTGCCGAATATAAAATGGTGAAAATTTTAGGTGCTGATTGTGTTGGAATGTCAACAGTACCCGAAGTTATAGTTGCGCGCCATATGGGTATCGATTGTTTTGGATTATCAGTTATAACCGATATGGGTGATGTTGAAGCAAGTATGGAAGAAGTGAGTCACGAAGAAGTTCTAAAAGCGGCTGCAAAGGCAGAGCCACACGTTAGAAAATTGATAAAAGAATTAATTCTTCAGTATTAAATCAGATTGTTCGCGATAACTCTGTAGAAATTTTCGGGATCAAATGGCTTAGTGATTACGTCACTCATACCAAAAGATAATAGCATTTCTCTATTTTCATTTAATGAAATTGCCGTCAACGCAATAATTGGTTTTTTAGAATCAAATTCTCTAATTTTTTGCGTAGCAATGGTGCCGTTAATACCTGGTAAATGCACATCCATTAAGACTAAATCATAGTTATTTTCTTTGCTTAATATTTCCACAGCTTCTTCTCCGTTGTCAATGATGAAGCATTTCATCTCTTTTTTATCGAGCATTTTTTTAGTTACCATTTGGTTTATCTTGTTGTCTTCAACTACCAAAATGAATGTATCTTTCAAGACTTCGTCAGAGTATAAGCTTCCTTTTTCAATTACAATTTCTTTCTTACCATTAAGCAAATCCAATTCAAAATCAAAAGTGGTTCCAACTCCAACTTCACTTTTTAGATTGATATCGCCACCTAATAAATCGATAATTTTTTTAACAATGGTTAATCCTAAGCCCGTTCCACCATATTTTCGGTTAATTTCTATTGAACCTTGAGAAAAACTTTCGAAAATAGTTTCCTGCTTGTCTTCAGGAATTCCTATTCCAGTATCACTAACGGCAAAATTGATTCGTGAATAATCATCTCCAGTTTCTATTAATTTGACAACTACTTTTACTTCCCCGTTTTTGGTAAATTTCAAGGCGTTATTAATCAAATTGATAAAAATTTGAGAGAGCTTAGTTGGGTCACCAAGTAACATTTCAGGAACTTGATCCTCAATTTCTAGTACAAATCTATTATTGTTGTTAGCGGCAATCTCTGTCATCGAATTTTTAATATCTAGAAGTAATTGCTTAATATTAAAATTAATGTATTCAATTTCTATATTGCTCGATTCAATTCGGTTGATTTCAAGAATTTCATTGATGAAAGTCAATAAATAATTACCCGAAAATTTTAAGGAGTTTAGATAGTGTAATTGATTTTCTTTTGGGTTGTCTTCAATTAAAATATGAGTAATTCCGTTAATAGCATTTAATGGAGTCCTAAGTTCGTGACTTACGGTAGATAAAAATTCAGCTCTGGCTTTAGATGCTTTTTCGGCATTGTCTTTGGCAATTTGTAATTCAAAATTCTTTTCCTTTAAAACAACGTTTGATTTTGTTCTGATGATATTGTTTTTATATAAAGACAAACTTAAAAGAGATAAGATAGTAATTAAAGCAATAGCGAGGATACTGATAAGCTTGGCAAATTTATTGGTTCTTTGTTGGGCCAAATTTTCTTTGGTCATTTGATCTATTTCTTTTAATCGCTCACTTTCTTTAAAATCTACATAATCATTAACGTCTAGTTTCATATTATTCAAATGCGAAATACTGTCTTTTAATGCTAAATGTGCTTTTAAGAAATAATGCGCTTTTTTGACATCTAATAGTTTATCATAGGTTGAACTAATCTCGTAAAGAATTTTTGATCTTTGATCAAGATTTTCATCTTTTGAACTAATTAGTAAAGATCTGTTAAAGTAATTTACAGCTAAATTGTTATGATTTTGTTTTTTTTCAATAATTCCTAATTGGTATAATGCTTCTGCTTTGGTTTTAAAAATGTCATTACTATCATCTTTGGAAATAATCACACTAAATAATTTATAAGCCAAATCATTCTTGCCATTATTCATGTACAAAATCCCTTTTTGAAGATTTAAAAATGTAGAAGCATCAATCTTTAACTTATCATATACTGATTCCGCTTTATTAAAATAAAATTCCGCTTTTGAGTAATCTTCTAGATTCATATAACAAAGGCCTAGATTATAAAAGCATAAAGCGTATTCGGTAGATTGCTTTAATTGACTGTAAGAATTGGCGCTTTTGTTGAAGGTTTCAATAGCATCATTTAATTTTTTTAATTCAAAATAAGTGGTTCCAAGCAAAAACATTGCTTCTCCTTTTCCTTTGATATTATTAGTAGCTTCAGCATAATTATATGCTTTTTGAGAAAATGCTAAAGAAGATTTATAATTGTCTGCTTTTTTATTGAAATTCGCTAACTGAATATAATAGGATGTGCTATCAATTTTTCGAGTTGATTTTTTTTGCCCATAAAGAATAATGGGAAAGCACATGAAAATCAGAATCCATTTCATTCAGTAATTCTTAATACAAAAGTTAGAAATCATAAAAATAGGTATTTTATTTTTTTAACAAAACAATTAGGTCGATTATTCTTGAGGAATACCCTATTTCATTATCATACCAACCAACCACTTTTACCATTTTTTCGATGACAGATGTTAATTGAGAATCAAAAACACAGGAATTCGTGTTGCCAATAATATCCACAGAAACAATGGGATCTTCAGTATAATCTAAAATGCCTATAAGGTTTGTTAAAGATGCGATTTTAAAGGCAGCATTGATTTCAGCTATAGAAACCTCTTTTTTTACATAACAGGTAATATCAGTCAAAGAACCATCTGGAACTGGAACCCGAATACCACTACCACCAATTTTGCCTTCCATGTGTGGAAAAATTTTAGTCAATGCTTTGGCTGCTCCAGTAGTTGTTGGTACAATCGATTGGCTGGCACCACGCGCACGCCTTAAATCTTTGTGTGGCTGATCATGTAAACTTTGGTCTGTGGTATAGGAGTGAACTGTGGTTATGTATGCTTGCTCAATGCCACAAAGCTCATTAATAATTTTAATCATCGGAGCAGCATTATTTGTGGTACAACTCGCGTTTGATATAATTTTTTCGCTTCCGTCTAAAATGGATTCGTTCACACCCAGAACTACGGTTTTAATCTCTGAAACTTCTGAAGGAGCGGAAAGAATTACTTTTTTGGCTCCGGCCAAAATATGTTTGTTGATGTCTTCAAAGGTGTTGAATTTCCCGGTGCTTTCTATTACAATATCGATATCTAGTGTATGCCAGTTGAGGTTTGAAATTTCTTTTTCATGAAAAAACAAATACGATTTTTCATTTACAACAATCGATTTTTCATTGTAGGAAACATTGAACGGTAAAACGCCATGAATACTGTCGTATTTTATTAAATGCGCCATGGTTTTGTTGTCCGCAATATCGTTAATAGCGACAACTTCAATAGTGGGATGATTTATAAGAAGCCGAAATAAATTACGCCCAATTCTTCCAAAACCGTTAATGGCTATTTTTGTTTTCAATTTTAAATGCTAGTGAATGTGTTTTTCAGCGTGATAAGACGAACGAACTAAGGCGCCACTTTCTACATGTCGGAATCCCATTGCTGCACCGATTTTTTCGTATTTCTCAAACTGTTCTGGAGTGATATATTCTTTAACAGGCAAGTGTTTTTTACTAGGTTGTAAATATTGACCAATAGTAACAATATCTACATTATTATCTCTCAAATCCTGCATCGTTTGAATAACTTCTTCTTCAGTTTCTCCGAGACCAAGCATAATACCCGATTTGGTTCTTTTTATTCCTTGGTCTTTTAGGTATTTTAAAACCGCCAAACTACGATCGTATTTTGCCTGAATACGGACTTCACGAGTAAGACGGCGCACCGTTTCAACGTTATGAGAAACCACTTCTGGATTAGCTTCTACTATTCGGTCGATGATTCGTTCTACTCCTTGAAAATCGGGAATCAATGTTTCTAAAGTAGTTTCTGGATTCATACGGCGAATGGCTTGTATCGTTTCGAGCCAAATAATTGAACCCATATCTTTCAAATCGTCTCTGTCAACACTGGTAATCACCGCATGTTTGATTTTCATAATCTTAATTGAACGTGCTACTTTTTCGGGTTCGTCCCAATCAACAGTTTCAGGTCGTCCTGTCTTAACGCCACAAAAACCGCATGAACGCGTACAGATATTTCCTAAAATCATAAATGTTGCGGTTCCTTCGCCCCAGCATTCTCCCATGTTTGGACAGCTGCCAGAGGTGCAAATTGTATTTAATTTGTATTTATCTACAAGTCCACGTAGTTCAGTATATTTCTGACCAATAGGTAGTTTTACCTTTAACCATTTTGGCTTTCCGATAGGCAATGTATTATCTAAAACAGATTCCATAGTAATTTTTTTGCAATGCAAAGATAAAGAATGTAGATTGAAGATTATCAATTTTTAGAATTCAGATATCTAATGGTTAAATAGAGAAATAAAATCAATAGTAAAAGAACAGTTTCGCGAACTATAATAGGATAATATTATTTTGATTTTTTTGGCAAAATAGAATTAAAGTGATAGTTTGGAATAGTACTTTTAAGTATGTATAAATTATGCTCCAGTTCTTTTAACTATTGAGAGGAATGTTTTGTATACGATATAAGTATTTAAACCAATGCTTATTTTTTTTATATAAAGTCTATCATAGAATTGCATTTGCCTAATTGTAGCACTTCTGTTTTCGACCTGCGCTAAACCAGTAATTCCGGGTAGTATTGAATTTCGTAATGACCTAGTATTAGGGTGTAACATTTCTACCGAAGGAATCTCTAAAGGTCTTGGGCCTATTAAAGCCATATCACCTTTTAGTACATTTATTAATTGAGGAAGCTCATCAATACTTAATTCACGAGATAATCGCCCCAGTTTACCGGCTATTCTTGGATCATTTTTGATGACTCCTGTAGCGGCCCATTTTTCTGCAAGTGAGGAATTATCTTTTAACATATTTTGTAAGACCATCTCAGCATTCGCGACCATTGTTCTTAGCTTAATAATTTTAAAAGGTTTTCCATTTTTACCTTCTCTAACTTGTTTGTAAAAAAACGGACCTGGATATTTAGATTTTATTAGTATTGCAATGATAAGAAATACAGGTAAAGTAATTAGAAGTAATAGAGCGGCTACAAGACGGTTCATTAGGTTTTTAATTTATAAAGTGTCTTGTAATTCTGAATGCTTCGGCATATTTTGTTCCTGATTGACTTCCTCGCAAACGCATTTGAAGCTCTAAATCATCGGGTGTACGACCAGTTACAATCTCCGAATGATATTCTTCCATTGCATTTTTTTTGTTAAGCATATCGGTTTCATCCAAAGTAACAAAACAATTTGGAGAAAAATTATTTTCGAAACCTTGATCCGTTGAAGTTATAATTTCGAAGCACAAAACAGTTTTGGGATTCCTAAAAGGTCGTGTAGAGATTTCTACAGCACACGACAGCGCTTGATGGGCATGATGAGTATCATCTTTCCAATGACAAAGAATGATATCTGCCCAATTCACATATTCCATAATTATGGCAGCTATTTTTTGAATGTTCAATTGGGCTATGTTATCATAAACCAATTCCTCAGTAATGACAGGAGTAGCTCCGATATGTTTACACGCACTGTTAAAGTGTTCTAATTCTTTATCCCAACTTACAATGCCTCGTTGATTTGCTCTTTTTAGCGGTAATACCACTTTACATTCGGCGCCTAATGCAAAAGCTTTGCTCAGAAATCCGCCACATCCAATTGTTTCATCATCAGGATGCGCTATAATTGCAACAATTTTTTTGTTTTTTAACTCCATTTAAATATTAAAATAAAAAATATAAGACGAACTATTTTTTTGAGGAAGTAAATATAATTTTTTTAATAAAATGGGTTCTAATTATTTTTAGCTATTAGTGATTGCAAGAGATAGAATTTAAAGTCTTACTATTCTATAAAATCCATGTGCTTGTTATGCGTTTCGCTTATCGTTAAAACAGAATAGATTCCGAGGATAAAAACTACCGCTCCAACTATTGCAGCAGACATTATTACACTTTGAGTAATTTTTAACTGATCAAAGCCAATCAAGAGTATCGGTACTGCGCCACGAACCATATTGGGTATACTTGTAGCTGCTGTACTTCTTAAATTGGTGCCAAATTGTTCGGCAGATAATGTAACAAACATGGCCCAATAACCAGTACTTAATCCTAACCAGCCGCAAAAGAAATAGTAGGTATTTTCACTTTTTGTCCCGCCAAAAAGTAATAGACCGACACCAACTGCTGTCAAGAGCATCATATAAAGAATGGTCTTTTTTCGAGAATGTAGAAAATGAGAGATAAAGCCACTAGTAAAATCACCCACTGAAGCAAAAATATAGGTCCATAGAATTGCTATGGCAGGATCAATTTTTGCAATTCCCATTTCGGGGGCAAACTGATTAGCCATAAAAACTAATATTCCGACACAATACCAAATGGGAACGCCAATTAATATGCATTTTATGTATTTTGTAAATAGGGTTTTGTTTGTAAAAAAGGATAAAAAATTTCCTCGTTTAATCTCGGAATTTTCTTTAACCGATTTAAATATGCCACTTTCAGCAACGCTAATTCGTAATACCAACAACATTAGTCCTAAACCGCCGCCAATAAGGTAAGCTGTAGACCAACTGCCCGAAAGTTCTACGGTAAAATGTGCCACTACTGCTCCTAAAACTCCAAATCCGGCTACTATAGAACATCCAATAGCTCTTAGTTCTTTGGGTAAGGTTTCTGATACTAACGTAATTCCGGCACCCAATTCGCCAGCTAATCCCACTCCAGCTATAAATCGAAGCCAAGCATAAATCATTGCTTTGTCTCCAAAATCAATTTGAGGTAATAGTCCACAGGCAATATTTGCTAGTGAATAGACTAAAATTGAACCGAATAATACTGATAACCTTCCTTTTTTATCTCCTAAAACACCCCATAAAATTCCGCCGATAATCATCCCAGTCATTTGAAAATTGATAATCATGGTACCCACTTTATCAACGTCTAAATGTAAATCGTTCAAACTTGGAATGCGAACGATTCCGAAAAGTAACAAATCATATATATCTACAAAATAACCAAGAGAAGCAATGATTACGGGGAAACTAAACAGTATATTTATTTTTTCTTTTTTGCTGAAATGCTTCATTGAAGAATTTGATTTTGGTAGGTTTACTTTTGAAATGTTGACTTTCTTAGATTTTCAAAGCGGCTTTGGTTTTTTTACTCAACCCATTTTTGTTGAGCATTACTGAAATTGCTTTAAGCTTAACGTATGGAATGCTTATATAAATGAAACCATTTTTACCAGATTTGGTTCCCCAAGAGTTTTTAACTTTATAATAGTGATTTCCTTTTTGGTCTGCCACTTTTCCAACGATGTGCATTAAGTGGTCGTCTTGAGTATTAAAATTTTCAAATTCGGCCTGACGATATTCTGGCGTGATATTTTTTTCAGGTTTGATTTCGGTTAGAATTGATTTGTTATCTTCCTCATACTCTGGAATAACCGCAATGCCCTCTTTTTCCGAAAAAGTTAACTCGCTCACATCTGTATCTAAAGCTAAAGTATAACCATTTTCTAATGCGTTATCAATGTTTAGTATAAATTCATCTAATGGTAAATTATACAAATAACCATTTGCAAAATTATCAGGAATAGATAGAATGAATTTTGAATAGAAAGGTTCGTTTGTAAAAGAGGTTATCGTTATATAATCATCTAAATTTAATTTAGTTGTTCCTAAAAACTGTTTCGGTGTTAGTGCTTTTACTTTAGATTCAATTTTGTTGTCGATAGATTGATTTTGTTGTGTTATTTTTTCATCTTCATTAAATTTTCCCATATAGGCATCTAAAATAGCCGCGTAATCTGCTTTCCAATTAGGGTATTTTTTGGGTGTTTCTGCAACCGCTTTTTTGACAACCGCTTCAAGTTCTGCAACCATTTTACTGTGATTAAATTGTAAATCTGGATTATTTTTTCCGGTAAAATTGGTTTCTGGAACCATGCCATATTTTCGAGCACTATTAATCACATCATGGCTTAATCCACCTTCTCCAAATTGCGCTTTTCCTTGACGCATTACATAATTTTCAGCTTTATCAAGATAGGTGTTACGAACATTATACATTTCAGAAAGGTCTGTTTTTTTTCCGGTGACACGAATAATTTCAGCTTCTAAAAAAGAAGTTGTAGAAAAACTCCAGCAGGACCCAGTTTGGTCTTGCGAAATAACGGGTAAAGCTTCAATTTCTTTAGTGGAATGGAATTCATAAGCTTGAGAAAATCCAACAGAGCTAAAAAGTATAGCCACTATAACTATCAATTTATTCATACTATTTTACTATTTGTTTTTGTCGTTAAATGTAAAAAATGCTTTATTTTTACGCTAAAATAACGGAATTTATTTTTATAATTTTAATTTAATAAAATTTAGCATTTATATGAGTTCAATTAATTGGAAGACAGTTAAACATTTTGAAGATATCACTTATAAAAAATGCAATGGCGTTGCAAGAATCGCTTTTAATCGTCCTGATGTTCGCAATGCTTTTCGCCCGAAAACGACATCTGAATTATTACAAGCATTTCATGATGCTCAAGAAGACACCTCAATTGGAGTAGTATTGCTTTCTGCCGAAGGACCAAGTTCAAAAGATGGTGTTTGGTCGTTTTGTTCTGGTGGAGATCAAAAAGCGAGAGGACAACAAGGATATGTGGGTGAAGATGGTTATCATCGATTGAATATTTTAGACGTACAACGATTGATACGTTTTATGCCAAAAGCAGTCATTTGTGTTGTTCCTGGTTGGGCCGTTGGTGGTGGACATAGTCTGCATGTGGTGTGCGATTTGACTTTGGCCAGTAAAGAACATGCTATTTTCAAACAAACTGATGCCGATGTGACTAGTTTTGATGGCGGTTATGGTTCGGCTTATTTAGCAAAAATGGTAGGGCAGAAGAAAGCGCGTGAGATATTCTTTTTAGGAAGAAATTATTCTGCACAAGAAGCTTTTGAAATGGGAATGGTAAATGCAGTTATTCCGCATGCGGAACTCGAGGATACCGCTTTTGAATGGGCTCAAGAGATATTAGCAAAATCGCCTACCTCAATAAAAATGTTGAAATTCGCCATGAATTTAACTGATGACGGTATGGTAGGGCAACAAGTTTTTGCGGGAGAAGCTACCCGTTTGGCCTATATGACTGATGAAGCCAAAGAGGGTAGAGATGCGTTTTTGGAAAAACGAAAGCCAAACTTTGAGAAAAAGTGGTTGCCATAAATTAGTGTTCAGTTATAAGTATATAGTAATCAGTTTTCTCAATCTTGTCATTCCGACGAAGTAGGAATCTAATGAAGTTCTATTGAAACTGCTCATATAAAATTTAGAATAAATATGCAAAACTTCACCAACGAACCAATTGACCTCTCAAATTTACCGCGATATGAATCGATAAATTTGAACAAATTGCAATCAAAATATTGGAATGTAATTTTGTTAAATATCATTGCGGCTATGCTTCTGGTAGGGGTAATTTTAGTTGTCGTTTATTGTTTTGTCGAAGAGATTCATTCTATTGCTTGGCTTTTTACATTGGTTTATGTTTTGTTTTTTGGGTTTGCATTCGTATTGTTTAAAATTTCATTTCTAAAAAGAGGTTTTGCCTTTAGAGAACATGATGTAATCTATAGAAGCGGAATTTTAGCCACCAACACAATGATTGTTCCCTACAATCGTGTTCAACACGTTGCCTTACACGAAGGTTTTGTTTCGCGTTATTTTGATTTGGCAAAAGTCGAAATCTTCACTGCTGGTGGCGATTCTAGTGATGTGTCAATTCCGGGAATTAGAAAAGAGCAAGCAGAAGATATTAAACAATTGCTAATGGGTAAAATTCAAAAGCAACTTAGTTAACTATGAATTTTTCTTTACCACAACGGCAATCCAAACTAGGACTAATTGTACTCTTTGCGAATAGTGTTTTTGGATTTTTAAAAGCAATGTGGTTTATTGTAATTATATTTTTTATAAGAGCGAAACAAGCTGAAACTTTCTGGGCTATTGGAATTATTCTAATGCTATTTCTTGGTTTTGCCATTTATTCCTATTTAAAATACCACGCATTTACTTTTTATTTTGATGAACAACATAATGAATTTGTTGTGCAACATGGAATAATAAACAAAACAAAAACGGTTATTCAGTTACATAAAATCCAACAAGTAAATTTAAAACAAACTATTATCCATCAACTGGTCAATGTTTATCAAGTAAATATTGATTCTGCTGGAAGTGAAGAAAAAGAAGCCATAATAAATGCTGTCTCAAAAGAAATTGCCATGGCTTTAAAGTCAAAACTATTGGATAACGAAAAACTAGAGATCACTGTTGATCCAATTGAGCATAATGAAGAAAAAGAAACATTGATAAATATAGACTTAACCAGTCTGTTGAAAATTGGTATCACTTCAAATTATGCGAAGAGTATAGGTTTGTTATTAACTTTTTTCTTTACTATTTACGAAAATCTCAGTCAAGCTGGGGCGGACGATTATGTAGACGGAAGTAATGTAAAAGATTTCTTTAAAAACAACACTGAGGTTTATTCGATTTTATTGGCAATAGTTTTTTTGTTTTCGATAATTTTTATCATCAACATCATTAGAACTGTGGTAAAATATTTTGGTTTTAAAATTGCAAAGCAAAAAGGATCACTGAATTTGTCTTATGGATTACTGACAACACAAAACACCATACTAAAACCCGAGAAAGTTCAAATTGTGAAAATCACAAGGAATTTTTTTCAAAAAAAGCTAAAAATTCTTGAAGTTAAAATTAAGCAAACCAGTAGTGAAAAGACAAAAAACGATAAATCAACTATTGAAATTCCTGGTTGCAATGAATTGGAGCGTGACCAAATCTTACAATTACTATTTGACGAGATGCCAATAAAAGGAGAAAAATTAAATCCTAACATACGTAAACTTCTATTTTCTATTTTTACATTAATTATAGTACCTTTAGCAGCCTATTTTATTGTTGGAAATTTGGTTTCAAATATAGTTTTTGAATACAAAAGTGTAGCGGTAGTTTATACTATTTTTATATTAATCGGATTGCTGTTTGGGTTTAAAAACTATAACTTATTTATAAATAATCAACACATCATCATGCAAAGTGGCGCTTGGGATGTTGATAACGAAATCATTAAAATTGAAAAAATACAAGCCATAACAACATCACAATTGTTTTGGCACAAAAGCTTAAATATTGGCTCTTTGACAATACATACTGCAGGAGGAAATGTTAGTTTTCAACTTGGTAAATTTGACAAAATCAATCAATATGTCAATCTTTGGTTGTATCAAATTGAAAAAAATGATAATAATTGGAATTAATTTCAAATTATAAACATAATAACACTATTTACTAATCACTATTTACAAAAAAATAAAATGAAACACTGGATTGAAGCTGCTAGATTGAGAACACTACCGCTTTCGGTATCTGGAATCATAGTCGGAAGTTTTTATGCTATGTCACAAGCAATGTTTAATTGGAATATAGTGATTTTTGCCTTGTTGACTACCTTAGGATTGCAAATACTTTCCAATTTTGCCAATGATTATGGTGATGGTATTAAAGGTACAGACAACGATGATAGAGTTGGACCAAAACGCGCCATTCAAAAAGGAGTTATTACGCCTTTTGAAATGAGAAGCGCGATGGTTTTCACCTCTATAATTACCCTACTTTTTGCTGTTTTACTTATCTATTTTGCTTTTAAAGAAAGTTACCTACTTTATTCTTTTATTTTTTTGTTTTTAGGAATCTTAGCCATTGCATCGGCTATTCGATATACCGTCGGAAATAGTGCCTATGGGTATCGCGGTTATGGAGATGTTTTTGTTTTTATATTCTTTGGATTGGTCAGTACGTTTGGGGTATATTTTATGTTTTCGAAACAAATAGATTGGTTGTTATTATTACCTGCTACTGCTATTGGTTTTTTGAGTGTTGGTGTTTTAAATTTAAATAATATGCGCGATGAAGAAAGTGATCGGAAAGCAGGAAAAAACACTATTGTAGTTCAAAAAGGGGGTGCCTGGGCCAAACAATACCATCGTTTTTTAGTCGCCTCGGCAATGGTGCTTGTAGTGTTGTTTGCCATTCTTAATGATTTTCACTTCGACCAATATTTGTTCTTAGCAGCTTATTTTCCATTAAGTTCACACCTTTTAACCGTTAGTAGAAATAGGAATCCAAAACTACTTGATCCTGAGCTTAAAAAGCTAGCGTTAAGCACCTTTTTCCTTGCGGTCTTATTAGCCCTAAGTTTGATTTATTTTGTCTCTGATTTATTAGTGAATTATATTTAATTTTAAATTATCTTCTATGAAAATCACATTCTATGGTCACGCTTGTATCGGAATTGAAGTAAGCGGAAAACACATATTAGTTGACCCGTTTATTTCAGCTAACGAAAAAGCGGCTCATATTGATGTCAATCATCTAAAAGCGGATTATATTTTGATTACACATGCACATCAAGATCATACTTTAGATGTTGAGGTTATTGCAAAGAATAACAACTCGGTAATTGTATCCAACTGGGAAATCGCAACGTATTACGGAAATAAAGGGCTTCAGTACCATCCTATGAATCACGGCGGAAGTTGGCAATTTGATTTCGGAAAAGTGAAATATGTAGCTGCAGTCCATTCGAGTTCGTTTCCCGATGGAACCTACGGCGGTAATCCTGGCGGCTTTGTAATTGAAGGGGAGCATAAAAACATCTATATTTCCGGAGATACCGCACTAACAATGGATATGAAATTAATCCCGATGCGTACAAAGCTAGATTTGGCAATTTTCCCTATTGGCAATAACTTTACCATGGATGTAGAAGATGCTATAATTGCTTCTGATTTTGTTGATTGCGATAAGATTTTAGGATGCCATTACGATACGTTTGGGTTTATAGTTATCCATCACGAGGAAGCTATAAAAAAATTCTTTGATGCCGGAAAAGACTTAATGCTTTTAGAAATAGGAAAAAGTATAGAATTGTAGGCCAAGTAAATATAAATCAATAAAAGAGTATCAATCTCATTTTATAAATATAATTAATAGCATATGAATGCAAAGTTAACTATGGCGTTTATGCTATTTTTTTCGATGGTTTTTGCACAACCAAAAGACGGTTATTGGGACAATATTAGAACTACAAATGAAACAATTGCACTTGGAGCAGGAAAAAAGAAAATAATCAAAACGGCTGATTTTCCTGTCGGAACGACTGAAGTGGTTTATCGAATTTCGATTTTAGATGATAATCAAAAGATAACTTCAAGTTTGGTTTCGCTGCTAAAAGCAATTCCAGATCCGACCGGAATTACGCAAGGTTCGGCAGGAGCCATTTTTTTAGCGACGACTATAACAGGTGATGATAAATGTAAATACGCTGTTTTTGCCAACGAAAAAGAAGCGTTAGACTATGAGAAGTCGAGTGTTATAAAAAACGCTTGTGCGGTTCAAAACGAACCTATAAACAAAGAAACAAAATTGCTTTCTCAGAAATCGAAATGTTTAAATGGAAACCAAAATCTTTGGTTTGTTTTTGAAAGTGAGAATTGGATTATGAATCAAAAAATAGTTTTTGAAGTTGTGCCCTGGATAGATTATAAATTTAAAAACGGTTGGACGGGTACAACCAAAAAAGAACTGTTTGAAGACATTGAAAATAATGAAATATATAAATCTATAAATCAGAAAGATAAAGCATTAGGATATTTTATTGAAATTTTTACTTTAAATTATAGTTACAATAATTATAAGGAAATATTGCCAGTAGAAAAAGCAAAAGTATTCAGCGATGTGATGGATAATAGCTTGAAAAAATCTGGTTTAGTGAAAGCATACTTAGATGAAATACGTTCAGAAGTTAAAGCATTTTTAATAGCCAAAGAGTACGAAAAAGGGATGTTGCTTTTAGAAAACGAAATCATCCAAAAGGGAAGGGCAACCGATTTGGACTATGGTTTGCAAGGCGATTTTTATTTAATTACAAAACAATACATTAGAGCAGAAGCGGCTATTAGAAAAGCGATTTCTATGAATTCAGCCAACATAGAGCACCAATTGCGTTTGGCTCACGTTTACTTGTTTACTAATAAAGTAAGCAACGCGAAAGAAATTCATAAAAAATACCGATCTAATAATGTGAGTTCCAGCAAAAGCTGGTCTCAAGCTACAAAAGAGGATTTTGAAAACTTCAAGAAAAACGGCCTTCCAACTAGTGATTTCAAAAAGATTTTACGAATTTTAGAACTGTAATCATGTTGAAAGCGACGTATAAAAAGCATAATCTTCTATTTAAGCAAGCTTCAGGAACGTCTCGTGGAATAATGACAAAAAAAGAAACTTGGTTTATTATTCTTGAAGAAAACGAACAGAAAGGAATAGGTGAGTGCGGCATTCTTCGTGGATTGAGTACAGATGACCGACCCGATTATGAGCAAAAATTACACTGGGCTTGTCAAAACATTCATCTTGGAGAACAAAAACTTTGGGATGAATTAATCGAATTTCCCTCGATACAATTTGGATTGGAGATGGCTTTTCTTTCCTTAAAAAGTGAAAATCCATTTGTTTTATTTCCTTCTGATTTTACAGAAAACACCAAAAGTATTTCTATAAATGGATTAGTTTGGATGGGAGATGAAGTCTTCATGAAAGCTCAAATAGAAGATAAAATTAAACAAGGTTTTAGCTGTGTAAAACTTAAGATTGGCGCCATCGATTTTGATAAAGAACTGAATTTATTGCGTTTTATTAGGGCTAATTTTGATAAAGAAACCATCGAAATCAGAGTCGATGCAAACGGTGCATTTAATTCAAATGAAGCTTTAATTAAAATAAATCAACTATCTGGTTTTAAATTACATAGTATCGAGCAACCAATTAAAAAAAACGAGACTGACATGATGTCGGTGTTGTGTAAAAGTACGTCAATTCCTATAGCTTTGGATGAAGAGTTAATTGGAGTATTTTCAACAGAAGAAAAGGAAAATTTATTGCAAAAAGTTAAGCCGCAATACATCGTTTTGAAACCAAGTTTTGTTGGTGGATTTCGGGGAACTTTAGAATGGATTTCATTGGCTGAAAAATACAATATCGGTTGGTGGATTACTTCGGCTTTAGAAAGTAACGTTGGTTTAAATGCCATTGCACAATTTACATTTACTTTGAATACAACGATGGCTCAAGGTTTAGGAACCGGAAGTTTATATACCAATAATTTTGATTGTCCTTTAACTGTTTCTGATGGACAACTTTGGTATGATAAACACAAAGATTGGATTATTGATTTTGAAGGATTTCAATAAAAAAAACCTGTCCAAATTTGAACAGGTTTTTAGCAACACTTATTTCCAATTAAACAATAGCACTATCAAGCATTTTTATCTCCATTTTATAACTTGAAGGAAGTAACATGTTTTTTAAAAAAGCCTCAATTTTTAAATGGCGACTTATTTTATAAATCGGAATAAGAATAGAAAGCAAAGAGAAGTCACTAAGATATAATTGTCTTTTTACTGATTTCGGAACTACTAATTTCTGAACTTCTATTAGCACTTTATAGCGGAACAACCCAAGGTGTTTTTTATATTGTTTGAATAAATCGAAAGTGTATTTACTTGCTTTCAGGTTTTCATTCAAATGACTTTCTCTCTCAGGTAGCCATTCTAAATAGGTTGCGGGTAATTCTTTTAATCCCATTCTAATTCCAACTCGATAAAAAACATTGTAGACTTCTTCTTTTTCTGCTTCGGTTAATTTCTTTTCCAATAGTTCATACGAGACAATCGAGTAGTGAATAAGCATATATAGCACATCTCGATAGGCCCAGTCGGGAATGGTACTTTCCCGATTTTGTTCTACTGCAGCATGAATAGATCGCATACTGTTAATCGCATCATGCGCATCATCCGATGATAAAAAGATAATGCGTTGGGCATATTTTACGGTCGAAAATAATCGACCTATTGGATCAGAAGGCAGTTTACCCGTGAAGTAAAGCCAATCTACTGCTTTGTTTAATGCAAATTCGGCGGATGCTCCTGCAAAAATGAAGAGTATGGTATCACTTTTTCCCCATATTTTTCTAACAACCGATTTTTCGTCTACAAATGATTTCATGTTTTTTTGCTTTTTATTTACTCCAATCAATTTTTCTAGAGAAGTACATCACAGCGCCAAGAATGAGGAACAATCCTATGCTGCCAACTAGTAAAGCGTAATCTTCCATTTGGATAATGACATAGATAAACGAATACAACACAGTCAATGCCATCCCTATAAACATTGGAAACTTCCTATTCTTTAAAATAGAAATAGAATAAAGTGTGATCATGGCAACTACCGAAGCGCCGGCAATCGTATAGGCAAAACTAAAGGTGCTATGTTCCGTTACGGAAATTAATAATGTATAAAACATAATCAACGCCAAGCCAATCATTGAATACTGAAAAATGTGAATATTTATCTTGCTAACCGACTGAATCAGAAAGAAAATTAAGAAGGTTAAGCCAATAACCAAGAAACCATATTTAGAAGCACGCTCATTTTGTTGATATTCGTCCACTGTTTGGATTAATTTTACTCCAAAGAGGTAATCATCCAAATCAGGTAAAACATTCGCGTATTGTTGCGAAAACGTTCTGTTAATGTCTAATACTTTCCAATCGGCATGAAAGCCATCTTTGTTGATGGTCTTTGAAGCGTCATTTGCAGCAAATGATCCTTCAAAACTGGGAGATTCCCAATCAGAATCTACACTTACTGTTGTGATTTTTCCAACAGGTATAAATTTCACACTATTACTTCCGTTGTAGGTTATTGCAAAATCAAAATTGATTTTATCTGAATTTACTAGGGCTTTATAATCAAATGGGTTTGTGGCTAAAACACTGTAATTGCTTTTGTCGTTATTTTGTGGTTCAAATGAAAATTTATCGTTGTTTAATTGAATTTTTAATTCGCTTTTAATGCTTTTCAAATTGGTCGTTTTTACAATTACGGCAGCTTTTTCCCATTGAATGTTTTCATCTTCAATGCCGAGTTTTGAAAAATTTGGTTGCGTAAAATTGCCTTTAAAAGTCATATCGGCAGTGAAAACAACGTGATTGAATATGCCGCGTTTAAGCGATTCGTTTTTCTTTATTTTTGAAGTGTTTTTTAGTTCATTCGGGAAAAAATAAGCATAATTGGTGATGGCTTTTCTTTCTATAGTTGTTACTCCAGTTTTAGGATTGGTCACATTGTACGCTTCATAACTGGTATACGGAATTCGTAACATTGGTCCATAAAACAACACATCTTTTCCCCATAAATCAGTTACTTCGTCAACCATTTCAGTTTTTCGTTGCGAACGTTCACTTATTAAATTTTGAACGAAGAATAGCGGAATTAATAAAACTAATGTTAGAAATCCTACCATTAGCATTTTGGCCGTTGTAGATTGGAAGAATGTTTTTTCTTCGTGTACTTGATTTTCTTGATTTTCCATGATTTTAATTGTTTTTAGTTAAAATAAATTATTGTTGAATACGATGTTTAGATATATAATTGTTATGGGAATGTTCGCCAATAAAATGAGAATCCGAATAGCTATTGTTTCTCTTTCTAATCGATTGATACTGAAATGATATAATAAATGTAAAAGGGTAATGCTATTGACGAGTAGGGCAAACAAAACATAAAATAAACCCGTTACCAGAATTTCAATGGTATCAGGAAAACAAAGATGTATTGCTAATAATAACGTTCCGATACTAAATGAAGTAAGGGCTAAATAGGTTGAAAATTTACCCGGTGTTGTTTTTGTTACCATGATGATAATTGTTTTTGGTTTAATGATGAAAAGTATATGCTGTAAACTAGCACTATAAAAGTTCCTAAAATCGCTGTAAATAATTGTGCTTCAAGGTTTTTGAAGCTTTCCAATAAGCCATTGATAAGGTCAATAGGATGTCTTATAATATCCCAACTGTTAAAACGGAGTATTCTCCCGAGGTATACTCCAAAACCTGATAGATAACAAATGAAAATGATTATCAACTTGCTTTTTTGGTCAGAATATTTCATTTGTAATAATTGGTGTATATGAAATAAAGAAGCAATACCAGCATAAAATCCAGCGAGGGTAAAACTAGTTAAGAGAATAGCATCAAAGAGATATTGAAAACTAGTACTATAATGCAGGTGAATAAAATCTGTTACCAAATAAAAGGCATTTGGTAGAAAAAGTAACCATCCCAAAAAAAGCAGATAAAAACAAAAATAACCTGGAACAGTGTTTTTTAATTTAGAAGAAAAGAAATAAGGAATGTATCCCAAGAATAAATTCCATATCAAAAAGAGTAGATAGATATCGTGTGTAATTTTTACACGTAAAAGCATCAATACTAATGATAGTATGGCTAGTAGAATTAATACGGAATTTTGTTTTTTGTTGAATAAATAGATAGTCAGGAATTTGTTCATAATGAATTAAATTTAAAAGTACTTTGAATTTCAAAGTAATAGAATAAAAAAATAGTTTAGCGTTTCGTTATTAATTTTTCTAGGGCTTCAATGTGTTCTTTGAATGCTTTTTTTCCAGTTGCTGTAGCGATATATTTAGTATTTGGTTTTTTGCCAATAAATTGTTTTTCAATCAAAATATATTCTTCGTTTTCTAAAGCTTTTGCATGACTGGCAAGATTTCCGTCAGTTACCCCAAGAAGTTCCTTGAGCGTATTAAAATCGGCACTTTCATTAACCATCAATACCGACATAATCCCCAAACGTATTCGGTGATCAAATGCTTTGTTAATATTTTGGATGATGTTTTTCAAAACTTATTTTCTATCGTATTTAAAATACATCATTGCTCCATAAACGATGTGACAAATACCAAAACCTAAAACCCAAAAATACAGCCCATATCCTGAAAATTCTACGGCAATCAATCCTAAAATAATTTCGGTGATGCCTAAATATCGAACGTCTTTCAATGTGTATTTACTGGCATTCAAACACGCCAGTCCATAAAAAATTAAAGTAATTGGTGCAATCAAACCATAAACCTCTTGACGCAATAGGAGTATGGCAAAAATTCCGCCAGTAAATAAAGGAATACAAAAGTTTATAAGTAATCTTTTTGCCGAAGCATTCCAAACTTTTTCACCAACCTTTTTGGCTTTTTGTTTGGTCAAAATAGATGCCGTAACTAATGACAACAACAAAACAACGAATGCCGTCAAAATAATTAGTTTAAAAGTCAATCCTTCGATGATAACGACATCAAACTTGTTTTGTTCTAAAAGATAGTTAACTATAGTAGCTCCAATTAATGCATAAATCCCTGCGAGTATTCCAGATAAACCACTTAACGATATAAATTGCGTTGATTGTGACATCATTTGTTTGATGTCTTGAATGTCTTGAAGGTATTTTTCGTTTTCCATTTTAAAGTACTTTGAAATACAAAGTAAATAATTTTTATTTTCGTAACCAAATGTTTTTTCATTTATTTTTGATAAAAATATTTTATATGAAAAAAATTACCCTATTCACTTTACTATTCACTTCATTTATTTATTCGCAAAGCAACGACCAAAAAATGCTTTCGGATATTTATAAATTTTCGTTAACCAAATCAACTTGCTATTCTTGGTTAGATGATTTGTCTAATAAAATTGGTGCTCGTTTATCGGGTTCTGTTGGTGCCGAAAAAGGAGTTTTATATACCAAACAACAATTAGAAACTTTGGGTTTAGATAAAGTATACCTTCAAGAAGTGATGGTGCCAAAATGGGTCAGAGGCGAGAAAGAAATAGCCTATATATTGGATGATAAAACTAAAATCAACGTTCCAATCTGTGCCCTTGGTGGTTCAATAGCCACATCAAAATCTGGATTAATGGCCGAGGTTATAGAAGTAAAAAGCTTAAAAGAACTAGACACACTTGGAGAAGCCAAGTTAAAAGGAAAAATTATTTTCTATAACAGACCTTTTGAACCCGAAAATGTTAATGCTTTTAAATCGTATGGTAAGTGCGTAGACCAGAGGTATTATGGAGCCAAAGAAGCTTCTAAATATGGCGCTGTAGGAACAATTGTTCGTTCGATGAATTTTAGGTTGGATGATTTTCCGCATACAGGAGCTCAAAGTTATGGCGATTTGCCCAAAGAGAAGTATATCCCAACAGCTGCTATAAGTACCAATGCAGCTGATTTATTAAGCAAAAAACTCAAAGAGAATAGCAAGTTAAAATTTTATATGAAAATGTCTTGCCAAACCTATGATGATGTGCTTTCGTATAACGTGATTGGAGAAATAACTGGTTCAGAACATCCTGAAAAAATTATGACCGTTGGCGGCCATCTCGACTCTTGGGATTTAGCGGATGGTTCTCATGACGATGGCGCCGGAATTGTACAAAGTATGGCAGTGGTAGAAACTTTCAAAAAGCTAAAGTATAAACCCAAAAACACCATCAGAGTAGTGTTGTTTATGAATGAAGAAAATGGCGGTAGAGGCGGAAAGAAATATGAGGAAGTATCGAAACTTAATAATGAAAATCACATATTTGCTCTAGAAAGTGATTCGGGTGGTTTTTCACCACGTGGCTTTTCATTTGAATGTGATGACGCCAATTTTCAAAAGATAAACAGTTGGAAATATTTATTTGAACCCTATTTGATTCATAATTTTGTAAAAGGCGGAACAGGATCAGATATCGAACCATTAACCTCTAAAAAGATTGTGAAGGCAGGATTAAGTCCCGATTCACAAAGGTATTTTGATTATCATCACGCTGCTAACGACACCTTTGATGCCGTGAATAAAAGAGAATTAGAACTTGGTGCAGCAACCATGGCATCTTTAATGTATATGATTGACCAATACGGAATAGATTAGTGAAACCTCAAGATGTATATGTTTTAAATCAGCCCGAAAAATATCGTGATATGCTATTGCATATTATTAGTGTTGTTGAGCAAACAGTACCCGAAGTGACTTTAGAATATAAATGGAAAATTCCCTATTTTTATTTTAAGAGAAAACCTTACTGTTTTTTAAACGTTAGTCATAAAAAAGGATATGTTGACGTAGCTTTTAATAAAGGATTTCAATTAAAAGACAACTTAAACTTTCTGATAGCAGGTGATGGAAGAACCACTTTTAAATCATTGCGATATACTACTTTAGAAGAAATAGATAACGCCATTTTGATTTCGGTTCTTAGTGAAGCTAAGAATTTAATGTAAAAAAAAGCGTCTCCAAAATTGGGACGCTTTTTTATATTTTTTTGTTTCTGATTTCTATATAGTGAAAATGCCACCAAAAGCTATAATCTTTTGTAAAAAGAAAAATTCTTGAGATGCTTTATCCGTGGGGCTTTTTGTGGTTCTAATGTCACCCATATTGATATAACCTCCTTTTAATTCGGTCTGAACAAAGAAATATTTAAAAAAGGTAAAGTTCAATCCGGCTTTGGCAGATACTCCAAATCCAGCCACATGAAAATCATCATGTCTTTCTTTACTAAGCAAAGTTGAATTTGTTTTTGGATATAAAAAACCACCACCAATACCTTCAGTGATATTTATTTGAAATTTATCGGTGTTTCTTATTTTAAATAGCTTTGAGATATCATCCACACGACAAAACTCGGTATTCACATAGTTTAAACCATCAGTATGTTCAAATTTAAGAAAACTACCATCTGTTAAATCTATTGTATTATTTCCTGAAGGTAAATATATTCCGGCATGATTTGGATAAGAATCTCCAACAACTCCTCCAATTCGAACAATTTGATCCTGAGTCATAACATATTTCATGTGATCAAAACCTATAGAAATGTTATAATGGTCATTAATAAAATAGCCAATCCTTAAATTGGTTTGTGGTATCGTCATTCGAGCTGGATTCGCATAGTCTAAATGCCATCCTTTTGCTTTATCATGCGCTTGAACATCATATAACGTAAAATCATAATCTGCTCCTTTAAAATGAATATCGGAACTGGAATAACTTTCGCGATTTCCTCCCCAAAAAATATACATTTTACCTTTATTATGTGCGGTGTATTTAGTTGGATTAACAACTTTTTCGTTAGATTTTGTTTCTAATTTTGAGTTTTCTTGGGCAGATAAAAATTGAATTCCTAAAACTGAAGTAAGGAATGTTATTATAAAGATTTTTTTCAAGGGGTAGCTTTAGGAATTAAAATTGATTGATAGTTTTTCGGATAGCTACCAATCGGGTCATAAGATCTTCAAAGTAGTCTAAATGCAACATATTGGCACCATCACTTTTGGCATTAGCGGGATCAAAATGGGTTTCTATAAAAATACCATCAACACCTACAACAATTCCGGCCTTAGCAATGGTTTCAATCATATCGGGTCTTCCGCCAGTTACACCAGCTGTTTGGTTGGGTTGTTGTAACGAATGGGTAACGTCTAAAACGGTGGTAGCATACTGTTGCATAGTTGGTATGCCTCGAAAATCGACAATCATATCTTGATAACCAAACATCGTTCCTCTATCGGTTACCATTACATTTTGGTTATTACAGTCTAGTACTTTTTGAACGGCATGTTTCATGCTTTCCGGACTCATGAATTGTCCTTTTTTCAGATTGACTACCTTTCCAGTATTGGCAGCAGCCACAACCAAATCGGTTTGACGTACTAAGAACGCCGGAATTTGTAATACATCTACATATTGAGCTGCTTTATCAGCATCTTCATTAGTATGAATGTCGGTAACGGTAGGAACCTGAAACGTTTCAGAAACTTTGCGTAGAATTTTTAACGCTTTCTCATCTCCAATTCCAGAAAAGCTATCAATTCTAGAGCGATTCGCTTTTTTGAATGAACCTTTAAAAACGTAGGGAATTTCTAATTTATCTGTAATAGTGACTAATTTTTCGGCAATTTTCATTGCCATTTCTTCGCCTTCTATAGCACAAGGACCAGCGAGCACAAAGAAATTTCCACTATCTGTGTTTTTGATTTGTGGAATTGAATGAATGTTCATGATGCGTTTCTTTTATGGCTGCAAATGTACTATTATTTTATTTGCTTTTAAAATACAAATCGGAGCGTTATTTTTTTATTGTAAGACCTACAGGAACTAGTAAATAACCTCTTTCATAAATATTGATATACAATTTTATTGGTTTAGTTTGTCCGTCCCATTTTAGTTCATAAACATCTAAAAATCCAGCACCCATTTCGACTCTTTTGGTCGGAAACGGACAGCAACTTTCAATTTTGGTATAAGTGATTTTCTCTCCTTTGGGTCCAGCTAAGGCATCTAAATAACGATGGGCGTTCAGATTTTCATCTTTGGCATTCAAATAAAAAACATTCACAGGATAATCAGCATCGTAGCCATATTTAAGGTCTTTGCTGTAATCGGTCAACACAAACGTATTTTTTAAAGATAAAATAGGATAAGGTGCAGCATCATCCACATTTTTTAGGGTAGATTTTGTACTCACACAAGAAGTAAAAACTAAAAGAAGTGCAATAATAGAAGTTAATTTGGCCATAGTTTTCATAATAAAATAGTTTTTGTTTGCTATTACAATAACCGTGCTATAGCGTTATTTTTTGTTTCTAATAAATACAGAAACGATAGCTCCAGTGATTATTCCTTTTGACAAACCAATGAAGGTACTTTCAATCATATAGGTTTTTAAATTAAAATATACTTTAGCATTCTCTATACTTAAATATCCGTTCTTTACTTTATACGCAATTATGGTATCAAAAAAATGGGGTGTAATACTTTTATAAATGACCAATTGGGCTAACGGATTCAGCAACGAAATAATAAATGATAGTATTACGCCACATACAAATCCTTGTCGAAAGGTCATGCTGTTGTTATAAACGTATTTTTTTTTCTCGTTTATTGCTTGGAAAAAAAATAATACAGCAGGAAAAACAAAAAGGAAACTACACATGCCGTAGTTGTTGATGTGTTCATCATGAAGTCCGATAAATTTTTCTCCGATTGCCCATGCTAAAGTTAAAAGCGTGAATCGTAACGCCCATTTTATTTCTATAGAAAAGTTTTTCATTTTTATTTTGACAATTTGAGTTCAAAAATACTTTATTTCGGTAATTGATAATTGCTATTTTTGTAAAAAATAATACAATGGAATTTATAACACACACTTGGCATTGGTCGGTTGCTGGTTTTCTAATCGCTGCTGTCATGTTACTGCTCAATTATTTTGGTAAAGTATTCGGGATGTCTTCTAATTTGCGTTCACTATGTTCAATGACGGGCATTGGCAGTAAAGTCCCTTTTTTTGATTGGGATTGGAAAGCGCAACGTTGGAATTTAGCGGTAGTATTGGGCGCAATGCTTGGCGGTTTTGTGGCAGTTCATTTTTTGAGTGATGCTTCTAATGTTGACTTGAATCCGAAAACCATTGAGCAACTTGCCGCTATGGGAATTGATGCACCAAACGGAAAATTATTGCCCGATACCTTATTCGGAAATCAAATATTCGAATCTCCTAAAATGATAATCATCCTATTGGTTGGTGGATTATTAATCGGATTTGGTTCGCGCTATGCTGGTGGTTGTACTTCGGGACATGCCATTGCAGGAATGAGCAATTTGCAGTTGCCATCATTGAAAGCCGTAATTGGTTTTTTTATTGGTGGATTGATTATGTCGCATTTTATTTTACCCTTACTATTCTAAATTATGAAATACTTAAAATTTATACTCGTTGGTTTTGTTTTCGGAATAGTGTTAACTAAGGCAGAAGCTGTTTCTTGGTACCGAATTTATGAAATGTTCCAATTTCAATCGTTTCATATGTATGGCATCATTATGACTGCAATTGCTGTTGGGGTTATTGGCATCCAAATCGCTAAAAGGAAACAGTTAAAAGACATCGATGGCAATCTATTGATTATACAAGATAAAGAAAAAGGAAACGCACGGTATTGGATTGGTGGAATCTTATTTGGATTGGGTTGGGCAATGGTTGGCGCTTGTCCTGGACCCATATTTATTATGCTTGGCGCCGGATTCATGAGCGTTGGTCTGATTTTAATAGGGGCTGTTTTAGGAACATTTTTATATGGTGTTCTAAAAGACAAGTTGCCACATTAGGATTGAACCTTTCCTTTTCAATTTCAAATTTATAGCTGTTAAACGGAATTACGCAAACATTAGGTAAGTATTATCCAAAATGAAGGTAGGTTATTGGGGCGTTGAATTTATTTAGGACCAAAATACTATCGGAAGTGACCAATAAGATAGCGCCAATAAGTGCATGTAGATAGTTAGCAATTCTTTACTGCTGATGATAGGAAAGTGGCTTTTGGTTTTTATTGAATTCCACCAAAACAAAATACAAACTCATTACTAAAGATAAAGTGAAATAGGCGATAAGTACCCCGTTTGAAAAAGGAACTAGTTCTGACATGCCAAACCAATCGCCAAAGTAATAGATAATTCCCAACGAAAAGATAAAACGTAATCCTTCCCAAAATATGGAGAATTTTCGGGTGTCCATTAATTCGGTGTAGCTATAAACGCTGAGGAAAACGAATAATCCATACACAAAAATGTTGGGCAATCCAATAATAGCTATAGTACTAAAAAGATAGCTTATCAATCCTAGAGTTACGAATAATTGTACCACCGACCAATATTTTAAAAGTTCGGAATGTTGGTGTCCATATTTATCAAAGCGATAGACATCAGTTATTTTAGCAACGGGATATTTTTTGTCAAAATCTTTCGGACGCCAACCCGTTGGTTTAAACCAAATGGTGAATTTATCTTTCCAGTTTTCGGCATGATAGGCATCTTTAATCATTAGCCATAGGTGTTGAAAATTAATTCGGATAGGATTCCAAGTGTGTGCTGGTCGTGTAATTCCAAAAACGGGTGGCACCGAATCTAATTCTTCCTGAAAAGTGCCGAACCATTGGTCCCAAAAAATAAAAATCTGTCCATGATTCTTATCCATATATTCCGGATTGATGGCATGATGCACTCTATGATGAGATGGCGTAACCATAAACTTTTCAAGAAAACCCAATTTTCCAATATATCGGGTATGATACCAAAACTGCAAAAATAAATGCAGTGGCAACAAAATCGCTATGACTTTTGAAGGTATTCCGAGCACTGCAGCCGGTAATAACAAGAACGTAAATAAATTTACAAAGCTCGAAATTGGTTGGCGTAAGGCACACGCTAAATTGAATTCTTCACTACTGTGATGAATGGCATGTTTGTTCCAAAAAAAGTTAATTTGATGCGCCCAACGGTGACTCCAATATCCATAAAAATCAATTACAAAAAAAGCAATAATATAAGTTAGCACTGTAGCTTCAATATGCAGTATTGCTAAATGCGTAACCATCCATTGATAAGAAATAATAGCAATGCTCAATCCCAAAGCGTCTTTGACTGCATTGGTCATTCCGGAGCTGATACTCGAAATACTATCCATCATTGGCGTATGATTGATGCCTTTGAAATAGCCATACGTTCTTTCAATAATAATTAAAAAAAGAAAAAAAGGCATCGCAATCAACAGTATTTTTCCGTATTCTTCCATAACAACATATTTAATTTGCCAACCTTAGTTCGTCATAATAGAGCAATCGGTCAAATATAATAAATTCAAAAGCAGTAATTATCTTTTCACATTCGTTTGTCAGCAAAACTCAATATTAGTCTTAAGTCGACTAACTTCTTTTCGCTTAATTTTTGAATTCTAGGTCTCATTTTTTTAAAAATTATCGTATGAAGTCTTTGTTTTTTCTGTGTTATTCGAAACGGTAGGCGGTTAAAGAGTGATTAATGGGAGTTACTGACTATGCATTATGCTAATCTTTAAGACAAAATATAGATGAAAGGTAAAAAAAGCAGATTATGTAATTAGCAGTTGTACTTCATAGATTTTTTTGGTTAAATAACGGAAAATTTTCGCAGTTGATTAGGGTAGAGATAATTTTGTCACATAAATTTCACTTGTACAATTTTTAATACCATGAAAAAAATAATAGTCATTTTATTACCATTACTGTTTTTGTCAACACGTTTTTATTCGCAAACAACGACAACCCTAACGGCACCAGGAACATCCAATTTTGTAGTTCCGGCTGGAGTAAACTCACTAAATGTAGAGTGTTGGGGAGCTGGTGGCGCTGGTGGAGGAACTGCCGGAAATGCTACTGCAGCTGGCGGTGGCGGTGGCGGTGGTGGCTATTCAATAAATACCATTGGGGTAGTATCAGGTTCAAATATAAACTATACTATTGGAGCAGGAGGAATCGGTACAACAGCCAATGGGGCTAATGGAGGTACAACTTCTTTCTCTACTGTTTCTGCCAATGGAGGATTAGGAGGATTACGAGGGAATACCAACGTGATAGGAACAGGTGGCGCGGGCGGAACTGGAACAACGTATAATGGAGGTAATGGTGCTAATGGAATACTCTCTAACAGAGGAGGAGGAGGAGGAGGAAGTGCTGGTAGTGCTTCAAATGGTAATTCTGCCACTAATGGTACTGGTGCCGCTGCAGTAACGAACGGTGCAGCCGGAGGTAATGGAGGAGTTGGTTCTTTCTTAAATTTCTTTTTCATCCTATTTAATCTTGGAGAGAATGGTGCCGCAGCAGCAAATCCGGGTGGCGGAGGTGGTGGCGCTGATAATGGTGATTTTGGATTTCTAGGATTCTATTATTCAGGTGGTAATGGTGGTAATGGACAAATTAAACTTACGTACAATTGCGCTGAATTCGATTTAACTAGTACAATAGCAGCCTCGGTGAATGTTTGTGCCGGAAATTCTTCTATCATAACGCTTAACTCAACTCCTACTGGTTTACCAATTGGAGTGTATACTGTTGCATACGAAATTCAAGGAGTGGCACAAACGCCAGCAGTAATGAACGTCACTACTGCAGGAACCGGAACTTTTATAGCAAGCGGATTTACCTCTGTGGGTACTAGAACTGTTAGGATTACTCGTTTGTCCTCACAAAATTGTATTTCTAATATAATAGCCAATAACCTTACCACAATTAATGTCAATTCTACATTAGCGGCCCCAACTCCTTTACCAGGTTCAGGTGCTACATGTACTCAAATTACGGCCAACTGGAATGCAGTAGCCGGGGCTAACTATTATGAGCTGGATGTGGCTACCGATAACGGTTTTACCACATTTGTTCCGGGTTACAATGCCTTAAATGTGGGCAATGTGGTAACAAGAAATATTACCGGATTAACATCGGGAGTAACCTATTATTATAGAGTTCGAGTTTTTAATGGGACTTGTATCAGTAGTAATTCGGCAACAATAACCTATGCAACAGCAGCAACTCCAAGCGCACCAAGCGGATTGACAGTTCTCGTAAATTCTTGTGATGAACTTACGGTGAGTTGGACAGCAGGAGCAGGTGCTACAAGCTATGAAATACAATGGTCAACCAATGCTTCCAATTTTGCTACTATTTTAGGAACAGTAACAGGAATTACGACGCTAACATATACCATAACAGGATTGACTAGTGGAACGGCCTATAGATATAGAATCCGCTCTGTGAACGGGTGTACTACAAGTGCCTATGCTACAAGTCCTAGTGTAACTTTAGGAAATTCAGCGCCAACTAGACCAGCATCAATTACTGCTTCGGGAGCATTGTGTAATCAATTCAACGTTAGCTGGCCCGCAGGAAATTTGGCGACATCGTATAGGATAGAATGGTCAACCAATGCGACATTTCCTGCTGGTTTCGGAACTGTATCAGGGATTACCGCTTTAAACTATACCATAACAGGATTATCACCTTCAACTACCTACTTTTACAGAGTCTTTTCTGAGAATGGTTGTGGATTTAGTACTGCTCGAAATGGAGCCGCCGCGGGTTATGCAACATTAGCTGCAACTCCGGGTAGCCCAACAGGTGTTGGATCGAATGCTGTTGTTTGTACCCAGTTTGCCATGTCGTGGACCGCCGGTACTGGAGCATCAAGTTATACAGTAGAACGTGCCTTAAGTGCTGATTTTTTAACAGGATTGGTTACCGTTACCGGAATCATAGGAACGACCTACACGTTCACAGGATTAACACCTAACACTACTTATTTTTATAGAGTAAGAGCGGTTGGTAATTGTGGTTCTAGTGTTTTTGTAAATGGTACTCCAACATCCAGAACTACATCGAGCACCGTTCCAACCACACCAACCATAACTACCGCTGATAACATTCCTTTCTGTCAGACAGATGGAGCAACATTAACCGCTAGTGCTGGTACCACGTATTTGTGGTCAACGGGTGAAACTACAGCCAGTATTTTTGTGACTACTCCGGGGAGTTATACCGTGCAGATCACCAATGCCAATGGTTGTCAAAGTAACAGTTCTTTACCTCGAGTGGTAACAGTACAGGGATTGCCTACAGCCACAGCAGGTGGTATTCAAGCAATCTGTTCTAATAGTACGGCTACGATAAGTGGCGCGTCTGCCACTAATGGAACGATACTATGGACTCATAATGGTACAGGAACACTATCCAGTGCAACAACACTTACGCCAACCTATACTCCAGCAATTGGAGATATTGGTACAACAGTTATCTTAACAATGACGGTTACGAGTAATAATGCGTGTGCTCCACAAATAGCAAGAGCAACCTACACTATAAGTGTTACATCTATGCCAGCTCAGCCAACTTTAGGCGCTGTAATTCATCCTACTTGTTCTGAGGCCATGGGTAGTTTTTCAATATCAAATTATGATACTTCCTCAACCTATGCAGTAACACCATCGGCAGGAGTAAGTATTTCTGGATCAGTGATAACTGCTCCGGAAGGAACTTATACGGTAACCGCTACAGTAGGCGCTTGTTCATCAGTAGCATCTTTGGGTATTATTGTAAACGCACAACCCACTAATTTTTGGAACGGTACCACATGGTCATCAGGATCAGCTCCAACAAGTACTGAAAAAATAGTTTTTGATGAAGATTATGACTCCACTTCAGATTTGATTGCTTGTTCTTGTCAAGTTAACCCAGAAGCTAACGTTACTATCAATTCAGGAAATACGTTAACCGTTGTAAATTCTTTAACGGTTTTATTTGGAGGAACTTTAACATTTGATGATGGTGCTAGTTTAGTTCAAATCAATGATTCCGCCCTAAACTCAGGAACTATAATTTATGAAAGAGAAACTACACCACTCAAACAATATGATTACACCTATTGGTCTTCGCCAGTAGCGTCTGCCCCGTTAAGCCAATTAGCGACCAATTCTCTTTTTTATTCTTTTAGCCCAACGATTAATAATTGGGTATACCAAACGGGAGCAACAACTATGGCACCCGGAGTTGGATATATTGGAAGAGCACCTGGAGGATTAACGTATAGTCCGACACAAATTGTTGAAACCGAATTTGAAGGTGTTCCCAATAACGGGGTTGTTACGGCTTCAATCGTTAAAAGCTCCGGAAGTTATAATTTGATCGGTAACCCTTATCCATCGGCAATTGATGTTGATTTATTCATCACAGAGAATGCAAGTATTACTAACGGAACGGTTTATTTTTGGACGCATAATACGGCAATTACCAATAATGTTTATACAGCCAATGATTATGCAAAATACAACCTTACAGGTGCAGTGCAAACATCAACCGCAGCCATTACAGGTGGTTCAATGCCTATAGGAAAAATTGCGGCAGGACAAGGTTTCTTTATCGAATCTAAAACAGGTTTGGCCGACGGAACCTACAGCGCTGTTTTTAATAATGCGATGCGTGTTGCAGGGAATAATGACCAGTTTTTTAAAGGTGGCACAGCTACAACTACAACGAACTCTATTTCACAAGGATTAGAAAGACATCGCGTATGGCTTTCTTTACAAAGTTCGGTAGGAGCTTATAACCAAATGTTATTAGGTTATGTTGAAGGCGCTACTAATGATTTTGATTCGTTATTTGATGGTAAAACGATGTCAGTTGGAAACTCGGTTTCTATTTATACTATGAACGGTGAAAATAATTTAGCCATACAAGGAAAGAGTCTACCGTTTTCAGAAACAGATAGTATTCCAATTGGGTACAATACTACCGTAAACGGACAACTGAGTATTGATTTAGATGATTTTGATGGCGTATTCGACAGTCAAAATATTTATTTGTTAGATAAAACAACGGCTGTACTTCACAATTTAAAAACAGCACCCTATACTTTTGTAACGACAAGTGGTAGTTTTAATAATCGTTTTGAATTGCGATTTACTAATGAAATCTTGGGCACTACGACACCAACAATAACCGAAAAGGATATTAAAATCATTAGTACAAATCATCAACTTGAAGTGATTTCGCCTTCAATTGCGATTACCAAAGTAGAGGTATTTGATATGTTAGGAAAGTTAGTGTTTACTAAAAATAACTTAAACACCAATTTGTTTAACACGAATTCGTTAAACGTTGCGCCACAAGTTCTTTTGGTAAAAGTAACAGTAGACAATGAATATGTTATCACAAAGAAAACACTACTAGACTAGTGTAAAGAGGGAATCTAAATAACAAAAAAACCATCTGTATCAGTTGATATAGGTGGTTTTTTTATTTCTTAACATTCGTAGTTTCTTTCGTAACAGTAACAACGTTCAGACGAGCCAGTCTTTCTTTGTTATTCTCGCGAATGTGGAAACGAGTTTTAGCCACTTGCGAAGCTAATCGAGAACCAATTAGACTTTTCGGCATAGCCAAAAACCTAGGAATTATAAAAATCTTACATATAATTATACAAACAAATCGGGAGACAAAAATCTAGTTTTGAAGCAGTATTAATTCAAAATAGCAACAGTCATGAAAAGATTATTTTTAGCGGTTCTCCTTTTTGTAGGAACTACAATTGCTTTAGCCCAAACCGAAAAACAAAACGACCAACAGGAAGCCATTCAAGACAAAATCCAACAAGAACCGCAACAGCAAGCCCAAGTAGCATCTGAACGTGCGGCACGTATCGAAGCCCAACGCAAAGAAAATGAGCGCATAGCCAAAAAAGAAGCCAAAAGAGCTGAAAAACGCGCGGCCAAAAAGCGGCCAAAATGAAGTTCAAACAAACGAAAGCCTCAACAAGGCCAGCCAAGAAATAGTGTGTTTTTAAAGCCACTATCACGTTACAATAAAACGTCCTCTTCCCGTCACTTCGAGTGATTTTTGCTAAGAACGATTTGTTTTCTTTTACAAACTAAGCAACCAAAAACACTCGAACTGACGTATGTTGTAATTTCGACATATACACAACCATCACTTCGAGTGATTTTTAAAAATAAAAACACCTGTTTTTATTTTTAAAAATAGTATCGACCCGAGCAAAGCGATCGGAGCGTAAGCTAGATGCTTAAGTCATTAACCACCAAACTAACGCCGTCAGAGGCATAAACGTAATAAAAAGAAAACTTACCAAACAACCTCGAGATGTTTTGTTATATACCTTGTTATACATAAACCGTTTCGGGTTAGTTACCCAGCCCATGCCTCGTGGTGCTTTTAACCCCATATTTTGTCTAATAAATCGTGCTGGCGATGTGCGTGCCGCTATTCTTTTAGTTAAGGATGGAACTCTAAAGCCGAACTTCATAGTTTTTATTTTTTAATTTTTCGATAGACATATTTATTGCGGTAGCGGGGTACTTTCTAACGCTAAACACATTTATACAATACCAGTTCCTTTTTCTATTAAAAAATCACCGGAAAAATACCCATTGAAAGATGGCCCTCGATGGTCAGCAAAATATCACTACTGCTTGTTGAACGCCCTTTGTAAAAATATTTTCCGTCAAAAGTATACAGTATATCACTACTACTGGTAGAACGTCCTTTATAAATACATTTTCCATCAAAAGTATACAGTATGTCGCTACTACTGGTCGAACGCCCTTTGTAAAAATTAGTGCCATCAAATGTATACAGTACATCACTACTACTGGTAGAACGCCCTTTATACAGTTGTTTACCATCAAAAGTAGCAATAACATCGCTGCTGCTCGTAGAACGCCCTTTAAATACTTGTTGTCCGTTAAAGGTATATAATACATCACTACTACTTGTTGATCTTCCTTTGTGAATTGTTGTTGCCATTTTTTTTACTATGTTGTTAGTTCTTTTTGTAATAAGTGGTGTAAATGATAACCTAACCCCATAAAACATTTCCCTACTAAATGATGCCTAAGCCAATCGCTTCGCTCTAGTGGCGCGCGCGGGGATATTTCTAAAGTTCTTATTATTTTGAATAGAGTACTTATAGTAGGATTTGTTTTTGTAGTTTCAATCCTTGCAATTTTGAAAGTGTTAATTCTTAACGATTTGACTGATATCTTTTTCTGCACGAAGTTCCTTTAGTCGTTTTGTCAACAACTTTAATTCTTCGTCATCAAATGTAAATGTTCTCGACAAGCAAAAAAAATATTTAATAAAAAAGAGTTTAATTTTTCCAAAAAATCTAAATAGTTATTTGTTCAAATTGAACTCCTTTTAGTGTTCCCGTGTAATTATAATTCGACAAAAAGTCTTTAATATCGATGAAAATTAAGCGAATTACTATTTAACAATTAATTTGGTTAATCATCGGTTAAATTATTTAAGAATTTTATACATAACATAGCTTTGCAGTATAAATATTAAAAAAATTAAAATCATGAAACAAAAATTATTATTGTTTATAACGTTAATTTCTTTCTTTTCGAGTGTATGTGCTAATAAAGTGCCTACAGCTAAAGATTCAAGAGAAATTAATTTTTTCACACCATCTGAAAATGATAGAGGTTATGATTATTCTGTCATTTATAACCCATTGAGCGTTACTATTACGGGACCCTCATCTTTTTGTCCAGGTGCTACTGCTACGCTCACAGCAACTGTTAATGGATGTGTGAATAACGCCGTATTTGTTTGGAAGAGAAACGGTGTGATAATTCCTGGAGCTATTACTTCAAGTTATGGTGCTGATACGCCAGGAAATTACTCTGTTTCTGTTTCATGTGGATCAACAAATGTTACTTCAACTTCATTTGTATTAAGTCGTTTGACTTTGAAAACTAATGTACAAAACTCCTGTCCTGGTAGTACTGGAAATGTGAATTTGATTGTTATTAATGGAAGTTCTCCTTTTACTTATGCATGGAACACAGGGGCGACAACTCAAGATTTAATAGGTGTTCCGAGTGGTAATTATTCAGTTGCAGTTACTGATGCAAATGGATGTGTTGCAACTGCAATAGCTACGGTTAACAATACTTTAGTAGATATTAATGCCGGAATAAGTAAATCTATTTGTAGAGGTGATTCAACAACATTACAAGCCAGCGGAGCTGATTTGTATTTATGGTCTCCAAGTACAGGATTAAGCAATACGAATATTAGTAATCCTGTAGCAAATCCTTCTGCAACTACGACATATACCGTAACAGGATATATAGCCAGTGGTGAATTAGTTACTAATGGTGATTTTAATCAGGGAAATAATGGTTTTTTATCTGATTATTCTTTTGTTAATGGATTTGCGAATACGGCAGTTGGTTATTCTTCTGGAACAGGACTTTATCCAGAATCAAAATATACCGTTGTGGCAAATCGAACAGACTCTAATGTTACATTATACCATCCTGCTTTTTTCGGAAATGGTCGCAACCAAGGCAATATTGTAGGTCGTAATGATGATAAATATATGGCTATTAATGGTGCAACTGTTATTGGTCAAAAAATTTGGAGTCAAACTGTTGAAGTTGTGCCAAACAATAATTATAGTTTTTCGGCATGGATTACTTCTATTAATGCCGGTAACCCTTCGCTACTTCGTTTTTTAATTAATGGAATTGAAATAGGCCCTCAAATTTCTGCACCATCAGCACTTTATACTTGGAAGCAATTTTATACTGTTTGGAATTCAGGTTCAGCAACTACTGCTGAAATTACGATTATCAATGACAATAGTGTTGCAAATGGAAATGATTTTGGATTGGATGATATTTCTTTTTCTACAACTTGTTCAAATTCGTCAACTGTTACTATTACAGTAAATAGTCCACTAACAGCCAATGCGATAAGCAATCCTCAAGTAACGACTTTCTGTTTAAATGGTGATGCTGGAATCATACAAGGAGCATTACCAACTGGAGGAAATGGAACTTATACTTATCAGTGGCAATTAAGCAGTGACGATACAACTTGGTCAAATATTAATGGAGCAACCGATCAATCATACAATCCTGGTGTAGTCTATTCTACGACACGATTCCGTCGTATTGTTACTAGTGGTTCTTGTTCATCAGAAAGTAATATTTGCACAATAACAATTACAGCCAGTACAGCTATTACTAATAATACAATTACATCTCCTGCTACCTCATCATTTTGTGTTTCTGGTGATCCAGCCAATATTACAGGTTCTACTCCTTCTGGAGGAGGAAATGCAGGGTCGTTTTCTTATGTTTGGTTATCTAGTACAGATGGAAATAATTTTTCAATCATTGCCGGAGCAACAGGAACATCATACAATCCGGGAGTAGTAACACAAACAACCTATTTTCGTCGTGTAGTTTCAAAAGGATCTTGTAATTCAGATGAAAGTAATATAATACTAATTTCAATTAATCAATCGCCATCAATTGATGTGATTTCGACAGGTTCGTTGTGTGGTTCAGGAAGTGCTACACTAGAAGTACAGTCCGAAAGTGGTGCAACCATTAAATGGTATGCCACAGAACAATCAAGTGCAGTACTAAATACTACTTTAATTTTCTCTACACCCATAGTTACACAAACAACAACCTATTACGCACAAGCTACTAAAAGTGGATGTACTTCTAATCGTATTCCAGTTGTAGTTACTGTGAACCCAATACCTTCAGTTGCAAGTGTTACTAACGGATCAGTATGCGGATCGGGTGATGTAACTCTTTCAGCAACATCATCTTCAGGTAGTATTCAATGGTACTCTGAAGCTACAGATGGTGCTCTATTAGGTACAGGACAAACATTCACAGCACCTGCAATTTCATTTAATACAACAGTCTATGCTCAAGCTGTAGATAATGGTTGTTCTTCAGAACGTACTGCTGTAACGGCTATAGTTAACCCAGTTACTACTCCAACATTTACTCAAGTATCTTCAATCTGTGCAGGTGCTACTTTAGATCCTTTACCAACATTATCAATTGAAGGAATAAATGGTATATGGTCTCCAGAGGTAAACAACACTTCAACTACTGACTATTTATTTACTCCACTAGATAATCAATGTGCTTCAATTGGTAGCATGACTGTAATAGTAAATTTAACCCCAGAACCAAATGGAAACATATTACAAAATTTCACTCAAGGTCAAACTTTGAATGATTTACAAGTAACAGGAGTTAATCTTATTTGGTATGCAAATCAATCTGATGCAATAAACCACGTAAATGCAATACTTAATACAACTTTGTTAGTTAATGGTTCTACTTATTATGTTACCCAAACAAATAATGGGTGTGAAGGTTCACCATTAGCAATAACTGTTAATGCTACTTTAGGATTAAATGATTTACAAAAAGATAAATTTGTATATTATCCAAATCCAGTTAGTAATGTAGTTAACTTTGAAAATTATAATACTATTTTAAAAATTACATTATTTAATCTTTTAGGTCAAAGAGTTGAAGAAAAGGAAATTAATTCATTATCTGGTCAATTAGATATGAGTAAATTACCAACAGGTAATTATTTATTAAGATTTAAAACAGAAAGTGGAGAGTCAACTGTGAAACTAGTTAAATATTAAATTTTATATCTTTATTGTACTAGTTAAGTTTATTTTGAATAGAGGATTGGTTTATATCAATCCTCTTTTTCTTAGTAAACTGATGAGGTAGTTTATTGTTTTAGAATCAAAAGGTAGTTTTGGGAGGTTATTTTAGTAAAAACCACACTATCATAATCTCAACTAATTTTATTTCCCCGCTACCGCGCGACTAGCCCTAAGCAACTGACAAAGACCTCCGAGCAAAACCAACCGATGAGTAGTCTAATATACGTTTCATTAGTGTACCACGAAGTCAGGAGACTTCGCGGAGCGGGGTTTAAAGTAAACCTAAAACTTGTACAAACAACTCCCGCATAAACAATCCCCATCAATAGGGATTATCAACAAGTATTCTAAAATAAGTTTCTTAGGATTAGCCTGTTTTGGGTCGGTTTGCAATAAAGATACTTTTATAACACTTGCAGTCTTTAGGGTTTTCCGCAGCCCATGGGCTACAATTTGTATGTGGCTTAGGTTTACGTTTTAATTGAGGAAAAAAAAGATAAATTTTATTTTTATAAGTTTATTTTTGTGCGTTGTAAAAGTCGATAGATTTTATTTTACCAGTAAATAACCCATGAACGCCTTCCTTAAACATGAAAATTATCATCCTTACCCCAATGGAAATAGAACAAGAGAAAGTACAGCATGCTTTGTCTCGAATGCCTGATTTAAAACATACCTATGACGTGGTAGTATCGGGTATTGGCAGGGAAAGTCTGGCTAAAGCTTTGATGCAGTTACCACATCATGATGTTTGCATTTTAATGGGTTTTGCTGCTTTGGTGGGCAAAGAAAAAGAGTTGCCTGCGCAATTTAAATTAGGAAAACCGATAGAAATTACCAATGCCTCTTTATATGGTTATGAAGGAGGTTTGTTTGAAAATGGTAAAGCTATACGGTCTGAGCCCAAGTTGACTATCTCTTGTTTATCCTCGCTGACTTCCGATAAATTTGTACGTACAACCGATTTAGCGGAACTAACCGTGGTAAACATGGAAGATTATACTTTTATGTATTTAAAAAAACCACAAGATTTTATTATCCGAATCATTTCTGATTTTCTTCCTCACGAAAAAGAAATCGATTTTTTTGAAGAAGTTAAAGCAATCGATTTTTTGGAAGCCATGCAATTGGTTGATGGCCATCTTTAAACGAATAACCTCTACAAGGGAATAGCCGGTACATCAGTACTTTGTGGTGAATAGCGACAACTTAACTTAATAAAAAATAAGCATTACTAAATATGAATGGTAAAGAAATAGTTCAAAAACTTGGATTACTCGCGCATCCTGAAGGTGGGTTTTATAAAGAAACTTACCGATCTTCAAGTACCCTAACAACAGATCAAAATACAATTAGAGATATAAGTACAGCTATTTATTTTCTACTCGAAAATGACAACCTATCTTTATTTCATCGTATTCAATCAGACGAGTTATGGTTTTTTCATCAAGGGGAACCCATAGAAATTGTCTTTATAAAAGAAGGTGTTTTAAACACCATTATTTTAGGAAATAGTTTTGAAAATGGGGAAGTGCCTCAAGCAACAATTCCGGCAAATACCTGGTTTGCTTCAAGTGTGAAGAATCTAAAAGGATATTCTTTAGTGAGTTGCACGGTAGCGCCGGGGTTTGACTTCGCAGATTTTGAATTGGCTTCGAGAGAAAATCTATTACAAGAATTTCCTCACTTGGAAGAAACAATTCAAAAATACACCAAGTCGTTATGAGGTAGAAGCTTTGTTAATTCAACTGTTCTCGATACATTTTTGGTAAGGACGATTTATTTTCTTTACCAACAGTGCAACCAAAAACACTCGAACTGACGAATCTGCTAGCACGTCTCCCTTTGTGTCTCGTCTTTTGGGATGAGATGTGTCGAGAAGCTCAGTGATTACTCCATTTTTTGATTACAAATCGAATGGCTTTTAGCAATAATCCTGAAGAGTTAGAACTATTCTTTAACAACGATTTCGACAAATACTTCGTTCCTATTTGTAGTGTTCCTTGAATGATATTGGAAGTTAAATGGGGTGTCGTAATCACTTCTTGAAAAGCGTTTTTCAAGATGTTTAGTGTGCTAAAACTACTAATAGTGTTATGGTATTGGTTTTTTAAAACTTCAAAATCTTGTGCTTGTTGCTGTTCTAAAGCCATTATTTTCTCCATTAAAATTGCTTTTTGGGTCTTTGCTTTCATTCTAATTTTCTTAAAGAATGGCTAATGATAAAGTTACTTACCGGATTTTTGACCCATTGATTTCTGAATACATAAATGATAATGCCCAAAATAAAATAGAATAAGGCAACGATAAAAAATCCGTAATAGGTTTTGCCATAGTAGTCTCCGAGATAAAGTGCAAGGCCAATATTTACCATTAAGGAAATAAGTACCGCAACAAGTAACAAAACTAATCGTAGGGCTAATGATGAAAAAATGTTAGCAGCTTTGTAAATGGTATTAAACTTACAGAGTTCTAACGTAGTTTTACCATACACTTCGGCTTTTTCGATTAGTTTTTCTATCGTTGCGGTACTATCTTCCATGCGATGACTTATTTTTCTTGATGATCCGTAACCAATTCTTTCGCTTCTTGTAAAATGCTTTCATACTGGTTAGAAAACTCTTTGGTGACTTTGTCAAATTTATTTTTGACCTCTTTAGCGTAGTCAGCACCTTTATTGACAATTCTTTTTCTTGTTTTAGATCCTTTGGCAGGGGCAAACAATATTCCTGCAATGGCTCCGGCGGCAACACCACCTAAAACGCCTAATAATACTTTACTCGAATTCATAATTTTCTGTTTTAATAATTATTGATTTATACTTTTTTTCCTTGAATTAAACGTAGTAGTATTGCAATGACTGCAATAACTAAAAGAATGTGAATAATGTTTCCAGCGCTATAAGCAAAGAATCCTATAGCCCAAAAAATGATTAATATCACTGCGATTGTGTAAAGTAAATTGTTCATATTTTTAAATTTTTATTCCTTAGTTTTTAGTTGACTAATGTCTTTATTCAAAGCGATATCGTATCCCTAAAGCGATGTCTGGACCAAAATTGTTGTCTCTGTAAGCATCTGAATTAAAGTATAATTCGGGTCTGAAATCGAGTGATAACTGCAACGGAATGTCAAAATTGTATTCGATACCAATATCACCGGCAACAAAAACAAATGTTCCGTTATCGCTTGTGCCATTTTGGTCGTAATTCCAACTTCCTAAACCACCACCAACTCCAGCATACCAATAGAACCCTTTTTCTATATTCCAAATCCATTGGTATAACCCCGTAAGTTTTATAGCATCAATATCATTGCTATTTCTCCAACCCAAGTCAAGTTCTACTCTATTATTTGAGTAGAGTTTTCGCTGATAGGAAACTTCTCCGCCAAAACCATCGTTGTCACCTAATCGCAAACCAATTGCATTTTTTGAAACATTTTGTGCTTCACTAGTAAGAGCGAAAAGCAACAATAAACCGAAATAAAAGTCTCTTTTTTTCATATGTTCTATGGTATTATATCCGTACAAAGTTGTTGCCAAAAGCTACAAATCCTATTACACAATTGTGATAAAAATTAATACAATTCACAGAATTAGATTTTGTTTTCGGTCTTAATTTTGTGCAACTCATCTACTATTACTTGATTCAATGTTTCCACATTTTCAATATATTCATTAGTCATGTCAATAATCTCTTTCTCTGTTTTTTCACTGGTGTTCATAACCGAATTATTGGCAGCTTCATGTGAAGAAATTAACTCATTCATTTTTAAATGAATCATCGCCGAATATCGATTAAATGATTTTTGAATGATAAACAAACTTAAAAAGGTAGTTCCAAAAATGATATCGCCAATGTTTTGATGCATGTTATTAGAGCTAAATAAATTGGTAGCCCACCAATAAATTACCATACAAAAAGCTAAAATAAATAGGATGCAATTGCCTAAAATTCTAGTAGCAAATCCGGTTAGAATTTCAAAACCCCGTTCAATTTTCAAATAAACTTCATTCATGTTAATCAATGTAGAAAATTTCTTTTATGAAGGCAATTTGCTGTTTCTTAGTTAACTTATCGGTATTTTTAATAGTAATCGTTACGTCATTAAATCGATTGTCATTATTTAAAATGTTCTTTAATTCTATTTTTGCACTAGTTGAACCAAAAAGTAAAACATCGTTATAAACCCTCAATTCTTCTCTTAATTTTAGATAAAAAGCATTTTGCAATGCTTGTTCTTTGTGATGCAAATGACTCTCTCCTTTTAGTGAAACTTTGTCTTTTTCATATTTATTAAAAGCCGATTCTATAGTTTTCAATAAAATTGCTTTTTTTTCATATTCGAAAATGTTGGCCGTAAAATGATCCAGGTATAGTGCTGCTTTTTTTAAGGTATTCATTTATGGGTAGTATTAAAATTATTTAAAAAGCTAGAATGATTTGGAGCATAGTTCACTAGTAATTCCTTTAGTGAATTGAAGTATTCTTCAAGAATTTTATCGTTAATTTCGGGCGATTTTTGGTCGGGAATTGTCTCCGGCATTTCGTTTAAAAATTTCATCAACTCTGGAAATTCCTTGCGAATGGTCATTGTTATTCGGATAATGTTTTCAGTTAGCGTTTTTTCAGTTTTCATGATACATGACGATTAAAAAAAGCATCAAGTTTTTGATGCTTTTTAGAATTAAAACCAACCAGAACCAATACGTTATACAATAGCAGCATGCTTTTTAGCATTTTTCTTTTGGGCCTTTTTTGCCAAACAAGTTTGGTCATCAGCTTTGGTATTACAACCACAAGCCATAATACTGTTTCCAGCCATTTGATGTTTTGCAGCTTCATGATGATGGGCCGCTGCTGCCTCATGATGCATTGCTGCTTTTTTGTGATTATCAATTATTTTTTGACTTTCAACAACCGGATCTTTCACTGTTTTCTCTTTTTTTTGGGTATTTATCATTTTTTTTAATTTATGGTTTGAATATCATTTTCTTGATTTCTTTATTGTCAGACAATAACTTGTCTATCGATTTTAGTTCTATTTTTAAAAAAGAGATTGTAGTAAGAATTCATAAAATATAGCTCTCAAATTCTGATGTAAGTCTATTTGGGATTACTTTTCAATTGTAATTCACTTATTTAAGACTACCTTGTTAAATTGCATTAGTAAATGCTCTTTTTACAATCTCTTTTAAACCTTTTATTATACTACAAATGTCATCTATTCCTATAGGCAAGTTGTTATAGAGTATTTGATTAAAATTGTACAATTCATAGGTTTCAAATAGGAATTATAGTGTTCGATTTATTTTGCCGACATTACTATCACTGCTTTTTTCTTTTTTTCTTGCGCTTTTTTCTGCTTTCTGAAATAACCTCTCAGTAAAAAATTGTGTTTGGCTGCTTCTTCAAGTTCTACTAAACTTTTGGCTCCTTTTTCAATATTGGTTAATGATGAATCTAAGGAAATAGCTAAGCGTTCGTTATTGACCAATTTTGATAAAATGCCTTTTTCTGAATTCAGTTTTTTGGTGAAAACCTCAAATTCATTACTGCTTTTTTCGAGGTTGAGTAATGTTTTCTCGATTGAGTTTGCATAATTAGGATTGGTCATCAATTGGGATAAGGTTCCTTTTTCATCGTTCATTTTTTTAGTAAAAACAACAAACTCATCCGAACTCGTTTTTAAGTTTGAAAGCGTCGAAGTTAATTGGTATGAAAAATCTTCATCTGTTAACACTTTATTTAAAGCGCCATTTCCTTGGTTAATCTTTACACTAAATTGGGAGAGTTGAAGTGTAATAATTTGGGCATTGTCAACACTTTTTTTCAAACTTTTCATCAAGTCTTCTAACTCAACGGCTCTTGTTGAACCAATCATTGCATTGTCTTTTACAATGGTGTTTGAGGCCGTTCCCGGTGATATGGTTAATACTTTATCACCCATTAATCCATCAGAACCAATGCTAGCCATTGCATCGCTTTTTATAAATTTTTGAATTTCTTTTTTGATGATTAAATCAACCATAACCGCAGAGTCGGATACAAATTCTATTCTTTTTACCGTTCCTATATTTATTCCGGAAAAGCGAACATTATTGCCCACTTTTAAGCCACTAACGTTTTTGAACTCTGATTTAAGATGAAAAGTCGAGGCAAATAGATTTTTATTTTTCCCAATAAAATAAATAGTTACTACAAATAATGTACTTCCAAGAAGTACAAAAAGCCCTAATTTAGCGATATAATTTGAAGATTTTTTCATAGTCTTATTTTTAGGTAAAAAATGATTTTACCCATTCATTTTTACTTTTTTTGAGTTCATCATAGGTTCCTTCAGAAGTGATGATTCCGTCTTTTAGAATCATGATTCTATTTCCAGTCATTTTTGCACAATCCATATCATGGGTAATGATGATTGAAGTGGTTTTGTATTTTTTTTGTACGGAAAGAATCAATTCACTTATTTCTCTTGCGGTTATCGTATCTAAACCTGAGGTGGGTTCGTCATACAAAATAATCTCGGGATTAATAATTAAGGTTCTTGCTAAGGCAATTCTTTTTCGCATTCCGCCTGATAATTCGGCTGGCATTTTATCAATAGCTTCTTTTAAGCCAACGCTTTCCAACGCCTTTATAATTTGCTCTTCTATTTCTATTTGAGATAAATGTTTAGTATGATGTTTTAATGTGAAGGCTAAATTTTGTCTAACCGACATAGAATCATACAGGGCTCCATTTTGAAACATAAAACCAATTCTAACTCTAATTTTATTAAGCTCATTGTTTTTAAGTTTCGTAATATCGGTACCAAAAACTTTTATTTTACCTTTATCAGCTGCGGTCAAACCAACTAAGCATTTTATGGCTACCGATTTTCCTGAACCCGATCTACCCAAAATAACCAAATCTTCCCCTTTACTAACGGATAAGTTAACTCCTTTTAGAACATGATTGTTTCCAAAAGATTTCCACAAATTGGTAATTTCGATGATAGGTTCATTTTTCATAGTCTTAGAAAAATAAATCGGTTATTTGAACTGCAAGCATATCAATAATGAAGATAGAAAGGGAAGCGGCCACAACGGCTTCATTGGCGGCAATGCCAACACTAGCGGTTCCGTTTGAAGCATTAAAACCTTTGTAGCATCCGATTAATCCAATAAAAAAACCAAAGAAGAATGTTTTGATAACGGCTGGAAATAAGTCTAGAAATTCTAAATGTTCGAATACATCCGAGAAATAGCGAAACAGACTCATACTACCGCGAACATTGTATCCAACATAACCTCCATATATGCCTACTAAATCTGCAAATAAAACCAAAATGGGAATCATCAAAGTAGCCGCTAAAATTCGGGTCACCACCAGATATTTATAAGGATTAATAGCCGAAACTTCCATAGCATCAATTTGTTCTGTTACTTTCATAGAGCCCAGTTCGGCTCCAATTCCTGAAGCGATTTTACCGGCACAAATCAAGGCCGTAATTACGGGACCTATTTCTCGAATTAAGGATAATGAAACCATACTGGGCAACCAACTTTCTGCGCCAAACTTAGTCATGGTTGGTCTTGATTGAATAGTTAATACTAAACCCATAATAAAACTTGTTATCGAAACCAAGGGTAATGATTGGTATCCAATGGCATAACACTGTCGTAAAAACTCATTAATTTGAAACGGAAATCGAACTATTTCTTTAAAAAATTGACCTGTAAAGATCGAAAACCGTCCCGTTTCTTGCAGCCAATTCTTGAGGTAGGTTTGTATCATTTAACGGTTTAACTTCCAAAGGTTATAATTTAATAGCGCGGCAAAACAAACCCACGAAATATAGGGAACTAAAAGCCATGCGGCTAGTTTTGAAATTTTCGAAAATCGGACAATCGTACTCAGTATGAAAGCAATCAGTATCATAATTTCTATCAAGGCACTAATTGGCGAATGGAATTTGAAAAATAATAGCGTCCACCAAAAATTTAAAAATAGTTGTAAAGCAAAAATCAATAGCGCTTGTAATTTTGGGGTTTCTTTAGCAGTACTCTTCCATACCAACCAAAGCGAAATTGCCATTAATAAATATAAGATAGTCCAAACCGGACCAAAAATATAGTCAGGCGGACTCCAGGATGGTTTTACTATAGATTGATACCAACTGTTATTTTGTGTAGTGGTTAACCCTGCGGAAATAATTCCAGTTAATAGACAAATTAAGATACAAATTGCTAATTTCCAGCCGCTTGATATATTTTTTGCCTCCATATTTTGTTTTGAATTAAAATGGACACGTTTGAATATGCGTGTGCGTTTTTAAAAAATAATGTCATTTGTTAGTACCAAAAGTCTCTTCATTTTGGTGATCGTATTCTTCTCTTGACAAACAACATTAGTTTATTTATAATGGTAAAGTTCTAGTAATTCCAAGAGGAAATTGTTGCATAATGTTTAAAATACTTTACATTATTCGTAGTTTTTTATCGAGTAGGTTTCTTGGTGTCAAAGCTGTCTCGGTAGATAAAATGTAAAAGAGAATGAGCATTTACTGTTCGTACTATTGTTTCGATTTTTTATATCACTTCGTTATCTGAAGCGGTATTGTTTTGGAAATCGGTGAAGTTTTGAATCGTTGTTTTAGCAATTTCTATGACCGCTTCATAGGTGTAAAATGCTTGATGTGGTGTGATTAAAACATTGTGAAATGAAAGTAGTTTTTCAAAAACATCATCTTGAATAATGGTTTCCGAACGATCTTTAAAAAATAAATTGTTTTCTTTTTCATAAACATCAATTCCGAGATAGCCAATTTTTTCAAATTTTAATGCTGCAATTGCATCTTCTGAATTAATGATTTCACCACGACTCGTATTGATAATCATGACACCTCTTTTCATTTTATCAAAAGCTTTTTTATTCATTAGATTTTTTGTTTTTGAAGTTAATGGGCAATGAAGGGAAATAATATCTGACTCTGAAACTAATTCGTCAAAGGTTTTGTAGTGCACTCCTTTTAATTTTAATGCTTCATTTTCTTTACTGTCGAATGCAATGACTTTACAACCAAAACCTAACATAATAGCACAGAACGCGCTCCCTATTTTCCCGGTTCCGATAACTCCAACTGTTTTTTGATAAAGATTAAAACCCATTAAATGTTGTAGTGAAAAATTATTATTTCGCACTTGATTAAAAGCTTTATGTGTTTTTCTGTCTAAGGTTAAAATTAAAGCTACTGCATGCTCGGCAATGGCTTGAGGTGAATAGTTTGGCACCCGTAAAACGATGATGTTGTTTTCTTTAGCGGCTTTAAGGTCAACATTGTTAAATCCAGCGCTTCTCAAATCAATTAGTTCTACACCAAGTTTGGCTAATTTTTCGATACACTCTTTATCGATAGTATCGGTTACAAAAATGCAAACTGCTTGAAAACCTTTGGCTAAATCGGCCGTTTCATTATTTAAATATTCATCAAAGAATACTAATTCGTGTTTGTTATCAATGTTGTATTTATTGAAATACTCCCGTTCATAAAATTGTGTTCCAAATATGGCTACCTTCATTTTTACTATTGTTTGGATTATTTTTTGAGTCTAAATGCTTTGAGACTTTTTCTTTTAAAATAGGATTCGCTTCTACTTTATTGGTGTAAGATGAAATACAAAGGTGGTTTGTATTTTGAGCTTTGGTGTTATGCAATTGTAGTTATGAATTGCACTATTCCTATTATTTTAAAAATTGAAAGCCCATAAATACTATTAGGCCTATGTATAACACTTCAACAATAAAAATGGCTAAAAGCTCTTTGAAACCAAAAAAATGTTGAATGATTTTAACTGGAAAATAGATGATTCTGTTCAGTAAAGATTGAATTTTATTTAGATCATTTTTATCCTTGATGACAAAACTTTTGGGTAGCTTTTGATAAGCATCAATTGCGGTTCCAATTTCTTCGTCAGAAGAAAGCATAATAATTTCAATAGCTTTGTTTTTATTTTTTATGGCTAAAAATAGTTCGTCAGCACTTTCTTCAGATAAGTCATAATCAAGAATGACAATTGCTGTAGTAGCATCGATTTTTTTGAGCAAACTTTGACCATCCATAAAGAGGGAGATGTTAAGCGACTGACTGAATCTTTTTTCTAAAAAATTCATCAAAACAGCCGAGGACAAAGTATTCTGTTCAAGAATATAAAGATTTTGCTTTTCCATAATTTATTAATTAAATAGAGTCTTGGTCTCCAAATTCATTCATTTTCTTTTTGATGGATTGCTTAGAATTATTTGATTTCGTTTTAGAATTTGACACTTCTGTTTTTTTCTTTGCATCACTTTTTTTAGGAGTAAATGTGTGTACTTTTTTTGTTTTCACTTCTTTGGGTATTGATTACTAAATTTAAGTTAGCGCATAAGATTCTAGTCTATCGCTTTTTTATACTGAAATTGAAGCAGCATTTTTTTGAGTTAGCGCTTTATGAAAATTCACTTCCATATCGGTGTTTCTTTTATCTGAATTGAAGTATTTTTCCATTTTTAATCGTGCCATTAAATAACTTACCGTAGATTCGGCTCCTTGATTTAAGTTAATATAATCTTTTTCTAAACCATCATAACAACCTCCAGTACAAGGATTGTAGATAATTTTTTGCAAATGATTGTTTCCTAAAAACCAACTAAAAGCCAGCTCCATTTTCTCTAAATAGGATGGCTCATTAAATACTTCATAAAATTGACCCAATGCAATAATGGTATACGCTACATCTATGGGTTGTTCGCCTCCAACATGTTTTTGATTATTTTTAGAATGATACTGTAACCAACCTTTGTTAGAGATCACTTTAATGCTGTTTTCTGTAAAAATTTTTGACAGCAAAAAGGTAAAAGATATTTCGGCAGTCTCTTTAAACACTTCATTATTAGTATCTAAATAAGCGCATAACATAGCTTCGGGTAAAATGCTATTGCCATAGGTTAGGTAGCTTTCAAACCATTTCCAATTGGGTTTGGCTTCATGTCGAAACATCTGGACCAATCTATTGGCTAGGTAATTAATAGTATTGGTGTTTTCTATACTTTTCTTGTTCAAATTGCTGTAATAAATTCCTTTGATAATAAATGACATTGCTCTTGGCGAGTGAATTTTTTCGACATATAGCAGTGATTTTTCAAATGTTTGTTTGGCATCAAGTAGTAAATTGTTTGTAATTTTTTCTCCCAATGAAATGATATAACCCAACGCCCAAATAGCTCTTCCGTTGGCATCGGCTAGATTTTCATTGTTTTGTTTTGTAAATTTTTTATGTTCATCTACATAGTTTAAAAAGTAGCCATCCGATTGTAAACAATACTTTATAAACTTGTAATACAATAGCATATAGTCTAAATCAGATTTATTATGAGTTACCTCAAAGTGCTGACAGATTGCAATTAATGCACGAGCATTGTCATCGAGTGTATAACCAGTGTTTTTATCGGGTTGATTAATAATGGAGAATTGAATCATCCCAAATGATGTGGTTAAATTTTTAAAATGTTTCAAGTTTATGGGCGGAAGCTTGTAATGAAGCGGAATTAGTTTGCCATTTTCTCTAAATAATTGGGCATGTGCTATTGCCGAATTCTCCCAAGCGGTTGGTGCTAGTTTGTGAATACCATTAACCGAAATGCTTTTGCGCAATTGTTCGTCATTAAGTAATTTTAAAACTTGCGCGGCTAATTGTTCTGGGTTTTCAAAATCGATTATTATACCGGTTCCGTTTTGTAATACCTCGACAGCATGTGGAATTGGGGTTGAAATAATAGGACAACCACAGCTGATAGCATAGGAGAATGTACCACTCACTGCTTGATTTCGATCTTTTGAAGTAAACAAATAAATGTCTGTAAGTTGCAGATAATCTAATAGTTCTTGCAAGGGTAAATACTGATTAATAAATTTTACATTAGGGTCTAAATCTAATTCTGCTATCCTTTTTTGTAAACTTTCACGATACATTTCACCTTCGTTTTTTACAACAGATGGATGTGTTTTGCCAATAATTAAAAATAATACATTAGGTTCTTTTTGAACGATAACTTGTAAGGCATTGATTGAGGTTTCAATACATTTTCCGGAACTTAACAATCCAAAAGTGGAAATAATTTTACGATTAGCTACTCCATATTTTTCTTTTAATATGGCTTTATTAGAATGTTCTACCAAATGGGTTCCGTGTGGAATTACCGTTATTTTATCCTTATCAATAGCATAAACTGTTGTTAATAATTTAGCTGCTGCTTGTGTCATCACAATGAATGTATCAACTGATTCATCTATAGAAGAGATTGTTTTTTTAAGGATGCTATCAGGATTAGGCAAAACGGTGTGAAAACCCAAAATGATTGGTTTTTGTATTGATTTTAAAAGGCGAATAAAATCAGATTCATTGGTTTTAAACAAGCCAAATTCGTGCTCTATAATTACATTTTTTATCGCGCTGTTTTTGTTGATATCCTGTGCTAACTTTACATAGGAATCATGGCTATCTGTTTTTAAAATATACTTCACAACGGCTCCATATTGATTAGAGTCGGTAGTTAATTCTAAAGCCGCGACAGTAATTTTGAATGATTTATAGAATTTACTATTTAAGGCAAAAATTAAATCTTCGGTATAGGTTGCAATGCCGCATTCGCGAGGTGGAAAAGAGGAAATGAATAAAATTTCAGGAAGACTTGGTCCACTTCGTTTTAAATTAAAAGAAGCATAGTTATTGTTTTTTGAGTTATTGTAAGCTTCAAAATTGAAGTGTTCTAAAATCTTAATTTTATTTTCCATGTTCGTTTTTATTAGATACTAATTCGTTCAGTAGTTCGGATAATTTGATAGAAGCACAGGCAATTCGTTCATCGGCTGCACCATAATAAATATATAAGATACCCTGAAAAATAGCGGTTCCTGTGGGGAAGCAAACGTTGTTGACTTCGCCTTTAATTTCCCAAATAAGTTCAGGTTGGAACAACGGATAGGGTAGTCGCGCGATTTCGAGTTGCGGATTTTCTAAATCAAATAAAGCGGCACAAGCCGAATAGATATACCCATTTAAACTGTCTTTTACGCCATGATAAATAATCAACCAACCTTGAGGTGTTTCAATTGGAGGACAACCACCACCAATATAACTTACTTCATGATCGTACTTTGGCGAAAGCAGTATGAAGTTATTATAATTTTCAAAATACTCAGTCCAATACGCTGGAGTTAGATCTTCTAACCGTTCAACACCAAAAATAATTTGAACTTCGGGTCTAATGCGATGAATAAGATAAAATTTGCCTTTAATTTTTCTAGGAAATAACATTAAATTTTTGTCCCAGACCAGCATCTTAATTCCGTTTTTTTCTAAAATTCCACTATGCTCATTAAACCTAAAATATTTTTCATGAATGGAATCATTGGTTTTAGCGAGTGCATTAAATTCTTCATAGCTAATTTGAGGAACCATAATTCCTTTTTTTTCAAAGTGTATTAAATCGGTTGAGGTTGCCAAACACCCCAAAGCATTAACTCCATCAAAACCGGTATAGGTTAAATAATAGGTATCTTCTATTTTCACGATTCTAGGATCTTCCATGCCTTGACTTTCATAATCAAATTGTGGAACCAAAATGGGTTGTTCATTTCTTGTTTGAACCGTTAATGGACCATCCAGTTTACAATAACCAATACTCGAATGGTTCCCAGTGCTCACTGCTCTGTAAAAAAGATGTACGCAATTATCTTCTTTGAAAGCAGCAGGATTTAGTACCCCTTCATTCTCAAAGAATAGTGTTGTTTTTTCTAAAATGATTCCTTCTTTTTTTACTGTTATCATAACGTATTGAGTTAATATCTTTATTATTACATTCTATATAAAGGTCGAAAGCAATCCGTGTATAATTCTTATACAATTTTTTATTACTATTTTATTATTCCTAGGTTTATCCAAAATAAAAAATGGCAACCATTTAGGGATGCCATCTTTCATAGAATAATAAGTCTCAATTAATTATTCCTTAGCATTAGAAGTTTCTCTAGCTTTTGCGCCTATTCTGTTGAGTTTAAACATTGGAGCAAATTTGAATTTAATGGAAGCTATTTTTTCATTATCTGAAGAAGATAAACCTTCTTTTTCAACTGTGTTTTTTCTATTATCCAAAGCTTCATACATCAATTTTACTTCGTCATAATCTTCTCTTGAAAAATCAGCTTTATTATTTTTGTAGGCTTGAAAAAAAGTATCGTAAACGGTTAAAATATTGTCTTTGTTTACCCATAAAAAATTCATATCAGTGCCTACTTTTCCTGCCCCAAACAATCGGTCTCTTAATAGTTGTGAAGGTAAGATTGGTTCAGGTGCAATTACTTCTTCATTCAGATTTATGCTTGATTTAAATTCATTATATTTAGTTGTTGATTTCAATACTTTTTCATTAGAAGAAGCTCTCGTTGCTTCATCTAAATTTTCAGAAGCATCAGTTGCATTTTTACTTTTACGGTTAAAATCTTGAGTGATTTTATCCCAATTATTTTGTCTTTCCTCGGCTGAAACAGTTTCTAAAGAATCAACATATAGTTCTAATTCATTTATGCGTTTATCCGCTAATTCTTTTTCTTTATTGGCACAGGAAGAAACTCCTATCAGAACTAGCGAAATCAATCCCATTGTAAATACATTTTTTGTCATAATCGTTTATGTTAGTTACTATTTAATTTAGTTTAAATAGTAAGTGTAAATTTACTTTCACATTGGAGTTTGATTGTTATATAATTTGTGGTTAGTATTATATAATTCATTGATAAGCATACTATTGTTGAACTATCAGTAAAAAGAAAAGAGCCGTCCAAATGACAGCTCTTAACCAAACCTAACAAACCTTATTTTTAATTTTTTAGTAAGATGTTTTTAACTCTACGCGTCTGTTTTTAGCTCTACCTAAAGTTGTTTTATTGTCTGCAATTGGTTTACTTTCGCCATAACCAACACCTATTAATCGAGTAGCTGCAATTCCTTTCTCTACCAGATAACGTTTGACTGAATCGGCTCTGTTTTGTGATAAGGTCTGATTGAAAGCATCGGAACCATTATAATCGGTATGACCTTCTATAGTTAGACTAGCACCTTCGTATTTGTTTAGTATTTTGGTGAGTTCGTCTAATTGTGTTAACGAGGCAACTTTTAGTTTATCGCTGTTGTTTTCGAAGAAGATTTTACTTCCGATATAGGTAATTCGGATGGCATCAACTTTTGCAATTTCTGGACATCCTTTGTTTTCTGGAGTTCCTTTTGCATTAGGACAACGGTCATCTATATCGGCTACACCATCACCATCAGAATCAGGGCAACCTTTTAAACTTTGAAGACCTGCAAGTGTTGGACAACGGTCAACATCATCAGTAACGCCATCATTATCACTATCTGCAGCACAACCTTTGGCATCTACTTTTGTTCCTGCTTTTGTATTCGGACAGATATCATCTAAATCGGCTACACCATCGCCATCAGCATCTGGACAACCTTTTAGCATTTGTGTTCCTGCTTGTTCTGGACAACGGTCATTCGCGTCGGCTATTCCATCGTTATCTTTATCTGGACAACCATTTAAAAGTTTTGTGCCTGCAACATCGGGACAAGTATCTAGATAATCTGCAATGCCATCTTTGTCTTTATCTAACGGACAACCCATTTTGTCAACTGCTATTGCTGCTGGTGTATCTGGGCATTTATCATTCTTGTCTGAAACGCCATCATTATCTGCATCTTTTTTACTTCCAAAACTGTAAGTAATCCCAGCAGAGTGTGTTAAGAAGTCATCGTTTTTACCCGATTCAACACCGTCTCTACTATCGTTGTTGGTAAACATAAATGTTTCTTGTAAATTAAATGTTAGTTCCGGAGTTAATCTGATATTAATTCCACCACCTGCAGTTGGTAACGCCGAGTCGATTTTTTCTTTATGAAAATTTAATTGACGGTCAAACAATATCGCTCCTATCCCACCAAAGGCATAAGGTCTTATGGCGTATTTTTGACTAATTAGGTTCCATCTTAAATTTAAAGATACCGCACTAAAATCGTTTTTAAAACCTGTAACTCCACTGTCATACCCTAAAGTTCCTCTGGAATAAGCAACATTAATATCAAGAAAATCCCAAAGATATCTTGACACGGAAACACCTCCAAAACCATACATTGTTTTGTCGGTTTGATACCAATCTCTACCAAGGTCTCCGTGGTATTGGATAACTCCACCATGAAGGCCAACATTCCATTTTTTGTCTTCTGTTTGTGCCTTTGTGCCTACTGTAGATGCTATACAAATACATAAAAATAGTAATTTTTTCATACTGTTATTTGTTTAAATTATTTCTACAAAGGTTGTTTGAATAGGGTGTTTTCATGTTACAGAACTATTGAAATAAGTTGTAATATTCACATAAATAATGGTTTATGCTTTAACGATTTTACGCCTTAATTTTATAATTCCGGTAGCATAAACGCTCTAGGTCATTACACCAATTATGGTTTGAGTATGTTTTAGCTTGCCTTTGCGTGAAATGAAGAATAACAGGGTTATGATAGAGATTTTAGGACGCTTTTGAAACTCCTGGTTGAAAATCTAGTTTGATGGTTATCATAAATCAGGAATGTCATTTAAAAGTATACATACTAATATGTAATAAAATTTACTTATTGTAAATTTCATCAATCATTTTAGCTAGTTTAATGTCTTTTTCGGTAACCGTATTATTAGCATCATGCGTAAAAAGGGTAATGGCTACTTTGTTATAGGAATTTGACCAATTGGGATGATGATTCATTTTTTCGGCTGCAAAAGCTACTTTGGTCATAAAGGCAAAAGCATCTACAAAATTGTTAAACTCAAAGTTCCCTTGCAATTGATTGTTTTGTTCTGTCCACATAGTATTTGTTTTATTAGTTAAGTTTACTTTATAATTCGTTCGATAAATCATTTAAATCCAATGCACGACTATACATTACGATAGTTCCATCATCCTCATACTGCCATTCTTCTTTGGGTCTGTCCCAATACAATTCAACTCCGTTATTGTCGGGATCATTTAAATATAACGCTTCAGAAACTCCGTGATCGGCAGCACCAGAAAAAGGATAGTTTGCCTTCAAAATTCGGTCATAAATAGTAGCCAAATCTTTTCGAGTTGGATATAGTATAGCAATATGAAAAAGCCCAACACCTTTTTCGTGGGCTAACGGAAAATTTTTGCTGTACCACGTATTCAGTCCGATGTGATGATGATAACCACCAGCAGAAATAAAAGCGGCTTCAGTACCATACATTGTGGTAATTTCAAATCCTAAAAGATCGCAGTAAAATTGGAGTGAGCGTTGTAAATTGGAAACTTTTAAGTGAACGTGACCTATTCGGGTTTGCGCTGGGATTGTGTAGGGTGTTTTCATTTTTAATAGTTTAAAATTTTGTACTTCAAATTTTTACTGCTATTCAGAATAAAAGTAATTCACTTTTAAATAAAGTGAGTATAATTATTCACTAATTTTTTTGAAGAAGTTATTATATCCATTAGTAATTGAATCTAAATAATCACATTGTCTTTTCGGTCTCTGTCGGAATTTCAACTTTTGCCATTGCAGTTGGTGCAATAGTACCTGAATATTTTTGGGCGTAAGCCACTGTAAATTCGGCACCAAAAAAAAGAATCATAGACGAATAGGAAACCCAAAGCAAAATTAATATTATGGAACCCGCAGCTCCATAAACTGAAGCTGGTTGTGCCTTTCCGAAAT
>CANHWG010000007.1 GCA_947464335.1 Flavobacteriaceae bacterium
GCTCCACAAGAAAATGAACTCAAGGTAATTAGAGCTACTGGCGGTGGTGTTACCGTCATTGTATTACCTAAATACGTCAATATCTCATCATTGATAACTGCTGCTGCTCTAATAGTATACGTTGCCGTAAACGAACGCATCGCTTGTGGAATCGTTACAAAACGTGTTGGTAAAGTAACCTCTTGAACCTCGTTGGGCTGTCCCGCTTGAATCTTAGTAATGATAAAACGATACTTAAGATTCGTGTACGGTGACAATGAATACGGTCTAGCCGAAACTGCATTTGAAAACGAAGTTAAGGTAGCCGAAGTTGAAGTCATGTTTATTGTAGGAACTGAACAACCTTCAGATAACTGTCCGTTACAGTTGTCATCGATACCGTTGTAGCATATCTCGGTTACACCTGGATTGATAGCTGCGTTGTTATCGTCACAATCAACTTGAATATTAAGAGCAAGACTAACATCCACTGGCTCAGTAGCACCGTAACAAAGCGTTGAGGTAGAATTTGGAGTTGGTGAATAACCATCACTATCAACATCTGAATAAAAACTTCCAGTTCTCCATACCAAGTTGTTAAAATCATCACAATCTAGTCCCGATGAAGTCGAATTATAAAAGGACTCAACACTTCCACCGTAACAAACAGGATATAGCACGTTATCAAAACTATAACCATCCGCATCTAAATCAATATAGAAATTACCAGTTCTCCACACTGTGTTATCAGCATCATTACAATCCGTACTATTAGTAACATATCCAACAGGTGCGCTTGTTGCTGATAATGTGGTAGCTAAATCTCCAAATCCATCACCATCAAAATCTCTATAATAAGTAATTAAGTCATTACTAAAATAAATATTATCAAGATATATCTGAGTGGTACTAGGAGCAACGTTTTGTTCAATTTTGAAACCGTAAATATCATTTAAAGCACCAGGATAAGACGTTAAAGGAATACTCAAAGAATTCCAACCTGTTACAAGTGGACCTGTAGAATAATTTCTGTCTCCAGGAGCAAGTAGGAATACAAACATATTCGACAAAGGCGTGTTACAATAAATATCTAAATGCAAATGTGACATACCTGTATTTGTTAGATTTAAACGTCTTTCTGTTTGATCTACTAAACCGATAAATCCTAAATTATTTACTTGGATACAAGTATTGTCTCCATTAGCAAAACTAAAGTTGGCAGTTGTTCCTCCTGTCCAACTAGATCTTACTAATGTATAAGCTGGACTATTTGCATAAACTTGAGATGGAGTACCAGTATAAACTGAGATTACTTTGGCAGCATCTCTAGCTGGTGGTACAGGAGATGGTCCTGGTGGCGCAAAAGCTACTGTTAAAACAGCAGAAGTACTTCTTGCACCATAAATACCATCAGAGGCTACAGTAGCAGTTATAGTTGAAGTACCACCACCCACAAAAGTTAAGGTATTGCCACTTACAGTTGCAACAGCTGTATTGCTACTGGTATAAGAAAAAGTCCCTGTACTATTAGTAGTAGGATTTACAAGTAAAAAAGGTGCATCTCCAACTACTACTGGCGAAGGTAAAGTTAACGCACCAATTGTAGGTGGTTGAAGCGTAGCCGCTCTGTAGAAATATATGTTATCTAAGTAAACTTGTTTAACTGGTGCTTGTGCTCCCGTTGGATTATTTAAATCAAAAAAACTAACGTTATTTAAATTTAAACCAGCAAACTCTGATAATGGAATATCAACACTAGTCCATCCGTTCAGTGGAGTACTAGTTACTCTTCTAACACCATTTAATTCAAACCATAGCGGATTTTGATTTAATGAAAATACATCAATATGTAAATGAGTCATTTCAGAAACATTGGTCGCAGTAAAAGCCAATCGTGCTAAAGTAAAACCATTAAAGTACCTAGCGGTATCTCCTCCAGGAAGCGTAACATCTGATCCTGCAGCTCCCCAGTTAGGTGATGAAGAAGGTGCATATGCATTGCTGTAAAGAGAAATTCTATCCCAAGTATTTCTAGTTGGTGGTGTTGGTGCAGCTGGAGGTGTTACTGATAAAGTAGCTGTTGTGCTTCCTGAACCATAAGATCCATCGGCAGCTTGAGTTGCAGTAATAGTAGAAGATCCAGCACCTACAATAGTAACTGTATCACCACTAATGGTTGCTACATCTGTATTGCTACTGGTATACGTAAAGGAACCAACACTATTTGAAGTTGGCGCTGTCAATGTAAATGGAGCCGCTCCTACTACTTGAGCAGGAACTGTAAATGCACCTAATGTAGGAGGTAATGTAGTTGCAGCTCTGTAAAAATACATATTATCTAAATAAACTGTTTTTCCACCAGAACCCACAATTTTAAACTCTTTTAAAGCAGTTGTTGTAAAACCAGATTGGCTTGTCCATGCCGTTAAAGGAATATCATAACTAACCCATTGTCCTTGCGTTAATGCACCATAAGGAGCCGCTAGCGCTACCGATCTTTCACCTGTTGTATTACTAATTTGGAAAAATTGTAATGAAGTTTCATTAAACGTCCATACATCAACGTGAAAATGGGTCATTGCTGAAACATCAACATTACTTCCAAATACAATTCCTTGGTAATTTAAATTCGATGCTCTCCAAACATTGTCTGTTCCGGCAAGTACAAGAGCTCCTGCACCTGCTTGACCCCATCCTGGATTGTAATTTCTGGTTCCAGGAACTACCGTATAAGCTGCGTCACTAAATACAGAGAAAACATCCCATGCATTTCTTGCTGGAGGTGCAGTTGGTCCTGCCAAAGGAACAGTAGAACCCGTTACAGTTAACGTTGCTGATATAGAACCTGTGGTAAAGAAACCACTTGCCGCTTGAGTAGCCGTAATCGTTGAAGTTCCTTGTCCTACAACAGTCACTGTACTACCACTAATTGTTGCCACAGCTTCATTACTACTTGTGTATGTAAATGTTCCAGGGCTATCAGAAGTTGGAGCAGTTAAGCTAAATGGTGCATCACCATTAACTTTTGCAATTGAATTGAAATTAGTGATCACTGGTGCACCACCGGTATAGAAATAAACATTGTCTATATAAATTTGGCGCGCAGTACCACCACTTTGTTCAAACTTAATTCCAGCGATATTGTTCAAAGCACCAGGATAGGTGGTGAGTGGAATGTCAAATGAATTCCATCCAGCTACTAGCGGACCTATTGAATAATTCCTATCAGTAGGAGCTAAAAGATTCAATATCATGGTAGTCATCGGTGTATTTACATAAATATCAACATGCATTTTAGTCATTCCAACCACACTAAAATTACTAGCACCAACTAAACCAAAGAAACCTAAGTTGTTGACTTGGATGCATGTATTTGTACCGTTAGCAAAACTAAAATTAGAGTTAGTTGAACCTGTTGACCAACTCGCTTGCACTGCAGAAACTACATTAGCATAGGTTGTTGGTGTGCCTGTATATAAAGAAACCACTGAAGCGGCATCTCTCACAGGAGGAATTGGTGAAGCACCCGGTGCTGGAAAATTAACTACTAGATTAGCAGTTGTACTAGCAGAACCATAAACACCCGTAACAGCTGCTTGTGTTGCAGTTATTGTAGCAGTTCCGCCACCTACAATAGTAACAGTATTTCCACTGAACGTAACAATCCCTGCAGGACTTGCACTGTATGACCAGGCACCACTACTATTGGATGTAGGGTTTGTTAATGCAAAAGGAGCATCTCCAACAATTTTTGGACTAGGCACCGTTAAAGCACCAATTGTAGGAGGTTGGTCTGTAGCTGCTCTGTAAAAATAGATGTTATCTAAATAAACCACTTTTACTGGTGCTGCTGCACCAGTAGGGTTATTTAAGTCAAAAAAGCTTACATTTCCTAAATTTAAACCTACGTAATCAGTTAATGGAATGTCAAAACTAGCCCAACCATTCAAAGGAATGCTCGAAACTACTTTTCTATTGCTATTTATTTCGAACCAAAGCTGATTTTGATTTAATGTATATACATCAATGTGTAATGTTGTCATTGCAGATATACTTCTAGCTGCAAAAGCTAATCTAGCTAAGGTAAAGCCATTAAAATAACGTGCATTATTACCAGCTGATGTCAAAACATCAGTTCCGTGTTGCCAAGTTGCTCCACTTGTTGCAGTATAAGAATCACTATATAAAGAAACAACATCCCAAGCATTTCTCGCTGGTGGTGTTGGAGCTGAAGGAGGTGGTGGAGGTGTTACATTAAAAGTAGCTGTGCTAGAAGTTGCAGCAAATGTTCCGTCAGAAATTTGTGATGCAGTTATAGTAGCAGAACCGCTAGTACCAACTTGTATTTGATTTCCATTTACAATAGTACCTACGGCAGTGTTGCTGCTTGCATATGTAAAAGGACTTGTATTGTTAGAAGTAGGAGGTGTAATTGTAAAAGTAGCATCACCTACTAATTTACTTGGTACGGTAAACGTACCAACTGTTGCACTTGGGAGAGCAAGAGGTCCGGTAATATTATCTACATAAAGTGTTCGTGCGGCTGCGTTACCTGCCGCAAAACTTACATCAGCTGCACTTGGCCAATAAGGATGTAAAACAAAAGCAGAATACGTGCCATTTGCAGCAGCTGCCTTGCCATCACGCACTGAATTGAATGTAAAACTACACGTTTGCCATGTGTTTGTACCTGTGTACTCGACAACAGCTGCGGCTTCCGGAGCACCAGCAATTCCGCCGTTAACTTTCACTAAGAAAAACAAAGGTCCAGAAGCATAAACGTCAATAGACATTGTTCTGGTGGTTGCCGCTGTCAAATTAAGATTCCTTGTTAATGAAAGATTAACACCTTGCCATTGTGCTGAACCAGTATTACCAACGAACTTGACAACTTGGGTTGTGTTAGTTCCTGGTCCGGCTTCTCGTGTGACTGTCGGTGCGGGGCCACTTGCAAATGGTGCCCCATTTATTCCGCCAGATTCAAAATCTTGGGCTATGCCCTGGGAATATCCTAATGAAATAGTCATCAGGAAAAATAATAAGAAAAATTTTTTCATGTTAAAAAAGTTTTAATTCATGTAATTGTTTTTTTTTAGGTTTCTTAAAATTTTGGGTTTTCAAATATAACAGAGAAGTTTAGTTTAAGAGAGTTTGGGCAACTGTATAAAAACCATACAAAAAATAATTTATCCTTTAAAAATGGTATTACGCCCCGCTAACAAAACTTTTTAGAGTTTTAGAACTAAATTAGAGCACCATTTACGGTAATTAAATTATAATTTTAAATAAACATGTTGTAGTAATGTTGAGTTATTTTATTTTTATTTTTACAGTTTCTTTAAGAATGTTTCCTTTAATCAAATAAAAATATGTAAAGTATTTAGCGTAAAAAAAGACATTGTGTAAAAAAAATATTAATTTGTTATGCTATTATTACATATTAATCTTCAAAAAAGAGAAATTCATAATTACAGAATTATCGGTTGAACCAGATTTTTCAAAATACCATTTTAAACTAGTAGCAATAGAGAGCAGAAGATTAAAAACAAAACAACACACTAACTTGATATTAAAAAACAATTATAGCTACTATAAAACGGTTTCTAACCCATTTGTTAAATTGTTAAAGCGAAAGATGGAGTATTTTTATGAAGTAAAACGTAGCAAAAATATGGGTTTTCATCACACTCGATGTGGTGTATAGAGAATCCTTTAATTAAACTGTCTTTTTATGTCATCCTGAGTGAAATTGAAGGGTGATTTGCTATCTAGAAGCACTTGAACTAACTAAAAATAATTATTAAATCCTTATTTCACCAAAGATTGGAAAACTATTTTCTCTCCAAAGCTTCCAAGCGTTTTAGTATAGTCGCATTGGTTTTGATAAGTTCGTCATTGGCTTTTTTAAGGGCTTCAATTTCTTCTTGTTGCTCTTGAATTGCTTTTATCGATATTGGCAAAAAATCATTGTAACGAACGCCAAACATACCGTTTGGGGTGATACTAACAATCCCATTATTAGTTGATCTAGCATTTTGAAGTGCTATATCCAATTCTTGTGCAATGAAACCATATTCCGTTTTTTTATTTATATCATCAGTACGAAAATAGGAAACAGGACGAATTGTTTTTATAAAATCTAATCCTAAAGGAGAGTCTTTAATATCCGATTTCAATCTTCTATCAGATGAAGTCGTCCAACTTGGAGCATGTACATATGCAGCACCAGCGATACCTGTTCCTCCGATTACTATTTTATAACCGCCAGCTACAATACCTGAACCAATTACAATTTCATTAGTTCCAGCTGCATTTGGTTGAGCATTGGCGCCAATTGCTACATTATCTGTACCACCAGAAATATTTGACCCTGCACTAAAACCAACCACAGTATTTCTAGTGGCGCCTCCACTGGCAGAAACTAAAGCATTAGATCCTATCGCCACAGAATTAGTCATACTTCCAATCCCTATCATTGCGTTATAACCAACGGCTACATTATCTCTGGCAGCGCTGTTATTTACACCTTGTAAAGCTCCAGAACCAACTGCTGTATTGTTAAGAGAAGTAGTTGGACTTGCTGTTAAAGCATTGTACCCTATCGCTGTATTGCCAGCTCCTCCATTAAGTGTTGCTAAAGCACCACTACCTAAAGCTGTATTTCTATCTCCTGTACTACCCGCCTGCAATGTATTTATTGCTAAGGCATTAAAACCAACGGCTGTATTATTACTAGGTGAACCATTAGCTGCCAAAGCATTGGTGCCAAAAGCGGTATTATTTGTACCCGTATTTACAGCTAAAGAACTTACACCAAGAGCGGTACTATTAGCTCCTATAAACCCTGCGGCTGTACTACTTCTCCTAAAAGCTAAATCAAAACCATCAAGAGTTCCTATAAAACTGCCTGCAGCTCCAACTGTATTTCCTGTGGTTAGCCAACCAGTTGAAGGTCCAGTGTTAAATCGTTCCCATCGATTTGATGCATTCCAAAAATAAAACCCTGGTGTAACTATTCCAAAAGCAGCATTTGTAGTAGTGCTTGTATTATAAATGATCTCGGAAAGTGTAGGTACGGTTGAAAGTGGCGCTTGAAAATTAGCACCCAATGTTAATGGTATTCTTGGTATTAGCAAACCATTATTTGATGAAACAATATCCAAAGCCGCTTGCGGTGCTAAAACATTTACTCCGATAGTTCTTGTCGTATTTACTCCAGAAGTAAGTGCACCTGCCATACTTCCAAATAATGTATTTCCAATATTCAGTTGATCATTATTAGCAGCAACTGGAGCAACCGTACTAGCGCCTATCATGATATTATTAGAACCTGTTAAGGCAAAACCAGCATCAAATCCGAAGGCTGTATTATTAGTCCCACTAACATTTGAACCTAAAGCTCTATATCCAAAGGCACTATTACCTGCCGCAGTATTCGCAATCAAAGAGTTAAAACCAACAGCAGTATTATTTGCCGATGAAATATTGGCCGCCAAGGCACTTGTTCCTACAGCAACATTTGCTGCTCCCGTAGTATTTGCTGTTAAAGCATTATTTCCAAACGCTGAACTAGTAGAAGCTGCACCCAAAGTCAAAGCACCTAATCCAAATGATGTACTTGTAGCTCCAATTTTTCCTGCAGCCAAGTCATTTCTTCTAAAAGCGACATCAACATTGGTCGATGCTGCAGTTCCTATATAATTCGTTCCATCTACTATTCCTGTATTTCCAGTTGTGGTCCAATCGTTTGAAGAACCAGTCCCACCAACACGTTCCCAAACAGTACCATTAAAAAAATAAAAACCCACAGCAGTAACGTTAATTGTCGTACCTGAAGCAGTTCCTGTTAACACATCATTTACATAAATAATGGTAGAGGTTGGAATGGTAGTCATACTTTGAGCCCGTTGCCTTGTAACTCTTGGTATTAAAATCCCATCGACGGAAGTACTTGTTCCAGTAGGGTTTACCGCAACAACATCGAGTGTAGCTGTTGGAGAAGTTGTACCGATTCCTACTTGGGCATTTATTCCAAATGAAATGAAAAGCAAAAATGACGAAAATAAAAATAATTTCATGTTTTGTAATTTGAAGTTATCAAACATATTTTTGGAATGGTAGGTAGTCCAATATGATATTATATTTCAAAAGAATTGGGAAATTAAAAATAATCAAGAATTCATTTAATACTACAAACGAAATATATAAATTAACTATACAAAAATACAAAGTACAACAATTGCCATAATTATCCGTAATACTCTATTTAAAAGGAGATTTTTGTTTACAATATTTATTTTTAACACTAAAAAAATACGTTTTGTATTGTTTATGTATAGTTTTTTAGATCTTATAATTTATCCAAAATTTAAAAATATTAATTCCAATTACATCTTCTTATGACACAAAATCGTTGTTTAAAGAAAATAAATGTAAAATAATGTTATCCATTAAACAATTAATTTAGTCACATCATGTAACGCTATCTTAAACAAAAGATTAATTTCTCTCCTTTTTTTTTTAACTAAAAATTAAAAAACACAAATGCCTAAAATTTAACATAAATACTATGCGTGCATAATATTTTTTTTATACCTTTGAAATCCAAACCTAATCATTTTAATAAATATGAAAGACAAAACCATAGATTATATGCTCCGGGCAACATGGCAAGCAGTTGCAAGAATGTATAATGAAGAAGCTTCGAAATTTGATGGGTCTATGGCAATTGGTTTTGCGCTTTTAAGCATTGATAAAGAAGAAGGAACACCTTCAACTTATATCAGTAATCGAATGGGGATGGAAGCCACTAGCTTAACTAGAACCTTAAAAACCTTAGAAGAAAAAGGATTAATCATACGAAAAAAAAATCCAGAAGATGGTCGTGGTGTGTTAATTTATCTTACTGACTTGGGCAAACAAATGAGAGAACATTCAAAAAGTACCGTGTTAAAATTTAATGATGTCATTAAACATAACATCCCAAATGAAAAGCTACAACACTTTATAGAAGTAGCCGAGACCATTAATGAATTGATAACCGAAAAAAAAATATTCTAACTAAAAACTACAAACAGTTTATAAATGAAAAGAATAATCAAAAAAGTGGCAGTTGTTGGATCTGGGATTATGGGTTCCGGAATTGCATGCCATTTTGCTAACATCGGATTAGAAGTATTGCTTTTGGATATTATTCCAAATGCACTAACCGAAATCGAAGAAAAAAAAGGATTAACACTCGAAAGTAAAATCGTTCGCAATCGAATTGTAAACGACCACTTAGCAAACGCTTTAAAGTCAAATCCATCCCCTATTTACAGTCAAAAGTTTGCTAGCCGAATTTCTACTGGAAATACAACAGATGATATGGCAAAAATTGCCAATTATGATTGGGTTATAGAAGTAGTTATTGAGCGTTTAGACATCAAGAAATTAGTGTTTGAACAAATTGACAAATTTAGAAAACCCGGAACACTAGTAACTTCAAACACCTCAGGTATTCCAATCAAATTCATGAGCGAAGGCAGAAGTGAGGATTTTCAAAAACATTTCTGTGGAACCCATTTTTTCAATCCAGCCCGATATTTAAAACTATTTGAAATCATTCCAGGTCCAAAAACTTCTACAGAAGTATTGGATTTCTTATTTGACTATGGCTCAAAATATTTAGGAAAAACATCAGTAATTGCAAAAGATACTCCCGCATTTATTGGTAATAGAATTGGAATTTTTGGAATTCAAAGTTTGTTTCATTTAGTAAAAGAAATGGGACTAACTGTTGAAGAAGTTGATAAATTAACTGGGCCAGTTATTGGTCGACCAAAATCGGCTACGTTTAGAACGGTTGATGTTGTTGGCTTGGATACTTTGATTCATGTGGCTAACGGATTATATGATGGTTGCCCAAATGACGAAGCGCACGAACTTTTCAAATTACCAGATTTCATCACTAAAATGATGGAAAACAAATGGCTTGGAAGCAAAACCGGTCAAGGATTTTACAAAAAAGAAGGCAAGGAAATACTTTCTTTAGATTTAGATACATTAGAATACAGAGCCACTAAAAAAGCATCGTTTGCGACCCTAGAATTAACTAAAACCATCGACAAACCTATTGATCGTTTCAAAGTTTTAGTGAAAGGCAAAGACAAAGCTGGCGATTTTTACAGAAAAAACTTTGCTGCAATGTTTGCCTATTGTTCCAATCGTATACCTGAAATTACCGACGAGTTCTATAAAATTGACGATGCTATGAAAGCGGGTTTTGGTTGGGAAAACGGTCCGTTTGAAATTTGGGATGCCATTGGTGTTGAAAAAGGTATTGCCTTAATGCAAGCTGAAGGATTTCAGCCTGCAGCTTGGGTTATAGATATGTTAGCATCTGGAAGTTCCAGTTTTTATTCTATTAAAGAAGGTGCTACGTATTTTTATAATATCCCAACTAAATCACAAACAAAAGTACCAGGAAAAGATAGTTTTATTATCCTTAACAATATCCGCGAAAGCAAAAAAGTATGGAGTAATAGCGGAGCAGTGATTACAAATATTGGTGATGGGATTTTGAATTTAGAATTCCAAAGCAAAATGAATACTATTGGCGGCGATGTTTTAGCTGCCATTAATAAAGGAATTGATTTAGCTGAGAAAGAATATAATGGTTTAGTCATAGGAAATCAAGGTGCAAATTTTTCAGTTGGAGCGAATATCGGAATGATATTCATGATGGCTGTAGAACAAGAATATGAAGAGTTGAACATGGCAATTAAATATTTTCAAGACACCATAATGCGTGTGCGTTATTCATCAATTCCCGTAATTGTCGCTCCACATGGAATGACACTTGGTGGAGCTTGCGAAATGAGTATGCATGCTGACCGCGTTGTAGCTGCTGCCGAAAGTTATATTGGATTGGTAGAATTTGGAGTTGGTGTAATTCCTGGAGGTGGTGGATCTAAAGAAATGGCATTACGTGCTTCTGATTTATTTCATAAAAATGACGTTGAATTGAATGTACTACAAGAATATTTCTTAGCGGTTGCTATGGCAAAAGTATCCACATCTGCTTATGAAGCATTTGATTCAGGCGTTTTACAAAAAGGAAAAGATATTGTGGTGGTAAATAAGGACCGTCAAATGGCAGTAGCAAAACAAGTTGCTTTACAAATGGCAGAACAAGGATATACGCAACCCATTCAACGCAAAGATGTAAAAGTTTTAGGTAAACAAGCATTAGGGATGTTCTTAGTGGGAACCGACCAAATGGTAGCCGGAAAATACATCTCAGAACACGATCAAAAAATTGCCAATAAACTGGCTTATGTAATGGCTGGAGGTGATTTATCCGAACCAACGTTAGTATCTGAACAATACTTGTTGGATATAGAAAGAGAAGCGTTTTTATCGCTTTGCACGGAGAGAAAAACTCTTGAAAGAATTCAGTTTATGTTAACCAAGGGGAAACCGTTGAGAAATTAGTATTAAGACTGAAGTAATAAGTATTAAGACTAAAGACATGCACAATTTCGAGAAATTAAAGATTTGGCAAAAAGCAATGGATATAGCTCTAGAAGTTTATGATATTTCACTGCTTCTTCCAAATGATGAAAAATTCAATTTAATTCATCAAATAAAAAAATGTGCTGTATCTATTCCGTCAAATATTGCTGAAGGTTCAGGAAGAAATCATAATAAAGAATTTATTCAATTTTTAGGAATAGCTAATGGTTCAACATTTGAATTAATAACGCAGTTAATACTTGCTAAAAGATTAAAATTAATAGAAGAGAAAACAATACAACCAATCATTAATCAATTGGTTGAAGTTTCAAATATGAATTTCTCATTTCAAAAAAAATTAAACACATAAATAAAACGATTGCCAAGTCTTAATACTTAATACTACAATCTTAATACTTTAAATATGAAAACAGCTTATATAGTAAAAGCATACAGAACCGCCGTTGGTAAAGCACCAAAAGGCGTATTTAGATTTAAAAGACCTGATGAGCTAGCTGCTGAAACAATTGAGTTTATGATGGCTCAATTACCTGATTTCGACAAATCAAGAATTGATGATGTTATGGTTGGAAACGCTATGCCAGAAGCAGAACAAGGATTGAACGTGGCAAGATTAATTTCCTTAATGGGATTAAAAGTAACCGATGTTCCTGGAGTTACTGTAAATAGATATTGTGCCTCTGGATTGGAAACCATCGGAATGGCTACGGCTAAAATACAAAGTGGTATGGCTGATTGTATTATTGCTGGTGGTGCCGAAAGTATGAGTTTTATCCCAATGGGTGGATACAAACCTACTCCAGATTATGCTGTGGCTGCAGCTGGAAACGAAGATTACTATTGGGGAATGGGATTAACAGCCGAAGCAGTTGCCAAACAATTTAACGTTTCTCGCGAAGACCAAGATGAATTTGCCTATAATTCGCACAGAAAAGCTTTGCAAGCGCAAGTCGAAGGCAAATTTGACAATCAAATTGTTCCAATTAAAGTAGAACAAACCTTCATTAATGAAAATGGAAAAAAAGAAACCAAATCGTATACGGTAACCAAAGATGAAGGTCCAAGAGCCGACACTAATGCAGCCGCTTTAGGCAAACTAAAACCAGTGTTTGCGGCCGATGGTAGTGTAACTGCTGGTAATGCTTCACAAATGAGTGACGGAGCCGCTTTTGTTTTAATTATGAGTGAAGAAATGGTAAAAGAACTCAACCTCACTCCTATTGCCCGAATGGTAAGTTATGCTGCAGCTGGAGTAGAACCAAGAATCATGGGCATTGGACCTGTAAAAGCCATTCCAAAAGCATTAAAACAAGCGGGATTAACATTGAATGATATAAATTTAATTGAATTAAACGAAGCATTTGCTTCACAGGCCTTAGCGGTAACTCGTGAGTTAGGCATTAATCCAGAGATCATCAATGTAAATGGCGGCGCTATTGCTTTAGGACATCCGCTAGGTTGTACTGGTGCAAAACTATCGGTTCAACTTTTTGATGAAATGAAACGCCGTGGGGATAAATATGGAATTGTTTCTATGTGTGTGGGAACTGGGCAAGGTGCTGCTGGAGTTTATGAGTTGTTATAAATCATAAAGATTTCTCCATTTTTTGTCATTCCGACGAAGGAGGAATCTCATAATAATGAGGAATAGTTTAATGGGATTCCTCCTTCGTCGGAATGACAAGATTGAGTATATAATTATCATCTAAATTATAAAAAAATGAGCGATATAACAAGAGGAGGACAATTCCTCGTAAAAGAAACAAAATGTGAAGATATCTTCACGCCAGAAGATTTCTCTGAAGAGCAAATCATGATGCGCGATTCTGTTAAAGAATTCGTTGACAAAGAAATTTGGCCTTATAAAGACCGATTCGAAAAGAAAGATTTTGCCTTTACCGAAGAAGTAATGCGTAAAGCTGGTGACATGGGCTTTCTGAGTGTAGCCGTTCCGGAAGCGTATGGTGGAATGGGAATGGGATTCGTAGACACATGCCTAGTTTGCGACTATATTTCAGGCGCTACAGGTTCTTTTTCAACCGCTTTTGGCGCACATACCGGAATTGGAACTATGCCAATTACGCTATACGGAACCGAAGAACAAAAACAAAAATACGTTCCTAAATTGGCTTCTGGCGAATGGTTTGGCGCTTATTGTTTGACTGAACCTGGTGCGGGTTCAGATGCCAACTCTGGCAAAACGAAAGCAGTTTTGTCGACTGATGGAAAGACGTACAGCATTACGGGAGGAAAAATGTGGATTTCTAATGCTGGTTTTTGCTCCTTATTTATAGTTTTCGCTCGTATAGAAGAGGATAAAAACATTACCGGTTTCATTATTGAAAATGACCCAAGTAACGGAATAACGATGAACGAAGAGGAACATAAATTAGGTATTCGTGCATCATCAACGCGCCAAGTGTTCTTTAACGAAACTAAAGTTCCTGTCGAAAATATGTTGGCAGGGCGTGGTGAAGGATTTAAAATTGCCATGAATGCTTTGAATGTAGGTCGTATCAAATTGGCTGCTGCTTGTTTGGATGCACAACGTAGAGTAACATCTAATGCGGTAAATTATGCTAATGAAAGAATTCAGTTTAATGTTCCGATTTCTAGTTTTGGAGCTATTCGCTATAAATTAGCCGAAATGGCTACCTCTGCCTATGCTGGAGAAAGTGCTACGTATCGTGCAGCAAAAGACATCGAAACCAGAATTAAATTGCGTGAAGCAGAAGGCACTTCGCATCAAGAAGCTGAATTGAAAGGTGTTGAAGAATTTGCTATTGAATGTTCTATTCTAAAAGTAGCCGTTTCTGAAGATGTTCAAAATTGTGCTGACGAAGGAATACAGATTTATGGCGGAATGGGATTCTCAGAAGACACTCCAATGGAAAGTGCTTGGCGTGATGCTCGTATTGCCCGAATTTATGAAGGTACGAATGAAATCAACCGAATGTTGTCTGTTGGGATGTTAATCAAAAAAGCCATGAAAGGTCATGTTGATTTATTGGGTCCCGCTTCAAAAGTGCAGGAAGAATTAATGGGAATACCTTCTTTTGACACTCCAGATTATTCTGAATTATTTTCGGAAGAAAAAGAGTTAATTGGCAAATTGAAAAAAGCTTTCTTAATGGTTGCCGGTGGTGCCGTTCAAAAATATGGTCCAAATTTAGAAGATCACCAACAATTGTTGACGGCTGCAGCTGATATTTTAATTGAAATATATATGGCTGAAAGTACGGTGTTACGTACAGAAAAATTAGCTAAAAAAGAAGGTGAAGAAAATGTAAAAGAGCAAATTGCGATGGCTAAATTATACCTATACAAAGCAGTAGATGTGGTCACTCAAAAAGGAAAAGAAAGTATTATTTCATTTGCCGAAGGCGATGAACAACGCATGATGCTCATGGGATTACGTCGATTTACCAAATACACCAATATGCCTAATATTGTAGGATTGAGAGAAACAATTACTACAAAATTAGTGGCAGAAAATAGTTATTGTTTTTAGTTAAATTAAATTAATTGTTAAAAATGAAGAGCACCTTAGTAAGGTGCTCTTCTAATTATATCATAAATAACCATTTAGTAACATCATTAAAAATAAATAAATAACTTCATTGCATTAATTTTACTAAAACTTTAGTGATGAAAACCAATTGGATAGTTATCGGGATTGTTCTCTTTTTTGCAATTATACTTGTTTTTTTATTAATTCGAAAAAATCGCAAAGACGAAAAAGAAGTAGTGGAACATTTCAATGAAGAAGCATCTATTTTTCCAGAGGAAGATTCAGAAGCAAATGATGTTTGAAATTTCTATATTTGCTTTTTTTAATACATACTATATGAAATTTTTTAAAACTATCCTTTTCGGGATTTTAGTATCATTAAGTACACAATTTACATTGGCACAAAAAATTAAAGTTAAAGACAACATCGCTTACGTTGATGAAAAGCCATATGTAAAAGTGAGTGACTGTGGGATGTTTAAAGAAGAATGTTCTATTAGCAATTTGGAGGGAAAAGAAATTATTTTTGTAAATAATCTTAAAGATCCAAGAAGACCTGGCACCTACTTTCGGGTCGTATTCATAGGATTAAATACCACTATCGAAATCAAACAAACTATGAAGCCATTATTAGAAACTTTGTATGCAAACAAAGCTATTGGTGAAGATGGTACATTGATTCCAGAAAATGTAAAAATTCTTTCTGAAAAATATGGTAATCGCATTTCTATAAAAGAGAACGAAGACTAACCTCTTTTTCCTAACTCAATAATCTCTAAGTTCTGAATTTTATCGCCCTCAATTTCAAAACGCAACATGGTTCTGACTTGATGAAATCCATGAATTCCGGCGGCACCCGGATTCATATGCAACAACCCCAGTTTTTTATCAAACTGCACTTTTAAAATATGCGAATGTCCACAAATAAATAATTTTGGAGGATTCATCTGTATTTCTTCTCTAATATTTTGATTGTATTTACCTGGATAACCACCAATATGAGTAATCCAAACAACAACCTCTTCACAAAAAAAACGATTGTGCAACGGAAACTCCAGTCTTGCTTTATCATCGTCTATATTGCCATAAACTCCTCGCAAGGGTTTTATTGATTTTAAAGTATCTGTTACCTTCAAATCGCCAATATCACCTGCATGCCAAACTTCATCAGCCTGTTCAACATATTTCAGGATTTTATCATCAATATGACTGTGCGTATCCGAAAGTAATAAGATTTTTTTCATTTATGCTGAATTTGTTTCAGTATCTAAATTATAGTGGGCAAATTTATATTAATTTTTTAAGCTTTTCCCAACATAAATTATTTGTAAATTTGTCGAAATAATTAGTTCTCTGGGCACTTTTCAGCAAATTTCTGAACATTAAACATTGAACACTGTACATTACAATTGAGATATTTTATCGAATTAGCATATAAAGGAACAAACTATCATGGTTGGCAAATACAACCAGATGCTATTTCTGTTCAAGAAACAATCAATAAAGCTTTATCAATACTACTTAATTCAACCATTGATATTGTTGGAGCAGGTAGAACTGACACTGGCGTCCATGCCAAACAAATGTTTGCCCATTTTGATTATGAAAATGAGATAGATTCTCATCAATTCATTCACAAACTCAATTCCTTTTTACCCAAAGACATTGTAATTTATACTATTCATAAGGTTAGCAATGAAAGCCATGCTCGTTTTGATGCTACTAAAAGAACTTATCAATACCATATTCATACTAAGAAAGACGCTTTTGACAATGAAGGAAGTTATCAATTTAATCTACCGTTGAATTTGGATAAAATGAATAAAGCTTGTAGTATTCTTTTTAAACACAATGATTTTGAATGTTTTTCTAAAGTAAATACCGATGTCCGAACATTTAACTGTGCCATTTTTGAAGCAAATTGGAAAAGGAACGAAAACAAATTAGTATTTACCATCAGTGCCGATCGATTTTTACGAAATATGGTGCGCGCTATTGTGGGAACAATGATTTCTGTTGGAACCGATAAAATAAGCTTAACCGATTTTGAAAAAATAATTGAAAGTAAAGACCGAAGCCAAGCAGGATTTTCGGTACCAGCACACGGATTATATTTGACAAAAATTGAATACGAGTATATCAAATAACTTTAAATTAATTTAGGAACAGATTGCTTCGTTCCTCGCAATGAATATGCAAGCAAAAGCATTCGACACCAAGTTATTCAAGAGAATTTTAAATTATACTAAACCTTATAAATTTAGGTATTATGGTGTGATTTTATTTGCCATCTCGCTTTCCCTTTTTGCAGCACTTCGCCCGTATTTATTAAAAAAAACAGTAGATGAGTATATAAGTCCACAGGATAAACAGGGTCTGTTGTTTTATGTAACGCTAATGGGAATTGTGTTATTGTTTGAAACCCTTTCTCAGTTTTATTTTGTGTATTGGGCCAATTGGTTAGGTCAAGATATCATTAAAGACATCCGTACTAAATTATTCAAACACATTCTAACTTTTAGAATGAAGTATTTTGATAATTCTCCGGTGGGCATGCTTGTCACCCGATCTGTTTCTGATATTGAACAAATAGCCCGTATTTTTAGCCAAGGTTTATTTATGATTTTTAGTGATTTACTTAAAATGATAATGGTCCTTTTTTTTATGTTTTATATGAATTGGCGATTAACATGGATTGTAATTGTAGCAATGCCAATTCTGATTTATATTACAAGAATTTTTCAACGGAAAATGCAAATTGCTTTTGAAGAAGTAAGAACTCAGATAAATAATATGAATGTTTTTGTACAAGAACGAGTTACTGGGATGAAAATTGTACAGCTTTTTAACAGGGAAGACATTGAATTTAAAAAGTTTAAAGAAATTAATCAAAAACACAATCAGGCCTGGATAAAAACAATTTTGTACAACTCTATCTTCTTCCCTATTGCCGATATCATTTCTTCATTTGTACTTGCTGCTGTTGTACTCTATGGTGGATTTCATATTATTGACGGAGACAAGTTTACCACATTTGGTGATTTATTTTCGTATACCATGTTCATCGGAATGTTATTTAATCCATTGCGACAAATTGCAGATAAATTCAATGAAATGCAAATGGGTATGATTGCCGCCAATCGTGTTTTTGATATTTTAGACACCAATGAAGAGGTACAAGATAATGGAACCGTTATGGCAACTCATTTTAAAGGTGCCATTCGTTTTGAAAATGTTCGATTTAGTTATATTAAAGAAGAAGAAGTTTTAAAAGGCATTAACTTAAATGTAAACCCAGGTGAAACTATTGCCATTGTTGGTGCCACTGGAGCTGGAAAATCTACCATTATTAATTTGTTAAATCGATTTTATGAAATAGATTCTGGCACAATTTATATCGACAACCAAAATATAAATGAATTTACTTTAGAAAGTCTTCGTAAGCAAATTGCAATCGTATTGCAAGATGTGTTTCTTTTTGCTGATACCATTCACAATAATATTACACTCAACAATACTAAATTATCTCGTGAAGAAGTTATTAAAGCGGCTAAAGAAATTGGCGTTCATAAATTTATTAAAAGCTTACCAGGCGATTATGATTATGATGTTAAAGAACGCGGTGTGATGCTCTCTTCAGGTCAACGTCAATTAATAGCCTTTCTAAGAGCCTACGTGAGTAATCCGAGCATACTAATTTTAGACGAAGCCACTTCCTCTATCGATACCTATAGCGAGGAATTAATTCAAAAGGCAACTGAAACTATTACTAAAGGCAGAACTTCTATAGTAATAGCGCATCGTTTGGCAACCATTATCAATGCCAATAAAATTATAGTAATGGATAAAGGGCAAATTGTAGAAACAGGTTCGCATCTAGAACTTATCAATAAAGAAAACGGATTTTATAAAAAATTATACAATTCACAGTTTGCAACTGAAGTAGAATAATTAAATCATGAAAACATTCCAACAACTAAAAAAGAATTTAAAAAATGATTTCTCTTCACTAAAACCAATCAGATTAGCGGTTTTGGGAGATACTGCAACTCAATTTTTAACGCAAGCTATAAAAGGTTGTGGTTATGAGAAAGCACTTAATTTGCAAATTTGGGAAGCCGATTTTAATCAAATAGAACAACAAATTAGTGATTATCAATCAGATTTGTATTCGTTTAAACCTGAAATTGTAATTATTTTTCAATCAACGCACAAACTTTTATCTAAATACAATAAACTAAAACCCGAAGCACATTCGCTACTTGCTAGTACCTCTTTAAATGGTATAGAAAAAATGATTGCGGACCTTGCTAGTCAAACTGAAGCTAAAATTATATATTATAATTATACCGAAATTGATGATGCTGTATTTGGAAATTTTGCTCAAAAAACAGAATCCTCATTCCTTTTTCAGTTGCGAAAACTAAACTATGAGTTAATGGATTTTGCTACAAAAAATCCAAATTTTTATTTATGTGATTTATCTAATATCCAAAATCAAATAGGTAAAGCAGCTTTCTTTCAGAGCGCCATTTATATTAACACTGAAATGGTTTTAAGTCTAGACGCGTTACCTTTAATTGCCTCTAGAACTATCGATATCATCGAAACGTTAAACGGTAAATTCAAAAAATGTGTAATTCTCGACTTAGACAACACTACTTGGGGCGGAATTATTGGCGATGATGGTATCGAGAATATTCAAATTGGTGACCTTGGGATCGGAAAAGCTTTTACAGAATTTCAATATTGGATTAAAAAATTAAAAAATCGAGGTGTCATTGTTACTGTTTGTAGCAAAAATACAGAATCAGTTGCTAAAGAACCTTTTGAAAAACATCCTGATATGGTGTTGCGATTGGATGATATTTCAGTCTTTGTTGCCAATTGGGAAAATAAAGCCGATAACATTCGTTACATTAAAAACATACTAAATATTGGGTTTGACAGTATGGTGTTTTTGGATGACAATCCGTTTGAACGAAATATGGTTCGAGAAAATTTACCATTAGTTACTGTTCCCGAATTACCTGATGATCCAGCAGAATACCTAGAATATCTTTATACTTTGAATCTATTTGAAACCGTTTCTTTCTCGGAGGAAGATTTAGAGCGCACCAAAAGATATCAAATAGAGGCTGAAAGAAGGAAGGTATTAGAAAAATTTACCAACGAAGATGACTTTTTGAAAAGTTTAGCTATGGTTTCATTGGTTGAACCATTTACTAAATTCAATACGCCTAGAGTAGCTCAGCTTTCTCAACGTTCCAATCAATTTAATCTTAGAACCATTCGCTATACCGATGCTACTATAGAAAAAATAGCCTTGTCCGAAAATCATTTTACATTTACCTTTACTCTTGAAGACAAATATGGCGATAATGGTTTGATAGGTGTGATTATTTTGAATCAGGAAAATGATAAAATCGCTTTTATTGATAGTTGGTTTATGAGTTGTCGTGTATTAAAACGAAGTATGGAAAATTTTATACTCAATTCAATTGTTGAATTTTGTAATCAAAAAGGAATTGAAATAGTAAAAGGAGAATTTATCCCAACTGCCAAAAACGAAATGGTTGCAAATCATTACCTCAATTTAGGTTTTGAGAAAAACAATTCGTATTGGGAATTAAAAATTGCAGATTATATTCCTAAAATAACTTATATTTCGAAAAAATAAAACTATGGACAGACAAACCATAATTAATGAAGTAACTGAAGTTTTTATTGATGTTTTAGATAATGAAGCTATTGTTTTAACAAATGAAACTCAGGCCAAAGATGTTGATGATTGGGATTCTCTAAATCATATTCAACTCGTAGTTGGAATTGAAAAACATTTCAAAATTAGATTTACTTCTAAAGAAATTCAGAGTTGGAATAACGTTGGTGAAATGATTAACTGTATTCAGGAAAAAGGAATATGATGTTCAAAGTTGATGATGTATTTTTAGAAAATTTTATAGTTTCTAATGAAATCTATAATGGATTCATCACACTTTTTAAGGACCAAAATCCATTGCATACTGAAATTCAATTTGCACAATCTAAAGGATTTCTATCAGAAGTAATGCACGGAAATATTTTAAATGGTTTCCTTTCCTATTTTATTGGAGAAGGATTACCAACCAAGAATGTGATTATTCACTCGCAGGAAATTCAGTATAAAAATCCAGTGTATCGCAATGATAGTTTACAATTTAAAGCAATAGTTATTGGTGTTTATGATTCCGTTAATGCTGTTGAATTTAAATTTGATTTTAAAAATTCATCGGATAAAACTGTCGCCAAAGGTAAAATTCAAATTGGTTTGTTGCTATGAAAATACTAATTACCGGCGGAGCATCAGGACTGGGAGAATCAATCACAAGACTATTGGCAAACGATGTCAATAACATGGTTTATTTTACCTATAGTAAATCTATTTCTGAGGCAAAAGCATTAGAAACCCAATTCAAAAACACAAAAGGAATTGCCTGTAATTTTTCAAATGACCAATCTGTAAAAGAAGTTGCCAATTCAATTGCGGCACTCGATTTTGATGTAATCATTCACAATGCGTATTCGGGCGATTATTTAAAGACCCATTTTCATAAAATTGCTAGCGCTGATTTTTTAACTGATTTTAAAATAAATGTAATGCCTGTTATCGAGCTTACACAAGTGGCAATTACAAATTTTAGAAAGAAAAAAAGTGGCAAAATTATCACCGTTTTAAGCGCTGCATTAGCCGTTACTCCACCTGTAGGATCTGCAGTTTATTGCGCTAATAAAGCTTATTTGCAAAAAATGACTCAGGTTTGGGCTAACGAAAATGAGAAATTTAATATCACATCCAATTCGGTTTCTCCCGCTTTTATGGAAACGGCTATGACACGTTTTATTGACGATAGAGTGAAAGAACAAATTATTGAGAACAATCCAATAAAAAGACTGTTGACTAAGCAAGAAGTTGCCGAAGCCATACGTTTTTTGGTAAATGATAATACGCATATCAATGGCAAAGACTTTATTATTTCAGCTGGAAGTAGCATAAAATAACACGTATGATTTTTAATTCTATCCCATTTGTTGCTTTTTTCTTTGTATTCTTCTTTTTGTATTGGATAGTTTTAAATAAAAATGTCAAAGTTCAAAACCTATGGTTACTTCTTGGAGGCTATTTTTTTTATGGATGGGCTGATTGGCGATTAGTTTCCTTTTTGATTGTTGTTTCTGCTTTGAATTTCTTTTTGGGAATTAAAATTGAAAATGCTTCAAATGAAAAATCAAAGCGTTTTTTTCTGTATATCGGATTAATCCAAGGAATTGGAGGATTATTGTTTTTTAAATATTATAATTTTTTCATCAACGCCTTTAACGATGCTTTTTCTTCTGTTGGAATAACCTTAGGATTACACACTTTACAATTAATAATACCTTTAGGAATAAGTTTTTTTACGTTCAGAACCATTAGTTACTTATTAGACATCGATAAAGGAAAAGCAATTGCTTGTAAAGATTGGATCGTATTTTTCAATTACATAGCTTTTTTTCCGTCTATTTTATCGGGACCAATAGATAAGGCAAAAACATTTATACCCCAACTCGAAACCAAAAGAACATTTGATTACGCTAATGCAACTGATGGTTTACGCCAGATTCTTTGGGGATTATTCAAAAAAGTAGTAATTGCTAATAACTGTTCCGTAATTACCAATGAGGTTTTTGCCAATTACCACAACCTACCTGCCAGTTCATTAATAATCGCCTCTTTTTTATATACCATTCAAATCTATGCTGATTTTTCAGGTTATTCAGATATGGCTATAGGAATCGCTCGATTACTTGGGTTTACTAGTACCAAAAATTTTGACTATCCGTTTTTTGCACAAAATATAGCAGACTTCTGGAGAAGATGGCACATCTCATTAACTTCTTGGTTAACAGAATATGTTTTTACACCACTTAGTATCTATTTTAGAGATTATGCCAATTTAGGATTGATACTTTCTATTGTCATAAACTTTACATTAATCGGTATTTGGCATGGAGCCAATTGGACTTTCATAGTTTTCGGATTCTTGCATGGCATCTACTATATACCTTTGATACTAAAAGGTACCATGAACAAGAAAAAGAGAATAAACTCTATCACTTTAAAAAATTATAGTGAAGTATTTAATATGCTGAAAACTTTTGTTTTAGTGATGTTAACTTTTATAATTTTTAGAGCTTCAAGTATTGAAGATGCTTTCGGATTTTATAAACATTTAGGTTCTGCAACTTTATTCCAAAAACCTGTTTTAAACGGAGTTTCGATGCAGTATTTTATCTCTATTTTACTATATATTTTATTCGTATTTATAATGGAATGGAATTCAAAAACAGAGGAACATGTTTTAGAACATTTTGGAAATAAATACCCCAAAATCGTTCGTTGGTTGTTTTATATTATATTAATATTAATCATTTACTATTTTTCGAGTATGGTCTCGAATCAGAATTTTATATACCTACAATTTTAAATGAAAAAGTTTTTAAAAAATAGTACCCTATTTTTTTGTCTCTTAATTGGAATTATTATTCTAATTCAGTTAGCAGTTTCATTTAGGATAAAAGGAAAATCTGTTACAGGTTTTGACACATTAGAATTAACAACAAATACTAATGCTGACTTAGCTTTTATAGGTAGCTCAAGATGTTGGGCTCATTTTGACCCCGTTTTTTTTGAAAAAAATTACCATTTAAAATCGGTCAACATTGGTATGAATGGTCACTCTGATTTGATAGCATCAAGGCTAAGATTGCAGCATTATTTGACAAAAAACAAAGCTCCAAAATTTGTAATACTCAACATTGATCCTTATATCAGCGTTGGAAGTATAAAGCACAATACCAAATTTATAAACAAAAACGATTATGCTCGATTTGCTTTTTTTCCAAAAAAAGAAGACCAAGAATTGATGAATTATTTCGGATTTAATTCGGCAGAGCGATACATTCCTCTTTATGCTTTGTTTAAATATCAGCTATTTATGGATTGTATTACATTAAAAAAATCAAATGCTTTCCCAAGAGGATTTGAATTAAATGACGAAAAATGGGATACGATAAAATATCCAATATCAAACAGTAGTAAGAAATATTATTATAAACCAAATCAAACAAAAAACATTTCAAATGCAATAAAGCAGTTTGATGCTTTCTGTAAAAAAAATAATATTCAACTTATCTGTATTCAAACGCCAGTTTATAAAATTGCTTATGAACCAGAAGCATTTGAAAGACAATATAAAATTTGCAAACAATTAAAAATCCCTTTTGTTGACATTAGTGATTCATATCTAAAAGATAAAACCGATTATTTTTATAATGCGATTCACTTAAATAAAAAAGGAGTTTTCGAAATGAACAAACTCCTCAAGAATGAAAAAGAATTGGATACAATTTTCAAAATAAATCCATAAATTCGCAGTCTCAAATAATCAAAGAAATTTTACAGTTATGAAATATGATATTATTGTTTTAGGAAGTGGACCTGGTGGTTATGTTACCGCTATTAGAGCATCACAATTAGGTTATAAAGTAGCCGTAATCGAAAAAGAAAGTTTAGGCGGTGTATGCCTAAATTGGGGTTGTATTCCAACAAAAGCCTTATTAAAATCGGCTCAGGTTTTTGATTACCTAAAACATGCTTCGGATTATGGATTAACCATAAAAGAATTTGACAAAGACTTTGGTGCTGTTGTAAAACGTTCTAGAGACGTTGCTGATGGAATGAGCAAAGGCGTTCAATTCTTAATGAAAAAAAATAAAATCGACGTAATCGAAGGTTTTGGAAAACTGAAACCAGGAAAAAAAGTTGATGTTACCGATGCTTCTAAAAAAGTTACGGAATATTCTGCTGACCATATTATCATAGCAACTGGTGCTCGTTCCCGCGAATTACCTAACTTGCCACAAGATGGTGTAAAAGTTATTGGCTACCGTCAAGCAATGACCTTACCATCACAACCTAAGAAAATGATTATTGTTGGTTCGGGTGCTATTGGAGTAGAGTTTGCTCATTTTTATAATGCTATGGGAACAGAAGTTACCATAGTAGAATTTATGCCTAATGTAGTTCCAGTCGAAGACGAAGATATCTCAAAACAATTCGAGCGTTCGCTTAAAAAAGCGGGAATTACCATAATGACCAATTCATCCGTTGAAAGAATCGATACATCGGGTAATGGTGTAAAAGCATTCGTAAAAACAGCTAAAGGTGAAGAAGTTTTAGAAGCAGATATTTTGCTTTCTGCAGTAGGTATTAAAACCAATATCGAAAACATCGGTTTAGAAGAAGTCGGCATCAAAACCGATAAAGATAAAATCTTAGTCGACGCGTATTCACAAACCAACGTTCCAGGTTATTACGCTATTGGCGATGTTACTCCAGGACAAGCATTGGCTCACGTTGCTTCGGCTGAAGGAATTAACTGTGTTGAAAAAATAAAAGGCCTACACGTTGAACCGATTGATTACGGAAACGTTCCGGGTTGTACCTATGCAACTCCTGAAATTGCTTCTGTTGGTTTAACCGAAAAACAAGCTAAAGAAAAAGGATACGAATTAAAAATCGGAAAGTTCCCATTCTCTGCCTCTGGAAAAGCAAAAGCAGCCGGAACTCCGGACGGATTTGTAAAAGTAATTTTTGATGCTAAATACGGCGAATGGTTAGGTTGCCACATGATTGGTGCCGGCGTTACCGATATGATTGCCGAAGCGGTTGTTGCTCGTAAATTAGAAACAACGGGACACGAAATCTTAAAAGCCATTCACCCACATCCAACGATGAGCGAAGCCGTTATGGAAGCAGTTGCCGATGCCTATGGCGAAGTGATTCATTTGTAAAATCATAACAAATAATAACAAAAATCCCAATCGAAAGGTTGGGATTTTTTATTTAGGAGCACATCGCTAATCGTTCTCATGCTAGTCGACCCGCTTTCCACGTTGCACGGCAACTAGTTTCAATCGGGGCTATATTCAAGTATGGTAGTTCTTTTGAAATTTTAATCAAAAACTTCCGCATTCTCACCATCAAAGCTGGCAAAAACCATACTTGGATGCGAATCTTGGTGAAAAATAGTTCCTTTGCCATCAATAGCTATTGCACCAGCAAAACCATCAAAAGGCAGTAATTCAGTAAAGGTTTTTTCAAATGCTTTTTCTAAAGTAAAACCGTCTGTAACACGGGTAACAATTTTAGCCGCTACTGCTCCGCTAACAATGTCCTCGCCTACACCGGTTAAACTCACGCCACAAAATTCATTGGCATAATTTCCGGCAACGGTAGCCGAATCAGATATTCTTCCCGGAATTTCAAATCCTTTTCCACCCGTAGAAGTGGCAACAGCAATTTTTCCATCAGTATCCAATGCCACACAACCAACAGTTCCTATTCGGGTTGCGGCTAATTTTGCTTCATATTCATTTCTTCGTTGCGGAATTTCGGTAGAGAATTTTTCAAAACCATGTTCACGTGCAAAGTTAGTGGCACCGCTTCCACCCAAAACTTTATCATCATAATTTAATAAAACTTGAGCCACTTGAACCGGGTTTTTAACTTCTTCTATATTGATAACTCCACTCATTTTTTGAGTCGAACCATCCATTAAAGAAGCACTCATTCTTATTTTTCCATCACTCTGAATTTGAGAACCTATTCCGGCATTAAACAATGCATCATCTTCTAACAATGAAACGGCATAAACTACAGTTTCTAGAGCCGAATGAGTTTTCAAATAATGATACGAATCTTTAACAATACGAAGTAACGCTTGTTGTTTAGCAACTTTAGTTTCGTGATTGGTTGCCGATTCTGAGAAAAATCCACCGTGGATGATTATTTTAGACATCTTAGATTGTTAGATTGTTAGATTGTTAGACATCTTAGATCGTTAAACCTACTATAAATTGAACTTTAGACTACAAAACTCTGAATTGTCTAAGTCAGTCTAAGTAGTCTAACAATCTATACGTATTGTGAAGATTTAATGGTCATTTTAAACGTATCCAAATCAAAAGTATCATTTTTACTCATCACATGGGTAACCAAATGATTGATTGAGATGGGCTGACCTAATTCTACTTGTGTTAAATTGGTATCTTTTACTTCCCTACCGTCAACTAATATCACTAGTCCAGAACCTAAAGCTTCCATTTGTCGTCCGTTGGTAATTAACAAACCGGTATCTTCTCCAAGACCAATTCCTAATACTTTAGGATTACCTACAACTGCTTGAAACAAACGGCCAATTCTTCCTCTTTGAACAAAATGAGTATCAATAATTACATCATCAATAAGTCCTAAACCTGATGTGATTTTTACTTCACCTTTCAATAAAGCTTCATGACTACTGCCTTGATAAATCATACTGTTTGAAGCTGCTGCAGCTCCAGCCGAAGTACCGGCATAGACAAAATCTTCGGTACGGTATTTTGAAATAAGAATGTCGTCGAATTGCGTTCCGCCAAGAATAGAAGTTAATCGTAACTGATCACCACCGGTAAACATCACTACATCAGCAGCTTTCAAGCGCTCCAAAATTTCATTTTCAGAAGCTTGCTCTCTTCGCTCAATATGCATTATATCGACATTGGATGCACCAAGGTAATTGAATGCTTTTACGTATTCTGGACCAATTTCTCTTGGAATTTTTGAAGCCGTTGTAATTACTTCAATCCTAGATAAATCTTTGTTTTTCGATTCTTTTATAATTCTCTTTAAAATTCCTTCTTCAAAGAAATTTAAATTTTTTGAAGCACTTTTGTCCAAATCGGTCTCCGTAAAACTGCCTTTGTCAACAGCTCCGCCAATTATAATTAGTTTACCTTGTATATTCATATCGGTAAAAATAACAAAAACTTAAAACCTACAAATCTTTTTTCGGTTTTTTGGATACAATTTATCAACGAACTTATCAAGAAATACTAATCTCAAATTATATTATATTTGCCAAATGGAAATCAATCTAACTCGAATCAATAAATATCTTTCAGAGTCTGGCTTTTGCTCACGTCGGGAAGCTGATAAATTATTGGAACAAGGAAGAATTACCATTAACGGAATTGTTCCTGAAATGGGAACGAAAGTTTCTGTTGATGACGAAATTCGCGTTGATGGAAAATTAGTTCGAGAAAAAAGAGAAAAACCAATATATCTAGCGTTTAACAAACCCGTTGGGATTGAGTGTACCACCAATCAAAATGTTAGAGACAATATTGTTGACTATATTAATTATCCCAAACGTATTTTTCCAATTGGAAGATTAGATAAGGCCAGTGAAGGTTTGATTTTTATGACCGATGATGGAGACATCGTTAATAAAATTCTTCGTGCTCGAAACAATCATGAAAAAGAATATATAGTTACCGTAAACCAACCGATAACGGATCGATTTATCGAAAAAATGAGTAATGGCGTTCCTATTTTAGATACCATAACTCGAAAATGTAAAGTTGAACAAATCAGCAAATACGTTTTCAAAATAATACTAACACAAGGGTTGAACCGTCAAATTAGAAGAATGTGTGAGTATTTAGGATATGAAGTTACGGCACTAAAAAGAGTTCGGATTATTAATATTTCGCTAGATGTTCACGTTGGTCGTTATCGTGAGTTAACAGAAGATGAAATCAAGCAATTAAATAAACTTATTGAACCTTCGAGTAAAACAGAAGAAGCCAGTTTGCCAAAATCAAATCAAATTGAAAGTCGGAAGTTTGAAGGTAGACGAAGAAATAAAAATCCGAATTCCTAAATCAAAAATGTTAAAAACGATTCTATACATAGCCGCAGGTGGCGCAATCGGAAGTGTACTTCGTTATCTAACGACTGTTGTTGTTTCTAAATTTTGGTCGAATCATTTCCCGCTAGCTACCTTTATTACTAATTTTCTTGGATGTTTCTTAATTGGACTATTCTTTGGGCTTTTGGCTAAAAATCAATTAGAGGAAAGCAATTTAAAATGGTTCTTAGTCACCGGATTTTGTGGTGGCTATACCACTTTTTCCGCATTCGGATTGGAAAATTACAATTTGTTCCAAAGCAATAATTCGCTACTCGCATTTGGATATATAGCCATGAGTATTATTTTGGGGCTTTTTGCGGTATGGTTCGGATTACAATTTTCTAAATAAAACTTAAAATCTACTTAATCACCACAAACTTTATATCAATTTTTAGTACATTCGCCACCAATGAAAAAAGATGCTATTATTGCCATTCAAAGTTTATTGGCAACACCCAAAAAGATTGCTATAATTCCGCACAGAAGCCCTGATGGTGATGCTATGGGGTCAACTTTGGCATTATATCATTTTCTGTTGAAATTGAATCACATACCTACGGTAATTTCACCCAATGATTTTCCAAATTTCCTTGCATGGTTACCGAGTTCAGATTCTGTTTTGATTTATGAAAATGACAAGGAGAATTGTACTAAAATTTTAAATGATTCGGACATAGTATTTACATTAGATTTTAATGCTTTGCATAGAACGGGTGAAATGGAACACGTTTTAAATAAACTTACGGTTCCAATGATTATGATTGATCATCATCAAAAACCAGATACATACGCAACCTATACGTATTCGGATACTGCTATTGGTTCAACCTGTGAAATGATTTATAATTTTATTTCTTTTTTAGACAGAAAAGAACTGATTGACAAAATTATAGCTACTTGCATTTATACTGGAATCACAACTGATTCTGGTTCATTCCGTTTTCCTTCAACTACAAGCACAACACATCGAATAGTAGCTGAATTGATTGATTTAGGTATTGAAAATAGTGCGATTCACAATTCACTTTTTGACGACAACTCATTCGACAGGTTGCAACTTTTGGGAAGAGCGTTGCAGAACATGAAAGTTTTCTCAAAGTTTAAAACTTCCTATACTTTTTTAACCCAAAAAGAATTGGATGAGTTCCACTATGAAAAAGGCGATACGGAAGGTATCGTAAATTATGGTTTAACCATAAAAGGAATTCATTTGGCCGCTATTTTTATCGAACATCGCGATGAGAATATTATCAAAATATCCTTCCGTTCTCAAGGAAGTTTCGATGTGAACCAATTTGCTAGAGAACACTTTAATGGTGGTGGACACATTAATGCTGCTGGTGGTAAATCGTTTGAAAGTATGAAAGCTACTTTAAATAAATTTGAAAATTTAATTTCAAAAATTATAATTTAAATGATGAAAAAAATAACTAAAAACATATTGCTTTTTGCTGCATTTATACTTTTATTAAGTTGTAAACAACAACAAGCGCGTATGCCCATTTCACGTTCTTCGGGAACATTTATGAAAGAATCGGCAGAACGCAATAAAAAGTTAATTGCAGGAGAAGAAGGAAAAATTGATTCGATTATAAAAAGCAATCCAAAAATAAAATATTTTGCTTCAAAAAAAGGATATTGGTATTCTTATATTTCTAAAAATGAACGCGATACCCTACGTCCTCAAAAAGGTGATATCGCACAATTTGACTACGAAATAATGGATATGAAAGGAAATGTTGTCTATTCGGAAATAGAACTAAGACCACAAACATATGTAGTTGATAAACAAAATATTTTAATGGGATTACGAGACGGAATAAAACTAATGCGTAAAAATGAAAAGGTGTCTTTCCTTTTTCCGTCGCACATGGCCTATGGCTATCGAGGAGATACCAAAAGAATAAAATCGAATGAACCCATTATTTGCAACGTAACTTTGAATGATTTTAAACCTCAAACCAAAGTTGAAACCACTAATAAAACTGAAAATTAATTACAACAGAATGAGTAAAAAAATCTATTTTTTAGTAACAGTAATAGTTCTTAGTCTATGTTCATGCAAAGATGAGCACAAAGACCTTAAAGATGGCTTATATGCTGAAATTGAAACTTCAAAAGGAACAATAATAGCAGAACTTAATTATGTTAAAGCACCCATAATGGTTTCAAACTTTGTAACCTTAGCAGAGGGGAAAAACCAATTTGTAACCGAAGAATTTAGAGGAAAATCTTTTTTTGATGGCTTAAAATTTCATAGAGTTATTTCAAAAAGAAATGGTGATTCTGAAGATTTCATGATTCAAACAGGAGATCCGTTAGGGAATGGTTCTGGTGATGCTGGCTACAAATGCCGTGACGAAATTACCGATTTAAGACATAATGGACCTGGCATATTATCGATGGCGAATTCAGGACCTAACACTAACAGCAGTCAATTTTTTATCACTTTAGCATCAACTCCATGGCTAGACGGAAAACATTCCGTTTTTGGATGTGTGGTTGGTGACGGAATGACTGTGGCTAATTCTATAGTTAAAGATGATGTTATCAAAAAAGTTACCATTATTAGAAAAGGAGAAGCCGTTAAAAAATTTGATGCCATAAAAGTTTTTAATGATTATTTTAAAACAGAAGCAGAAAATCAGAAAAAGCAAGCAACTCTTGAAGCACAAATGAAAAAAGAGTATGAAGCCAAATACAAACCTGTAATTGATAAGAAAGTAACCTATTTCAACAATTTGAATAAAACAGCATCTAAAACCTCATCTGGTTTAAAATTCATTGTAACTCAAAAAGCATCCGAAGCAAAACCTAAAGATGGTGAAACTGTTTATATTGAATATGCTGGTTTTTTAGAAGATGGAACGCTTTTTGACACCAGCGATGCCAATGTTGCTAAAGAGTTCGGAAAATACGATGAACAAAGAGATAAGGAAAACGGCTATTCAGCTTTGCCTTATATTATAGGTTCTAACAGAATGATACCTGGATTTATTGAAGGTTTGAGTAAATTAAAAATTGGAGAAAAAGCAATTTTCTTTATACCTTTCAACCTTGGATATGGAGAACAAGGTGCTGGTAACGTTATTCCTCCTAATGCTAACTTAATTTTTGAAGTAACACTAAAAAACAAATTATAATAAATAACTAATCGTAATTAAATCATGAGTAAAATTAAATGTAACATTCTTCTTTTGGTTTGTTTTAGTATCCTAAGTGCCTCAGCACAAACTACTAAAAAACCAGTTTCGAAATCAACAAAACCGCAAGCAAAAACTGCAGCATTATCAACGGCTGATCAAGGTATATTTGCAGATATTGAAACCTCTAAAGGTCTAATTAAAATACAATTAGAATACAAAAAAACACCTGTCACCGTGGCTAATTTTATCTCTTTAGCGGAAGGTACCAATGCGTCAGTTGCTGATGAAAAGTTTAAAGGCAAACCGTTTTATAATGGTTTAAAATTCCATCGTGTTATTGCTGATTTTATGATTCAGGGAGGTGATCCTCAAGGCAATGGTTCAGGTGGTCCAGGGTATGCTTTTAAAGATGAGATTGTTGCTGATTTAAAACACGATCGTCCAGGTATTTTATCTATGGCCAATTCAGGTCCAAAAACGAATGGTTCTCAATTCTTTATTACTCATAAAGAAACACCGTGGTTAGATGGAAAACATACTGTTTTTGGAAATGTGGTATCTGGGCAAGACATTGTGAACGCTATCAAACAAGATGATATAATCAACAAAATAACTATTGTAAGAAAAGGTGCTGATGCTATGAAGTTTGATGCTACAAAAACTTTTGCTAATTACATGGCAAATAAAGAAGGTGATGATGCCAAAGACGCCGCAATTGCTGCAGAAGCGCAAAAAAAACAAGCTGAAATCGAAGCGCAAAAGAAAGCGGAATACAATGCAAAATTTGCTAGCGTAATTGCAGCAAAGGCTAAATATTTATCAGACACCAAAGCAACTGCTACAGAAACCGCTAGTGGCGTTCGCTTTAAAGTTCTTCAAGCGGGTTCTGGAAATAAACCAGCAGAAGGCGCAAATGTATTTATTCATTATGCAGGTTTTTTAGAAGATGGTTCCTTGTTTGACAGTAGTTACGAAAATGTAAATAAAGAATTTGGAAAGTTTGATGAAAACAGAGCCAAACAAAACGGATACCAACCCTTTCCTTTTCCATACGGAAAAAAAGACGGGTTAATTCCAGGGTTTTTAGAAGGATTAAGTTTAATGAATTTAGGCGATAAAGCTTATATTTATATTCCTTCTAAATTGGGTTATGGAGAAAGAGGTGCAGGAAATGTTATTCCACCAAATGCTAATATCATCTTTGAAATTGAGATGTTAGAAGCGGCTCCAGCAGCTCCAAGCGGAAAATAATAGTTAAACATTCATTATAAAAAGAGCTTCAATACCGAGGCTCTTTTTTTTTTATATGATAAATATCATTTATTTCTTAATTTAAGCTAAATACATTTGTTGTATAAAATATAAACCATTGTCGTTAATACAAAAATATAATGTTCCTGGACCAAGATATACGAGCTATCCTACTGTTCCCTGTTGGGATGAGGATGGTTTTTCTTTATCGTTATGGAAACAAAGCTTGATTCAAAGTTTTAACGAAAGTAACTCTACTGAAGGCATTAGTTTGTATATTCATCTTCCTTTTTGCGAAAGTTTATGTACTTTTTGTGGGTGTCATAAGCGCATTACCAAAAGACATGAGGTAGAACATCCTTATATAGAGGCAATAGTAAAAGAATGGCAATTGTATTGTGAATTATTTGAAAATACTCCAGTGATCAAAGAAATCCATTTGGGTGGAGGAACGCCTACATTCTTTTCACCTGAAAATTTAGAGCATCTTATTTTGGGTATTTTTAAAAGTGCTAACAAAGCTACTCTCTATGAATTTAGTTTTGAAGGCCATCCTAACAATACCACTAGAGCACATTTACAAAAACTATATGATTTAGGATTTAGAAGAGTTAGTTTTGGAGTTCAGGATTATTCAGAGAAAATTCAAAAAGCTATTCATAGAGAGCAACCGTTTCATAATGTAGCTAAAGTTACTTTTTGGGCAAAAGAAATTGGTTATACTTCGATAGCACATGACTTAGTATTCGGATTACCATTTCAAACTTTAGATAACATCATTGATACCATCGAAAAAACAAATTCGCTTTCACCTGACCGATTAGCTTTTTATAGCTACGCACACGTACCTTGGATAAAAGGAAATGGACAACGTGGCTTTAAAGAGGAAGATGTTCCCAAAGATGAACAAAAAAGAAAATTATATGAAGTGGGGAAGGCATTATTATCTGATAAAGGATACTATGAAATAGGAATGGACCATTTTGCATTAGAAGAAGATGTTATGTATAAGTCATTTAAAGAAGGTAAGCTTCATCGAAACTTTATGGGATACACTTCCTCAAAAACACAGCTAATGATTGGTTTAGGAGTATCCTCTATTAGCGATAGTTGGTATGCTTTTGCTCAGAACGAAAAAGAATTAGAAGCTTACTATGATCGATTAGCACTAAATCAATTACCCATTTATAGAGGGCATATTTTGAATGAAGAAGACCTTAAAATAAGAAAACACATTCTTAATTTGATGTGTCAATTTAGTACTTCTTGGGATAATGCCGAAAACTATTTGACTGAACTTCCCGAAATAGTGAAAGAACTATCAGAAATGGAAACGGATGGTTTAGTTCTATTGGGTGATAAATCGATTGTGATTACTGAAAAAGGAAAACCTTTTGTACGCAACATTTGTATGGCACTTGATTTGCGTTTGAAACGAAAAGCACCCAAAACAAAACTATTTTCGATGACAGTTTAAAGCTATTATATAATAAAAAAAGCCACGCTAATTAATGTGGCTTTTTCATCTAGAAAAGTATCTACTTAATTAAATAAGCGTAAATGTTGTCTTTTAGAAACAATAATTTTGCTTTCAATTCATGAAGGAAATTATCGTTAGCTATTTCAGAACCCATATTAATTCGATGAATCTGATGCTCTAATTCATGATATTCATCAAATAATTTTCTGAAATGGGCATCAGAAATTTTTAACTCATGTATTTTTTCCTGAAGCTCAGGAAACTCGTGTAATAAATCGTGTTTTTCCATTTTTATTTTCTTTTAATTATTATTGTTTAATAGCAATTGGCAGCGGTCTGAATAAATAAATGCATATTGCTAGGTGATATATAAGCGATGTTTAATCCCATGCCTCTCATAACAAAAAGGATTCCGACTAGAACTGTTACAAAAGGTATTATTCGTTGAAACTTATTCCGAAAAGGAATGCTTAAAAAGTTTGAAACATAAACTACGGCACTCATTAACGGAATAGTTCCTATACCAAAGAGCAACATGTACATAATACTAAAACCAACATCTTGCATGGCTATAGCTCCGAATAAAGCTGCGTAAACCAATCCGCAGGGTAATAAACCATTGAGTAGCCCAATTGTAAACAAAGCGTCAGGTGATTTTCTTTTAAATTGACTTCCTAAATTCGTTTTCACTTTAGAAATCAAACGGTAAACTGGCCTCGAAAAATTATAGTTAGCAAATACTTTCTCAGGTATAATAGCCATAGTTACCATCAACAAACCTACTAGAATTGAAATTTGTTGCTGAAATCCAGCCAAATACAATCCCTTACCTAATAATCCAAACAAAAATCCTAAACTGGCGTAAGTCGTTAATCTCCCTAAATGATAGAGCAAAATTTGAATCGCTTTTTTAGTTGCATTATCTCTTGAAACAGGCAACATCATTGCTATTGGCCCACACATACCAATACAGTGTAAGCTAGATATTAAACCAAATAGAAGAGCTGAGAATAACATATTTTAGAGAGATTAATAATTGATGAATAGCAAAAAGGATTAATTACTGAAAGTAAACTTCCTCTTTATTCAAATAAGTTGTATTTTCATAACTCCATTCTACAGAAATATCCCAAAGACCGTCAACCAGATTATATTTAGGTATGAGCAAATCTAAACTAGATAACGAAATTGGGATTTCAATATCTAGTTTTTGGTTAGACGGTCTGTATAGGGATACTTTTCCCTTTATTTTTGAAAAGTCAAAGTGCTTCGGAAAACTAATAACTATACCTTGAGATGTTTGTACAAAACTTACTTTTTTACTCAAATTATTAGCATTATTTATTCTTTCAATAACAGTCTGAACCAATTTTTCTTTTTTATAATACTCTTTGGCTACCAGTTCATTATCATACTTACTGTCTGATTGTACTTTAAATACAAAGTATAATATGAAACTCATAAATAAAATGAATGCGATTACAATACCTTTTCCCCAATTAATTTTCATGATACATTTTATCTTGTTAGTTAAAATTTCGTGGCCCTACAAAATTGGTAGTGGCCGTTTCTATTAATTTTTTGTTATTATAAACTTCTATTTTTAATTCAACTTTTTCACCTTTCAGTTCATTTTCAAGAATTTTCACAAAAAAAGTTCCTTTACTAATTCCGTTTTTAGGTATTCTAGCATTCGGACTACCTACCAACTTGACTTCTCCCTTTGGCTCTATTAATTTGAAAGTAACATTATTTAAATCTTTTTCGGTTTTATTTATAATATCGTAATTATAAATGTTACTAATCTTGTTTCCATCATGCTGAAATAATTGACCTGGTGCATGTAAAATTGATGCTTCGACATCATTTCTCAAAAATAACATCCCGATAAAGACAAAAATCAGAATTGCCAAAACTGCGATATACCCAATCATACGTGTCGTTAATTTAAAAGGTGCTTTTTTGACGATTTCATCTTCACTTGCATACCGAATCAATCCTTTTGGTAAACCTACTTTTTCCATGATTGTATCGCATTCATCAATACAAGCCGTACAATTAATACATTCTAATTGAGTTCCGTTGCGGATGTCAATTCCGGTTGGGCAAACATGAACACATACTTTACAATCAATGCAATCCCCGATACCAAGTGCTTTACGATCTTCATTTTTATTGAATTTAGCTCTACCCACTTCCCCTTCACCACGAACATGGTCATAAGCAACATTAATACTTTTATTGTCTAATAAAACACCTTGCATTCTTCCATATGGACAAGCAATGATACAAACCTGTTCTCTGAACCAGGCATAAATAAAATAAAACACAGCCGTAAAAATCAATAAAGCAATGAGAGTACTTGTATTATGAGTTGGTCCTTCTTTAACCAATTCTAAAACAGCATCGCTTCCTATTAGATAAGCCAAAAAAACATTAGCAATTATAAAAGAGATGATAAAAAAGACAACCCATTTACTTAAGCGTTTTCTAATTTTTTCGCCATCCCAAGCTTGATTAGAAAGTCGAATTTGTTGAGCTCTATCACCATCAATCCAAAACTCTATTCGACGAAAGACCATTTCCATAAAAATGGTTTGTGGACAAAACCAACCACAAAATATTCTTCCAAAAGCCACAGTAAATAAGGCCAACCCTACGACTCCAATAATCATTGAGATTACAAAAAGATGAAAGTCATGTGGCCAAAACTGAAAACTAAAAATGTTAAAACGCCGGTCAATTACATTAAAAAGCAAGAACTGATTTCCGTTGATTTTTATAAACGGAGCTGATAATAAAAATGCGAGTAAAAAATAACTTAGAATTTTGCGTTTGTTATAAAATGGTCCTGATGGAATTTTGGGATGAATGTATATCCTCTTTCCTTTGGCATCAATAGTAGAAATACTATCTCTAAAACTCTCATCTGATACATTATTTTCCATTTTTTGCTTGAATCAAAAATTTAATTCCTTTTGTTTTGAATAGTTTAAAACTTTTAAAATAATAATTTGGTTACGCTATGGTAGCTACTTTTTTTCAGCTTCATTTTTTTCGTCTTGGTTTGATTCTTTTTTTTCATTTTGCTGTTCTTTATCAGAATTACTGTCTGGCGCTTCAGGTTCCTCCCATTCCACTCCTTCAGCAGGTTTTGCACCAGCAGGTTTTGTTCCTTGCAGACTTAACACATAACTAGCCACTTTTTGAACCTCGGCTGTACCTAGAGTTTTTGCCCAAGCTACCATAGTTGGATTATTTTTACTTCCTTCCGCAATTATTTTAAACACGTTTTTAATTCCACCACCGTTAATCCAATATTCATCCGTTAAATTAGGTCCGACAACTCCACCTCCATCGGGCTTATGACAAGCGGCACAGGCATTGGTAAAGATTTCTTTTCCTTTGGCCAAACTACCCGCATCGGTTAACAACGTAACTTTATCTAATGTAATTTCTTCTTTAGGTGAAAGAAGTTTATTTTTCTCTATTTCTAAATTGGCAGCAGCAACTTCTTGATCATACTCTTGTGCCTGATTATAATCGCCTGTTACATGAAATCTGACCAAATAAATTAGTCCAAAAATAATGGTGGCATAAAATAAGTTCACCCACCAAGGTGGCAATACATTATCCAATTCTTTGATGCCATCATAATCATGATTCAGTAAAACATCCGATTCTTGTTCAATTGATTTGGAACGCGTCATGCTGTCCATTAGTTTTTGAAACCATTTACTCTGGGTAAACGAAATTGTCTGAGCTTCTTCAATTTGTTTGCGTTGTTCATCTGTTAAAAGACTATTGGTAACACTGTCTACAGCACTTATCACAATTTCTATAGCTACCAATAAAAATAGGAAGACAACCAAAAACAAACTAACCATTGGATATTTAATAAAAGCAGGATGATCTCCGGAGTCAATGAAATATTCCATGGCACCAAAAACAATGGCAAAAATCAATGGAACTCTAACGTATGATGGAATTAACTTTTTCATTTTATACTTTTTAAATTAGAATTAATTAGTCTTCCAACGGAAGGTTACTTACTCTCTTAATAGTTTCTTTACTATAGGTGATTGCCCAGATGGTAAATAATACAAACGCTGTAAAGAAAATCGACAATGAAATGATGGGGTAGATTTCTACTCCAGTAATGGTTTCTAAATTATGTTTAACAAATTTTAACATGGTAATTACTTTTTAGATTTTACTTGAGTATCTGTTCCCAATCTTTGTAAATAAGCTATTAATGCAATGACTTCTCTATCTTTTAATGGAACGGCTGCTTCTTTACCAAATGCTTTCTTAATTTCTTGATTTGCCAATAACTTGGTTTCAATTTTAGTTGCCTGAGCATCTGATGATTTAAGAGCATTAGCAATTTCTTCTGTAGAATAAGGTACACCAAGAGTTGCCATTACTTCCATCTTAGTTTGTAAGGTTGAATTGTCTAATTGATTTTTAATCAACCATTGATATCTTGGCATAATTGAACCTGGAGAAATACTTTGTGGGTCATACATATGATTAAAATGCCAAACATCATCTCTACCTCCGTTGAAAGGTTTGCCTGGTACACCTTCTCTATGTAAATCTGGTCCAGTTCTTTTTGAACCCCAAAGAAATGGATGATCATATACATACTCACCCGATTTTGAATAATCGCCATAACGTTCCACTTCGGAACGGAATGGTCTAATCATTTGAGAGTGACATCCAACACAACCTTCTCTTATATAGAGATCTCTACCTTGCAATTCAAGAGGTGTGTAGGGTTTTACCGCTGCAATTGTTGGTATATTTGATTTTACTAAAATAGTGGGCAGAATCTGAATTAAACCTCCAATTAATATTGCAACGGTTGTATAAACCATAAAACGAACTGGTTTTCTTTCTAACCAAGAATGCCATTTCTCTCCTTTTAAACGGTTAGGGCTAATATCCGATAAAGCTTGAGCTTCTGCTGGTTCATCTTCTATTGATGCACCTTGTTTTACTGTTTTAATTATATTGAATACTAAAACTATAATACCAATTAAATATAAAGTACCACCAATAGCACGCATCCAATACATTGGCATAATTTGCGTTACTGTTTCTAAGAAGTTACCGTATTGTAAGGTGCCATCTGGCTTAAACTGTTTCCACATCGAAGCTTGTGTAAATCCAGCTACATACATTGGTAAGGCATACAGAATGATTCCCAATGTGCCAATCCAAAAGTGGAAATTCGCTAACTTTTCTGAATATAATTTAGTTTTACTCATTCGTGGTATCAACCAATAGATCATACCAAAAGAGAGAAATCCATTCCATGCCAAAGCCCCAACGTGAACGTGAGCAATAATCCAATCCGTAAAGTGTGCAATGGCATTTACATTTTTCAAAGAAAGCATCGGCCCTTCAAAAGTAGCCATCCCATAACCTGTAATAGCTACTACAAAGAATTTTAAAACTACATCCGTACGAACTTTATCCCAAACGCCTCTCAGTGTTAGTAAACCATTAATCATTCCACCCCAAGACGGTGCAATTAACATTATCGAAAAAACAACACCTAAATTTTGTGCCCAATCGGGTAAGGTAGAATATAATAAATGATGCGGTCCAGCCCAAATATAAATGAATATTAACGACCAAAAGTGAATAATCGAAAGTCGATACGAGTACACCGGTCGATTGGCAACTTTAGGAACAAAATAATACATCATTCCTAAAAAAGGTGTCGTTAAAAAGAAGGCAACCGCATTATGTCCATACCACCATTGTACTAAAGCATCTTGTACTCCAGCATAAACAGAGTAACTTTTTAAAGCAGAAACGGGTAATTCAAAACTATTAAAAATATGAAGTACTGCAACTGTGACGAAGGTGGCGATATAGAACCAAATAGCTACATAAATATGTCGTTCTCTTCTTTTGATGATTGTACCAATCATATTAATTCCAAAAACAACCCAAATTAATGCAATGGCAATATCTATTGGCCATTCTAATTCTGCGTATTCTTTAGAAGTTGTATATCCTAATGGTAATGTAATTGCAGCGGCAACTATTATTAATTGCCATCCCCAAAAATGGATTTTACTTAATACGTCGTTAAACATTCTTGCTTTAAGTAAACGTTGCATAGAGTAATATACTCCCGCAAACATTGCATTACCCACGAATGCAAAAATTACTGCATTGGTATGTAACGGTCTGAGACGTCCAAAACTTAAAAAGGAAACTCCATTTGTCAGATTGGGAAATAAAAACATAAATGCTAATAAAAGCCCAACCAACATTCCTACTACACCAAAAACAATACTGGCGTAAATGAAGTTCCTTACAATTTTGTTGTCATACTGAAATTGTTGCATTTCCATAATTATACTTGTTTTTCTTCGGTTATATTAATTTGATTTTTCTTAGTTTCTTTGATTAATTCATCATCAAAAAGCATTCGGACTGATGGGGTGTAATCGTCATCATACTGACCTCCTCGTACTGCTTTAATAAAAGCATAGAGAAAGAACACAGCAACTACAATACTTATCGAGATTAACATATAAATGACACTCATACCTCTATTTTGTGTTAGACAAAGTTACTTAGGTGACAATTCTTAAAATATGACATTTATCATACTTGCTTTTTATTTTTTATTGGCAAAAACAGTAGTCATTACCGTTACAAAACTTACAATTGTAATTGTACTTAACGGCATAATAATAGCGGCAATTATAGGGAGTAAATTACCTGTAACTGCAAAACTCAATCCTACTACATTATATAGAAGTGATAACCCAAAACTCATATAAATCGTTCGCATAGCATTTCTTGAATAGGTTAAAAAGAAGTCTATTCTTTTAAACTGACTTGCGTCTAAAATGCCATCACAAGCTGGAGAAAATACATTTACATTTTCGGAAATAGAAATCCCCACATTACTTTGAGCCAAGGCACCAGCATCATTTAATCCATCTCCAATCATCAACACATTCTTCCCTTGAACTTGCAGGTTCTCTATAAATTTCAATTTTTGTTCTGGTTTTTGATTGAAAACTAACAAAGTAGTTTTGGGTAGCATTTTTTCTAGAATTGCTCGTTCTCCCTCATTATCTCCCGATAAAATAATCAACTTGTATTTTTGAGATAAATTTTCAAACAATTGTTCCAAACCATCTCTGTATTGATTGTTAAAAACATAACTTCCTTTATAAACTCCATTTATTTCAACATGAACCTTAGTTTTCTTATGAGTGTTCTCGCTGATGTGTTTCAAAAACTGAGACGAACCTAACTTAATGTTTCCTTCTTTGAACTCGGCATGAATTCCTTTTCCGATTATTTCTTCAAAATGAATAGGTTCTATTTTTTCTTGGACCGGAATAAAATCATACAATCGTCTACTCAACGGATGGTTAGAACCTCGAAGCGCATTATGCAATAATTTGAATTCGATATCTTTTAAGTCAGTGCCTTCGTAACTAATCGCTGTTTTTTTATTTGTAGTAATGGTTCCCGTTTTATCAAATACAATCGTATCAACTTTTGCTAATTGTTCAACTACCAGAGTATTTTTCAAATAAAATTTTCTATTCCCTAAAATTCTCAAAACATTTCCAAGTGTAAAGGGTGCTGTCAAAGCTAAAGCACATGGACAGGCCACTATTAGTATAGCGGTAAAGACATTAAACGCAGTAGCAATATCAATAAAAAACCAATAGAAAAGAGACCCAAATGCTAATAGTAAAAGTGCTGGAGTAAAATAATGGCTAATCGTATCTGTAATGTTTTTATGTTTTTGGTCTACTCGCTTTTGAAAAATAGCATTACTCCACAATTGCGTTAAATAACTTTGGGAAACCGAGAACAGTACTTCCATTTCAATAACTTTTCCCATTTGTTTGCCACCAGCGAATAGTTTATCACCTGATTTTTTTTCAATTGGCACCGCTTCACCAGTAACAAAACTATAGTCAATAGCTGCTTTTGATGAAATTAAAATGCCATCAACAGGTAGTAATTCCTGATTTCTAATTAATAATCTATCGCCTTTTTTAATATCATACACTTGAATAGATTCTTCAATACCGTCAGAGGAGACTTTGGTAATAGCAATAGGGAAATAAGACTTATAGTCTCGTTCAAATGATAGAAAATCATAGGTTTTTTGTTGAAAAAGTTTGCCTAATAACATAAAGAAAATCAAGCCGCACATACTATCAAAAAAACCTTGTCCATAATTAAATACTATATCGACAGTGCTTCTGATAAACATCACTATAATTCCTAAAGCAATAGGAATTTCAATGTTCAACAAACCTTGATTAATACTTTTCCAGGCGGCAACATAATAGCCAGAAGCGGAGTAGAAAAATGCAGGTAAAGAAATTACAAAAATTAAACCTCTAAAAAAATCTTTGTATTGGTCTATCCAAAATTCATTTACTTCAAAATATTCTGGAAAGGAAAGCAACATAATATTTCCAAAACAAAAGAATGCTACACCAATTTTATAAATTAGAGAACGATCGATATTCTTTTTACCTTCATCAAAATTTTCTAAACTGATATAGGGTTCGTAGCCAATAGAGCAAAGCATTTCTACAATAGTTTGTAGTGATGTTTTGTCAGAGTCAAAGGTTATACGTACTTTCTTTTGAGGGAAATTTACTTGCGAAATGCTTATTCCTGATTGAAGCTTTTGTAGATTTTCCAAAATCCAAATACATGAGCTACAATGTATATGAGGAATGTAAAGTGAAACAATGTTTGTTTTATTTTCACTGAACTCCAAAAGTTTGTTAACAATACTTTCATTAGCTAAAAAATCATATTTACCTTGAATATCTTGTGGCGTCGCACCTGGTGCTGTTTGAAAATCATAATAACACGTTAAGTCGTTTTGGCTAAAGATTTCATAAACCGTCTTACAACCGTTGCAACAAAACTTTTTATCATCAAAAAGAATTTCATCTTTTAGTATGATTTCATTACCACAATGGAAACACTGTGATGTATTCATAATTTGCTCATTTTACCTTTGACAAAGGTTGAACAATAGTTAAAATTAAAATATGATAATTGTCATACATTGAATATATTTGTAAAGCTAAAAATTTAGGGTAATGAGTAAATGTGAACAGTGTATTGTTAGGCAGTTTAGTTCTCTAAAAGCTTTGGGAAAAGAGGAGTTACTCAAAATGGCCGAATGCAAAACGTCCTATTCTATCAAAAAAGGGGAATCTATTTTTGAGGAAGGCGAAATTACTAACGGTATTTACTGTATTAAAGATGGCGTTTGTAAACTCTCTAAACTGAGTTCTAATGGTAAAGATCAAATTGTCAAACTCGTAAAACCTGGCGAATTATTGGGTCAACATTCTATGATTAGCGATGAACCCGCAAATCTTAGTGCAGTAGCACTAGAAAATATGGAAGTCTGCTTTATTCCCAAAACCGAAATTATGCAGTTCTTCACTCAAAATAATAACTTTTCGATGAATGTTATGAAAAGCATTTGCGGCGATTTAAAAGAGGCCGATCATCATATGGTAGCAATAGCGCAAAAAAGCGTAAAAGAACGACTAGCTGGAACCCTACTTTATTTAGAGGAAACCTTCGGAACCGATTCTAATGGCTTTTTACGTCTTCAACTTTCAAGAGAAGAATTGGCCGGAATGATTGGTACTGCAACTGAAAGTTGTATTCGACTTCTATCTGAATTAAATAAAAGTGAATTGATTGAATTAGTTGGAAAAAAAATTAAAATTAAAGATAAATCCAAACTCCAACGTCTTTCTAATTAGTTATTTTTTTTATTCAAAAACAAATAATATACGGGTATTCCTAAGGCAACAATCAGTAATCCCAAGCCGGTGCTTGTGGTTTGATAGATTAATAAAGTGATACAAATTAAAGCCGTAATGATGATATAAAGCAAGGGTATAAACGGATAGCCGAACGCTTTATACGGTCGTTCTGCATCGGGTTCTTTTTTGCGCAGGATAAATATTCCATAAATAGTTAAGATGTAAAATAGTAAGGATGCAAACGTAGCATAGGTTAATAAATCACCATATCTACCAGAAATACATAAAACACAAGCCCAAAAACATTGAAACCACAATGCTTTAGCGGGAACATCTTTGTCATTTAATTCACCTGCTTGTTTAAAAAACAGGGCATCTTTAGCCATGGCATAAAACAAACGTCCACCCGACAATATTAATCCGCTATTGCAACCAAATGTTGAAACCATAATTAAACCCGCCATAACAAAAACACCAACATTTCCAAGAATCATATTCGCTGCCGCTGTTCCTACTCTATCTTCATTGGCAAACATAATTCCGTTTCCTAAAACACTACCTGAATCGGGAGTTCCTTGCATTGGCAACAGGGCCAAATAAGCCACATTGGCTAAAATATAAATAACCGTAACTATCAAAGTCCCTAAAAACAAACTTCTTGGGATATTCTTTTTGGGCTCTTTTATTTCGGCTGCGATAAAAGTTACATTATTCCATGCATCACTGGAAAAAAGTGAATTAATAATGGTTGCTCCCATAGCGCCAAGCAATGCAACTCCAGCTAATTTGGTCACCGTTATGGTTCCGTCTTCGTTTAAAACGGTTTGAGAAGCATCCCACATATGGGCGAAATTATTGGACAATACATCCGTTTTTAAGCCAACATACAATCCGAAAACAATTAAAGCAAAAAGGGCAATTAATTTGGTTGAAGTAAAAAACAATTGAATTGATTTTCCCGTTTTTACGCCACGTGTATTAATATATGTCAGTAATAAAATACTAAACATGGCCAAAACTTGCTTATTGGTAAAGACAAAACCGTCACCAATTTTTATTAATTCGGTATCTAAAACCGGAAAAAAAACAGCCGAATATTTGGCAAAAGCGACCGCAACAGCGGCAATAACACCTGTTTGTATCACCGTAAAAACCGTCCATCCGTATAAAAAAGAAGCCAACTTTCCGTAAGCACGTTGAATGTATACAAATTGTCCGCCTGCATTGGGCATCATGCCTGCTAATTCGCCATAACTTAAGGCAGCTGACATGGTTAACAAACCAGTAACTAACCAAATCACAAGTAACCAAGCGGCCGAACCTATGCCACGAGCCATTGCCGAGGTAACGATAAAAATACCGGATCCAATCATGGAACCGGCAACAATACTGGTGGCATCTATTAATCCTAAGGAACGTTTTAGTTCTTGTTTTTCTTGCATTTTTTTGGTTTTTATTCCGTTGCGCTCCATGTAATTACTTGCCAATTCGCTAAAGCTTTGTGATGGTTTCGCATCGGTTGGTGGGTTAGTTTCCAAATATAAATAAAATAACCACGCCAAAAGACGTGGTTATTTTTTGTAAATAAAAAAAATTAATTTTTTATAAGCTTAATCGTTTCACTTGAGTTCGTTGTAATTACTCTTGCAAAATAAATGCCCTTTGAAAATTTACTTCCATTTAAAGACACTTCATCTGAATCAAATGATTCTGTATAAATAGATTTTCCATAAACATCGAAAAGCTCAATAGTTTTAAATTGTTCGTTGTTAGTTTTAAATACCCAAGTATTTGAAGAAGGATTTGGAAACACCACTATTTTTGTAGAGCTTATAATTGATTGTTTCAAAGGATCAGGCACTTCAACCAATTCCCAATTTAAAGGATACCATGGTGACCAACCGCAGGCATTCCTTGCTCTTACTTCGAGACCAGTAATGCCAAAATTAAGAGACCCTACTAGTCTATTATTTTTTGAACCGCTTAAGGATAACTTATTATTTATTGGTCTCCATTCCCAGTTTGCGGCAAGATTAATCTCTGTTGTAGTCATACCGCTGAATGTTGCCGTAACTCTATCATTAAGATTTAAATCTGGCATAGTACTGGTAAAAGCATTAATTTGTCCTCCGGCACAAAAAGGCTTACTCTGAATATCACAAGTAAACGAGGTTAACGTTGGAAAACCAGAATATAGTGCAAATGTTCTTAGTGATGATTGACCACAAGAATTGGTAATAGTTGCTTGTAAAATTACAGAACCACTACCTATAAAATTAATGGTAGCTTGCGCATTACTGGTGCCGCTTAATGTGGCAACACTAGAATTAGAAACTGACCATGAAACATTTTGACCCGCTGGCAAATTGGTTACCGTAAAAACCCTACTGCCTGAACAGGCATTGGTTAAACTTCCTGAGACCACAGCGGTACTTACAAATGTTGTTGAACCCGTATTAATAACAAATGTTTTAACGGTGGTTTGACCACAAGCATTTGTTATTGTAGCTGATAAGGTTTGTGCTCCATTACCATTAAAAGTAACTGTGACTCCAGTATTGGATTGGTTGAATAATGAACCTATACTAGGATTTGATAAAGTCCATGAAACAGACTGTCCTGAAGTAACTCCTGTAATAGTATAATTGGACGAACCTGTGCAAATTCCAGTTGTACCTGATATTATAGATGAACTTGAAAAACTTGACCTACTAACGATACAACTTAACGGCGGTTGTGAAACACCATTAAAAACTGGAATAACTGAAACATTGGTAGGTAAAATTGTACCAGACATCGGCGTTAATGTAATTGAGTTTAATCCTGAACTACTAAAATTCCAACCTGGATAAGACCAATTATAACTTAAACTTGCACCATTAGTATTGGTACTATTTACTGTAAATGTTTTGGCAGATATGTCATTACAAGGAATGTTAACACTTGCTGGATTAATTGTAAATGTTGGTGGAGGAGCTTTTATTATTGGATTCCCACAGCTTCTATAAACCGACCCATTATTAAATTCAATATAAATAAAACTACCTGAAACTTGAATTTCGTTAGCTCCAATTGTACAACTTATTGAACCTGAATATTGTGTTGGAGCCCAAAATGAAGAAAGAATAGTCATAGATCCTTTTTCGATTGGATTAGATGAAGGAGAATTTTTTAAATATATCTTGACTGTTCCATCACCAACAGCTTGGTTGTTTGCCCTTCCTAAAGTGAAATAAAAAAGTAGATTGTTACTTTGAGTATAGCCAAAATCAATTGTGTTACATAAATTTACTGTAGTTTGACTATTAACTAAAACTTGGTCTATTATTGCAGAAATTTGTGCATTACCATTATTACCTATAAACATAAGTAACATTATTAATTTTAATATTTTTTTCATTTTTAATGATGTTTTTATTATTATTTTTCTAAATGAATTTGTAAACCAAAACCAACATTAAATGCTTTTATCTTATTCTCGCTAAATTGACTAGAATTATTAGTTATACTATAGTCAATTGTTAACTCCAAGCCAACACTACTATTAAAATAGATGACTGGACCAACTTTAAAATTGAAATTATTAAATCTTGTATCTGAAGAACTAGTCCCATAATAATACCCCACTTGAGATAAAATATTTATAGTTTTTTCTGGCTTTAAAAAATAATATCTAGCAAAAGGTCCTACTCCATAGCTGGTTACATTACTTCCTTGCTCAGGAATTGACAAACCAAAATTTCCTGATAGACCAACTGCAAATTTATCTATAATAAAAAAACCTATTACAGGATTAATATACAGGCCACTACCAGAAACAGAACCTGAACTACCATCTGGGTTTGTATTTTCTATAGTAGATGAATTAAAATAAGCATTTCCCCCAACCAACCAATTGCGTTTGGTGATTTGAGCATTAGTAGTCGTAATAAACAGAACAATTAGGATACAAATAAATTTTAAAGTTTTCATAGTAATAATGATATAAAAGTGTAATTTAAAAGTTGTTTTTTCTATTTTTGAAGCGTCAAAAAACTTTTGTCAGAGATGGTTTTGTGACTGTGAGAGTTGTCTGCCTGGCAGATGGCTCTCTTTTTTATGTAGTACTTTATCTCATAATTTTTTACTTAATTTTAAATTAATATATACGAAACACTACTCTGGATAATCAGATCATAGTATTATAAAAAATGGAGACTACTTTTGGGTAATACAATTTACTCCTCTAAAAAAAGTAAAGTGTGCGTACATAAAATGCGCTGTGGAACTTTATTTTATGAACTGATAAAAAAATTATACTCTAAATCTAGGGAAACAATTCTATAAACACACAAAAAAATCTTACATTTTTTTATTAAAATTGTAAGATTTAACGTTTATTTAATGTTTGGCTGCAAACTATAAACAAGAAAGATAACGAATAAAAAAAGTTTATTTATTAAAATAAAAGGAATAAGGGAAAATATAGAGTGCATATTTAAATGCTAACTGCAAATGAAGACTGTACACTATAATTTCTTCGCCTCTTCCCAAAAAACATCCATCTCCGCCAAGGTCATATCCATTAAAGGTTTACCAAGTTCTCCAGCTTTACTTTCGAGGTATTGAAATCGTTTGATAAATTTTTTATTGGTGCGTTCTAATGCGTCTTCGGGATTTACGTTGAGGAATCGGGCATAATTAATCATTGAAAAAAGTACATCTCCAAATTCGGATTCTATTTTATCTTGATTTCCTGTTCGGACTTCGTCTTGCAGTTCCTGCAACTCTTCCTGCACTTTGTCCCAAACCTGATGCGGTTCTTCCCAATCAAAACCTACACCTTTAACTTTATCTTGAATTCGGCTTGCTTTTACTAGAGCGGGCAATCCTTTTGGCACACCTTCTAAAACTGATTTTTTGCCTTCTTTGAGTTTGAGTTTCTCCCAGTTTTGCTTTACTTCTTCTTCATTGGCAACAACAACATCACTATAAATATGGGGATGGCGATGAATTAGTTTATCGCAAATATCATTACATACATCGCCAATATCAAAGCCTGTAGTGATCGAAGTTGAACTATCGGTGGTTTCGCTACCTATTTTGGCATAAAAAACAATGTGTAAAAGTAAATCTCCCAATTCCTTTTTGATTTCTTGTAAATCATTATTCAAAATCGCATCACCCAATTCATAAGTTTCTTCAATAGTGAGATGGCGAAGACTTTCAAACGTTTGCTTTTTGTCCCACGGACATTTAGCACGTAAATCGTCCATAATGTCAAGTAATCGGTTGAATGCTTCGAGTTGTTGTTGGCGTGTGTTCATATTAAATATTAAATTTAAGATATTAAATAAGCCAAAGAGATATTTAAAATTTAATATCTGATATTTAATATTACTTGTAAAAATAAAAAATCCTATTACCAGTTTTAGTAATAGGATATGTAGTTATAAAAAAGTAATTAACTATTTTTTGGGTTTGGTTTTGGCTTTAGTTTCAGAGGTAGATTTCTCTTTCGTTGGTTTACTTTCTTTTTTTACTTCTTCCACCACTTTCTCTTTTACTTCATCTGCATTATCTATTTTTGGTTCTTCTTTAGAAACCATTCCTTTTGACTGTAAGATATTGTACCAATTTAATACTTTTTTGATATCTGAAGCGTAGACTCTATCTTCATCATAATCAGGTAAAATTTCTTTAAAATAAGAGATTAATGAAGCATTATCCTCTTTATGGGAAACAGCAGTTGGTCCTTCATTTTCTTTGATCGCTATTGTTCTCATTATTTCAACTAACGGCTTTTCTTCTGAATAGGTATACATTGAAATTTCAGACAGTAAACTCACATTACTTCGCATTCCCACTGTGATTTTTTTTCCGTCTACTAATGACTCCGCTAAAAAACCTGAGCGAGTTTGAATCTTCAACTCAAATAATCCTGGTTTTCCAGCAATGGCTAATATTTTTTCTACGTTCATTTTTTACTTTAATTAAGGGCACAAATATATATAATTCAAATTCCAAATATCAAATTCCAATTTCCAAAAAAATAGAAATTAATAAACTTTTAAGGTATAACTAAAAAATATTGTAATGATTAAAATTAGAATTTCAGAAACTATCTTCCTTTTTTATTGGCAAATTTCATTCGGTAATCAGGAAATGCTTTACCGTCCATGATGTTTTGAAGTTTCTTTTTAATCAATGTTTTTTTCAACATTGAGATTTTATCGGTAAATAAAATTCCTTCAATATGATCGTATTCGTGTTGAATTACTCGAGCTATCAATCCGTCAAACACTTCCGTTTTTTTGGTAAAGTTTTCATCACAATATTCAATCGTAATTCTCTCATTTCTATATACATCTTCACGCACATCTGGAATACTCAAACATCCTTCGTTAAAACTCCATTCTTCTCCATCTTCTTTTAACATTTTAGCATTGATAAATGTTTTTTTGAAGTTTTTTAATTGAGATTGCTCTTCTTTTGATAATTCTGAACTATCGCTAAAAGGTTCCGTATCGATTACAAATAACCTAATCGGCATACCTACTTGTGGAGCAGCTAATCCAACACCATAGGCGTTATACATAGTTTCGTACATGTTGGTTATAATAGCTGCCAAATTTGGATAGTCTGGAGAAATCTCTGCTGCAACTTGCCTCAGAACTGGTTCTCCATAACCGTAAATAGGAATAATCATCTAGATAATAAATTTTAGAATTTAGCATTAAAAAAAACTAATTTCTGATTTTTACGATGCAAAAATAGTCAAATTAAATCATTTTTCGAGTCAAATAATCTTGCAATAAAATTGTAGCAGCTATTTCATCAACTAACCCTTTATTTTGACGTTGCTTCTTTTTCAAACCGCTATCAATCATGGTCTGAAAAGCCATTTTTGAGGTAAAACGCTCATCCACCCTAACGATGACTATTTCTGGAAAAGAAGCTTTGAATTCAGACACAAACTTTTCGATAATTGGAGCACTTTCAGAGGCCAAACCGTTCATTTGTTTGGGTTCACCAATAAGAACTTTAGAAACATTTTCATTAGAAAAATAAGCTGCCAAAAATGAAATGGTTGTTTCTGACGGAACAGTCGTTAGTCCTGAAGCAATAATTTGCAGTTCATCGGTAACGGCAATTCCAGTTCGTTTAATTCCGTAATCTAGGGCTAGAATTCTTGACATATCCTAATTTATTTAATCGCTTGAAATTGGGCTACTACTTTCTTTCCTTCACCAAAGAACGTCAATAGCTCATTGTTAATTTTATAACGCTTTACCTGAACCAACATGGCGCCAAACTTGTCTTCCAAAGTCATATTTGTACATACCATTCTGGTCATAATGACATCCGAAAAATCGATGGTATTTGAAGAAGGCATGATATAATTTCCTGCAATGGTATTACACCCAGCAAATGCAGTAAATCTATCGTCTTTAGAATTAATTTTTAAGAAATTTTCTTTTTTGCCTTGAGTCAAAACTTTGGTGTTGTACAAAGAAAGTAATTTCCATTTTGTTTCTGCTAATGCAAATTTTCCAACTGCAGGATTAACCTTCTTAATTACAGTAGTAGTTTGAATTCGGTTATTCAAATCAACAGTAGCATTATTATCGATAGAAGTTTCAAGAGAAGTATCGGTAGGTTGCTTAGCCAAAATATAATCATTTGCCAATGAACCTGTAATCTTTTGACCTGAGAGATCAAGTTGTGTTAGGGTGTTTTTACCAACTAGATAGTATTTCGGTTCATTTTCTACATTCGATAAAATAATAGTATTGCCATTTTTATTCCAAGTAAAATTTCCTTTTTTAATAAAATTTTTATTCCCTTTTCCTTGGTATCGTGTTTTAATTCTATAAGTTTCGTTTTCATTAATTACGATTTCTGTATCTAATCCTTCACAATCAGCACAGGGCAAAATTCCTTTATAAGTACCAACGTAATCAAGTGATTTTTTTGTATTGTGAGCATTTTCAACACTATTCTTTGTAGAATCTGTTTTTGATTCCGTTTGATTTATATTTTGTTTTTGACAGCTAAACATCAATAATAAAAACAACAGTAAAATATTTTTTCCCATATCAACAAAACTTAACAGACCAAAAATATCAAATCAAATCGTAAAATAAAGTTAAATAAAAATGCATTTTTAACAATCATCTAAAAAAGATATCTTTGCGCACTCGAAAGTTTAGGTGATACATAAAGAAAGTAAAATTCAAAAACAATGAACAATCTGCAATCCATTATAGAAAAAGCTTGGGAAAACCGAGAATTATTGAAAGACGAAACTACATTAAAAACCATTAGAGAAGTTATTGCTTTACTAGACGCAGGTAGCTTGCGAGTTGCCGAACCAACTACTAATACTTCGTCTTCGCTCAGCACAGGCTCTTGGCAGGTAAACGAATGGGTAAAAAAAGCGGTGGTGATGTACTTTCCTATTCAAAAAATGGAAACTTGGGAAGCCGGAATTTTTGAATACCACGACAAGATGGTATTAAAAACCGGATATGCTGAAAAAGGTATTCGAGTTGTACCTCCAGCAACCGCCAGGTATGGTGCTTACATTTCTAAAGGTGTAATTCTAATGCCAAGTTATGTTAATATTGGCGCTTATGTAGATGAAGGAACGATGGTTGATACTTGGGCAACGGTTGGTAGTTGTGCCCAAATAGGGAAAGAGGTTCATCTTTCTGGTGGCGTTGGAATTGGAGGTGTTTTAGAACCTTTACAAGCCGCTCCTGTAATTATAGAAGATGGCGCATTTATCGGTTCGAGGTGTATTGTTGTTGAAGGAGTTCGTGTCGAAAAAGAAGCTGTTCTTGGAGCTAATGTATGTCTGACTGCTTCCACAAAAATTATTGATGTAACCGGAAGTGAACCTATTGAATACAAAGGATATGTTCCGGCACGTTCAGTGGTAATTCCAGGAAGTTATACTAAATCTTTTGCTGCAGGTGATTACCAAGTGCCGTGTGCTTTAATTATTGGAACCCGAAAACCTTCAACCGATTTGAAAACATCTCTAAACAATGCGTTAAGAGAATACGACGTTGCGGTTTAGAGTAACTTCGCACTTCTAACTTCTAACTTCTAACTTTAAAATGAAAGTACTAGTTATTCAAATTAAAATGATTGGCGATGTTCTTGCAAGTACTGTCATTTGCGAAACTATCAAAAGAAATCATCCTGAAGCCGAAGTACATTATCTGATTCAGAAAAACACCTTTGCCGTTGTTGATAATAATCCGTTTATAGATAAGGTCATTTTTTTTGAACCAAACGAGCACAAAGGTTTTAAAAATTTGTATGACTTTGGCAAAAAATTAAAAAAAGACCATTACGATATTGTTATTGATGCCTATTGCAAATGGGACAGTATTTTACCCGCTTATTTTTCGGGAGCCAAAACTAGAGTTGGACATTACAAATGGTATACTACTTTTTTTTATACCAAAACCGTAGTTCCCGATGCAGATTGTAATGCTACAGCCAATGCCTACAGACTATTACTTTCTAAAACAGCTTTGGGTAAAGAAGTGGAAATGATATATCCCAAAATCCACATAAGACCCGAAGAAATTGAAAATGCCAAAAAATCAATTGCAGCCAATTGTAATATGAGCAAACCGATTTTCATGATTGGTATTTTGGGCAGTGGAAAGAATAAAAGTTTACCTCCAAACTATATGGCAGAAACCTTAGACATCATTGCGAATGCCAATGACGTTCAAATGCTATTCAATTATATGCCAAATCAGTTTATCGAAGTCAAAGCTATTTATGATCTGTGTTTGCCAGGAACTCAAGCTAAAATCAACTTAGATTTTTATGCCAAAAGTTTGCGAGATTTTATTGCGTTACAATCGCAATGCGATGCATTGATAGGCAATGAAGGTGGCGCTACCAACATGGCAAAAGCTTTAGAAATTCCGACATTTACTATTTATGCACCTTGGATAAATAGAACGTCTTGGAACATCAAAGAAGAAACGGGCTATTATGATATTGTTCACTTGAGTGATTATCACCCAGAATTGTATCAAAAACACGCCAAAAACTATAAAGCATTAGCCTTTGAATGGTATGAGAAATTAAAACCAGAATTGTTTGCAGAGAAATTAAAAGCGTTCGTAAACCGAATTACGAAGTAAACTTATCTAAATACCATTGCACTTGTTGCTCCAACCCTTTTTTGAATGTGACTTTAGGTTTGTAACCCAATAGTTTTCGGGCTTTATCAATCACCGCAGAAGTCTTTTCCTGATCGCCTTTTCGTGCCGGTTTGTGGTCGATAATCAGATTTTTGTTCATGATTTCTTCCACCAAATTAATGCCTTCTTGGGTAGTATGTACTTCGTCAGTTCCTAAGTTGATAATTTCGCCGTTTACGCTATCCTCTTTACCGATAACAGTTGCTAATCCATCAACAATATCACCTACATACGTGAAACTTCTTTCATGTTTTACGCTACCTTCAAAAAGAGGAAATGGTTTATTAGCATAAAGGTTTTCGATGAGTTTGGTATATAATTTTTCAGGACGTTCTCTTGGACCGTAAACCGAATACAATCTGATGGAACAAGCATTCAATTTCCCTAAACGTTGTAACCCTAACACCAATTGTTCTGCCGCTAATTTGGTACTTCCGTAAAAAGATATTGGTTTGGTTGTTACATCTTCATCTACATTTGCCACCAATCCATAAACGGAAGAAGTTGCAATATTGATAAATGATTTTAGATTGGGATTGTATTGTAGTGTGGCGTCAATTAAATTTTGCGTTGCAAAAATATTATTGGTCACGTAATCGGTCAAAGGCGTTTCTGCAGAAATACCGGGTTGTGCTGCTAAATGATAAATGTAATCGTAGGGATTATCAAATACCATTTGCAAATTTTCATTCAAATCGATTTCGAAAACAGTAATTCCTTTAGCTTTCAAATCAGCTGCATTTAAACGCTTTAAAGCTGGACTGTAATAATCATTAAAATTATCCAAACCAACAACTTCATGTCCTAAATCGTGAAGCTTTTCACAAAGATGTGAAGCTATAAAACCTGCTGCTCCGGTGACTAGTATTCTCATAAACTAAAGTTTGTCCTTAATAATACCGAAAGGTGTCCAAACTATTTTTTTGTTTTTTACCTCTTTTCTGATAGCTAAATTAGCTGCCAATGATTCAGGCGTTTTGTAACCTCTAGGATGATCTAAATGTAAAACTATGGCTTTATGTCGAATTTGTTTTCCTTTGATACCATTATTTTCTAATCGTTCTCCAAACTCTCTATCTGGACCGCCATATTTCATTCGCTCATCATAACCGTTAATCGCAATCATATCTTCTCTAAAACCCGAAGAATTACAGTTGTTAAACGAGGCATTGGTTGGTGAGAAAAAATCTAAAATATTGGCCGATAAATCAGTTGCTCCGATTTTCAATTTATTTGAAAGATTTAATGTATCAATACTTTTTAACCATTTTAAATTAAAACATCTACCCGATAAAATATCGTCTTTAGAAATTTCTGAACTCAATTTCATAGAAAGTTTGCAATATCCACCTGAAAGAAATCTACCTTTTTGGGCATACTTTGCATGAATTTCTAAAAAATCTTTTCTAGGAATACAGTCGCCATCAGTCATCAATATATATTCATGAGAAGCTTCAATAATAGCAACGTTCAAAATTTCTTGACGTCTATAACCTAAGTCTTCGTGCCATAAATGACGCACCGGAACAGGATAATTTTTGGCATAACTATCAATCAACTCCTTGGTAGAAGCTCGTGATCCATCGTCGGCAATAATCAATTCAAAATCTTTATATGTCTGAACACTGTAGCCAATTAATACTTTTTCTAACCATTCTTCGGCATTGTAGGTACTAACTATAACTGATATTTTCATAGTGTGATAATTATGGTGCAAAGGTAATTATATTTTCAATGTATCAATCCCATTCTCAATTCGTATTATTTTGTGCTTTTTATTATAATGGCGAATTTCCATATTTTGTTTTATTCTTTCTTTGTTGGCATATCCTCGCGCATGGTCTAAGTGAAGACAAATTGCACTATACCGAATTTGTTTAGACAACATACCATTATTAAACATTCTTTCTCCCAATTCTCTATCCATTCCACCGTAATCCATTGCTTCATTAAAACCGTTGACGTCTAAAATATCTTGCTTAAACCCTGACGAATTGTGTCCGTTCCAGGAGCGTTTTGTTGGGGTAAGCCAATTCATAAATGCAGCAAAATAGTTATTGTGCGTGAGTTTCGAGACTTTAAAATTTGCTTGTAAACCTTGTTTAATTAACCAAGAAATATTAAAACACTTTTGACTGATAATATGATCATCTGAAATTTCATTTGAAATAGACATAGGCAATTTAAAATAACCTCCCGATAGAAAATATCCTTCTTGCTTTTCTTTGACATGAACAGCCACAAAATCTTTTCTGGGAATACAATCGCCATCGGTAAATAATAAATAATCGGAATTGGATTTTAAAATGGCTTTATTTAAAATTCTAGATTTTCTAAAACCAAGGTCTTGCTGCCAAACATGAATAATTGGGTGTTTAAATTTTTCAGCAAACAAATTAATAATATCTACCGTTTTTTGAGTAGAACCATCATCTGCAATTACTACTTCAAAGTCTTTTTCAGTTTGAACGGTAAAGCCCAAAAGCACTTTGCGCAACCATTCTTCTGAGTTGTAAGTAGTAATTATGACTGATAATTTCATCTAGATATAAAAATGGAAATTACACTTTTTTAGGTAATGACGATTAGTTTTTCAGGTTAATTTTGAAAGTATTATTCTTCGTAAAAGTAACCAATTGGCTTTTAGACTCAAACAAAATGATTATTTTTACCAAAAATAATTGAACCACATGCCGCTAACTGATTTTCTTTTAAACAAATTATCTCATTTTAATCGAACTGCCCGTAAAAAAGAAGTTATCAATAGGATACTAAAAAATCCAACACAAGAAAATCTTGACGTAGTGAATTTACACCGCTATGACCCAACAAATATTGGAGATTATTACTGTGGTGTTCATCATTATTTTGACGAACTAAAAGGAAAATATCTTGATATTTTTGACTACAAAAGAGATACCGAAACGCGTGATAATTGGCATGAAAAAATTACAAAAAACGCTTTAATTATTGGTGGAGGCGGATTGTTAAATCGGGATGGTTTTGATTTGCAAATGAAACTTTTTGAACAACTTGGTGAAAAAGGAAAGAAAACCGTGCTTTGGGGTTTGGGTCATAATGCAAAAGAGAAAAGCACTTACGGCAAAATTTCCAAATACAACATTGACACTTCAAAATTTGGTTTAGTTGGCGTTCGCGATTATGGGATGAAAGAAGAGTGGGTTCCGTGTGTGAGTTGTTTGCATCCAATTTTTGATGAAACACACGAAGTAAAAAATGAAATCGGGATGATTTTCCATAAAAAAACTTTAAACGATAAAAACATTCTCAAAAAATTTGAACAATTTCCATCAACAGCCAACAATGCCGTTTTTGAAGATGTAGTAAAATTTATTGGCGAAACAGACACTATATTAACCGATAGTTATCATGCCATGTATTGGTCGGTGATGTTAGGCAAAAAAGTGATGGTATTTCCTAATTCTTCTAAATTTTATAATTTCAAATACCAACCCGTTATTTCAACTTTCTCTAATTTTGAAAACGATTTAAAAAAAGTTCATTCTTACACTGGAGTTTTAGAAGAGTGTCGAGAAACCAATTTGAAATTTGCCAATAAAGCTTTTGATTATTTAAATTTATAAATGCTATGTTTCATCATCTTTTAGTTACTCGTTTCAACCTTAGAAATCCGGAATGGGATGTTACCAAGAACAACGAAAAACTGCTTACCGACGACTGGATGGAAGAACGCATGTGGTTTTTTGAAAACTTTTGCTTTCCGACCATAGTTTCACAAACCAATCAAAACTTTGAATGGTTACTCTATTTTGATAAAACTACGTCTGAAAAATATCAAAAAAGAATGTCGGAATTGATCGTGAACCAACCTAATTTCAAAGTGTTTTACATTGATGGTATGCCTCAATTTTATGGTGAACTAAAGAAATACATTGAAGCTATTCCAAATAAAAAACCATTCATCATTACCTCTCGAATTGATAATGATGATGCCGTTCATAAAGATTTTATTAATGAAGTACAACTTCAGTTTAACGAACAGGAATATTTAGTATTAGATAGTATTAAGGGCTATTCTTTGCAAATTCATCCTACGGTCATGTTGGGTAAAAAAGAACATATATTTAATCCTTTCATGAGTTTGATTGAAAAAAATGAAGATCCAAAAACCATTTGGTATTATCATCACAATATGTGGAAAAAAGAAACCCGTATCAAACAGTTAATGCACAAAAGACTTTGGATTGCTGTGATTCACGAAAAAAACAAAGTCAATAATTTTAATGGTTATGACAACGTAATTTGGGAAAAATTAAAAGCTGATTTTATCCTATCGGAAGAAGCGAATGAGTTCATAAAAAACAAAATAGTGCCTCACCGTAAATGGTTAAAACTAAGCTGGAAAAATAAAATTATTGTCAAGTATAAAGTCATTAGTAAGAGTTTTAAAAAGTTCTTTGGTGTATACAAATTCAAATAAATTATGAGCGACATCAATTCTGAAGTACACAAAGCTTTCGAAGTTATACAAAATGGCGGTATCATTCTTTATCCAACCGATACAATTTGGGGGATCGGCTGTGATGCTGCCAATGCTGAAGCCGTGAAAAAAATATATGCGTTAAAGCAACGAGAAGAATCAAAAAGTTTAATTGTTTTGATGAACGGAGAAAAAATGATGTATACTGTTTTTAAAGATATTCCTGAAACGGCCTGGCAAATTCTTGATTTATCGGAAAAACCAACTTCTCTAGTTCTTGACAATCCAAGAAATGTAGCGGAAAATATTATTAGCGATGACAAATCACTTGGAATTCGAATAGTGAAAGAACCGTTTTGTTTCAAACTGATGGAACGTATGAAAAAACCATTAGTTTCTACCTCGGCTAATATTTCGGGAAGTAGTGCACCAAAATCTTTCAAAGAAATTAGTCCCGAAATTATAAATGGTGTAGACTATGTAGTAAATTTGCATCGAGAAAAAATTTGTGATAAACCTTCAACGATTATTAAACTTTCGTTAGATAATCAAGTGAAAATTATTCGCAAATAGAGTCTATTTGTCATTCCGAGGTACAGGGAATCTCATTACTTTATCAGGATTATGTGATTTCTCCTTTGTCGAAATGACAAGATTGAAAAAAATAAAATGAACTATAAAACTGCCTTAAAAAATAACATCTTTGAAATCATTTCAAAAGCTTCACAAGAACTAAAATTGGAAAGTTATGTGATTGGTGGATTTGTTCGTGACTACTTGTTGCAACGTAATTTCAAGAAAGATATTGACATTGTTGCAATTGGTTCTGGAATTGACTTAGCCCTAAAAGTTTCCGAATTATTACCCAACAAACCCAAAGTTCAGGTTTTTAAAAACTATGGAACTGCTATGCTTCGTTATAAAGAAATCGACATCGAGTTTGTGGGTGCGAGAAAAGAAAGTTATGCCGAGCACAGCCGAAATCCTGTTGTAGAAAACGGTACGTTAGAAGACGACCAAAACCGACGTGATTTTACTATTAATGCTCTCGCTTTTTCATTAAATAATGAAAACTATGGTGACTTAGTTGACCCTTTTGACGGATTGACTGATTTAGAAAACAAAATACTCAGAACACCTTTAAGCCCAGACATCACTTATTCAGATGATCCGCTGCGAATGATGCGCGCTATTCGTTTTGCAACACAATTAAATTTTACTATTGAAGCAAATTCATTAGAAGCCATCGAAAGAAATAAAGATCGAATTAAAATCATATCGGGAGAACGAATTGTAGATGAATTGAACAAAATTTTGGAAACACCGAAACCATCAATTGGTTTTCTACATTTATATAAAACCGGCTTACTCGATATTATTTTACCCGAATTAACAGCACTGAACAACGTTGAAGAAATTGAAGGTCATACGCATAAAAACAATTTTTACCACACTTTAGAAGTAGTCGATAATATATGCCCGAATACCGACGATGTTTGGTTGCGCTGGGCGGCACTTTTGCATGACATAGGAAAAGCACCGACGAAACGTTTCAACAAAAAACAAGGATGGACCTTTCACGGTCACGAGTTTTTGGGTGGAAAAATGGTAAAGAAAATCTTTGAACGATTACACATGCCCTTAAACCAAAAAATGAAGTTTGTAGCCAAAATGGTGATGTTGAGCTCTAGACCAATTGTACTTTCGGAAGATATTGTTACGGATTCGGCAGTGCGTCGTTTGGTTTTTGATGCCGGCGAAGATGTAGATAATTTGATGACGCTTTGTGAAGCGGATATAACGACCAAAAACCCAGCAAAATTTAAGAAGTATCACAACAATTTTGATATTGTACGTCGCAAAATCATTGAAGTGGAAGAGCGCGATCATGTTCGCAATTTTCAGCCGCCAATTTCGGGCGAAGAAATCATGCAACTATTTGATTTAAAACCTTCTCGTGAAATCGGAATCTTGAAAGAATCGGTTAAAGAAGCTATTTTGGAAGGTGAAATTCCAAACGACTATGAAGCTGCCTATGCATTTGTTTTGAGACAAGCTGAAAAATTGGGATTAAAAAAAGTTGTCTAAATTGGTATTAGATTAACGATTGTTGATGCCTCTACTTCTATCTTTATTAGTTAATTTTGCACAAGATTTTAAATAAATGAAAAAAGACAAAGCCGTTATTTATTGGCTCCTTTCGGGTTGCGTTTTGGTATTTATTATGGTTGTCGTTGGCGGTATTACTCGTTTGACCAATTCGGGTTTATCAATGACCGATTGGCATTTGGTTACCGATACTTTTCCGCCTTTAACCGAAGCTAAGTGGAATGCTGCTTTTGAAGAATACAAGAAGTTTCCCGAATATCAAAAAATTAATATTCATAACGACTTTACCCTTGCGGATTATAAATTTATTTATTTTTGGGAATGGTTTCACCGTTTTATTGGTAGAATCATTGGTTTGGTTTTCATTATTCCATTTGTCTATTTTTTAATCCAAAAAAGAATTAATAAGGACACGCTTAGTAAATGTTTCATCCTTCTCGGAATGGGAGCTTTACAAGGTTTCTTTGGTTGGTTTATGGTAAAAAGTGGCTTAGTTGACCATCCAGATGTGAGTCATTTTCGACTAGCGCTACATTTAACGTTTGCTTTTATAACGTTTGCTTACACGCTTTGGGTTGCCTTAGATTTGATTTATCCAGAAAGAAATCAAGTAATTGTGCCACTCAAAAAACTAGCTCGAATTACCTTAGTTTTTCTTGTAATTCAAATAATTTACGGTGGATTTGTTGCAGGTTTGAGTGCTGGATTAATTCACAACAATTGGCCTTTAATGAGTGATGGACAATTTTTTCACGAAAGTATAGCTTTAGAAAAAGACTCTTGGCTACTCCGTTTCACTGAAGGCAAAAGTGGTGTGCAATTCGTTCATAGAACTATGGCTTATGTAGTGGTTGGATTAATTTTGTTTTTATATTTAAGAAGTAAAAAATACACGCTTTCAATACAACAACAAAATGGCTTGAATGCATTGGTTGTATTAGTTTTTGTTCAATTCGCTTTAGGAGTTTTTACGTTACTATATAGTGTACCGCTTTGGTTGGGATTATTGCATCAAGTGATGGCTTTCTTTCTACTAACAGCCATGACGTATACATTACATCGATTATCAAAATAATATGCATACCCAGACTATATTGTCGCAGTTCCTTGTTTATAAATTTAAATGTCTAAACTTGCCGCTCAAGATAAATTTTTAGATTTATCCGATTACGGAAGATCTTTTGGAAGATTTTTTGCCAATCAATTAAAAAATACACGCTTCACTCCTATTCATGTAACTTTACTATTTGGGATTTCTGGTTTGATTGCTATTTATTGTATTGTAACCAACCATTATTTTTGGGCTGGATTTTTTATCGTTTTAAAATCAGGTATTGATGCTGCCGATGGTGAATTGGCACGATTAAAAAAAACGCCTTCCTATTCAGGAAGGTATTTGGATAGTGTGTTTGATATTGTTTTAAATTTTATGTTTTTGATGGCAATCTGTTATGTTTCAAAAACCACTATTTGGCTCACTATTCTTGCGTTTATAGGCATTCAACTTCAAGGAACTTTATATAATTATTATTATGTGATTCTCAGAACCAAATCGGTTGGTGGTGATACTACTAGTAAAATATTTGAGTATAAAACACCGAGAGCACTATCTGGCGAAAGCCAACAATTGGTGAATATTTTATTTGGAATTTATACGGTTGTTTATGGAACTTTTGATAAAATCATTCATA
>CANHWG010000008.1 GCA_947464335.1 Flavobacteriaceae bacterium
ACAATGGGTAAAGCAATGGCACAATTTAAAAATGCCACAAACGAAATAAAAAGCGAAATTCAAAAAAGTGCCGAATCAAATGGTTTAGATACTTCTATGAAAGAACTTACTTCTTCCTTTACCGAAGAAGTGGAAAAAGTTAAATCGAATTTAGATACCAATATTTTACCCGAAGTGACCAAAGCTAAAGAAGATATTGAGAATTTAACGGGGCCAATTAAAAGACAGCTCTGATGTTGGAAAAAATCATTCACTTTGATAAAGAACTTCTCGTTTTTCTCAACGGATTAGGTTCTGAACGTTGGGATGGCATGTGGTTGATGATTACTAAGCAATTCTATTGGACACCTTTTTTTGTTTATGTTTTATTCTATTTACTTTTAAAGCATGTAGGATTTAAAATACGTTATTGGAAATATTTATTATTTGTTATTTTTCTTCCTTTAGGGATTCTATATTCTATTCTATTTTATAAACCACAAATTGATAAAAACTTTATTAAAAAAGTAAAACATCTTTTTGTTTTTATATTATTTATTGCAGTTTTAATCATTTTTACAGATCAAACAGCTAATTTATTCAAAACTACTTTTGAGCGATTAAGACCTTGTAATGATGAAGAAATAAAGAGTATCATCCGAATAGTGAAATCAAGTAATTCATTTAGTTTCTTTTCTGGTCATGCGTCTAATTCAATGGCAACTATGATGTTTTTTTATTTGAACATTAGAAACAACTATAAACATAGCTATTTGTTGTTTTTATTTCCTTTAATCTTTGCTTACAGCAGAATTTATTTGGGCTTGCATTTTCCTTTAGATATCCTAACAGGATATATTTTTGGGGCAACCTTTGGAATTATTTGTTTTCGTTTTTATAAAAAGTATGTTCTTAAAAACTAAAGCACTCTAGAAACTGTCAATCCATCTCGGATAGGTAATAAAACAGTTTCAATTCTAGTATCATTTTTCAGTAATTGATTGTATTCTATTAGAATTTGGGTGGTGATATCGCCCTGTTTTACTTCTTCCAAAACTTTACCACTCCATAATACATTATCCGATAGTATTATTCCGCCTTTGTTCATCATCGGAATAATCAGATGAAAATAATTAATATAATTTTCTTTATCGGCATCAATAAAAACCAAATCATATTTTTTATTTAAGGTCGGAATAATATCTAAACCATCTCCAAGATGTTGTATAATTTGATGCTTCCATTCGGATTTGTCAAAATATTTTCGCTGAAAATCAACTAATTCCTCTTCGTTATCAATCGTATCAATAGTGCCGTTTTTGGCTAAACCTTCAGCAAGGCAAAGTGTAGCATATCCAGTATAAGTTCCTATTTCTAAAATGTTCGTAGGATGAATAATTTTAGATAGCATACTCAAAACCCGACCTTGAAAATGACCACTTAACATGCGAGGTTGCAGTATTTTTTGATGAGTTTCTTTATTTAATTGGGCCAATAAATCTGGTTCGTTTTCAGAATGATTGGTTACATAAGTATCTAATTCGTCGGAAAGGAAATGCATAGGTAAAAATTTCAGACCTCAAAATTACAAATTCCAAAATTAGTTTCTCAACTTTATATTTACCTTTGCACCATGGAAATCGAAAAAAAAGACATTCGAAGTTTAACTAAAGAGCAATTGCGTGATTTTTTTGTTGCCAATGGTGACAAAGCGTTTCGCGGCAATCAAGTCTATGAATGGCTTTGGAGTAAAGCTTCGCATAATTTTGAAGACATGACCAATGTTTCTAAAGAAACACGTTCTATGCTCGAAAATAATTTCGTCATCAACCATATCAAAGTCGATACGATGCAGCGTAGTGAAGACGGAACCGTAAAAAATGCGGTTCGTTTGCACGATGGTTTGATTGTTGAAAGTGTCTTGATTCCAACAGAAACTAGAACAACTGCTTGTGTTTCGAGTCAAGTAGGATGCAGTTTAGATTGTAATTTTTGTGCTACGGCGCGTTTAAAAAGAATGCGAAATTTGGAACCAGGTGAAATCTATGACCAAGTAGTTGCTATTGATAGAGAAAGCCGTTTGTATTTTAATAGACCACTTTCGAATATTGTTTTTATGGGTATGGGCGAACCCTTAATGAATTACAATAACGTGATGAAAGCCATCGATATGATTACTTCAGAAGAAGGTTTGGGAATGTCGCCAAAACGAATTACTGTTTCTACTTCGGGTGTTTCCAAGATGATCAAAAAGATGGCAGATGATGGCGTAAAATTTAAATTGGCGGTTTCGTTACACTCCGCAATTGAAGAAACCAGAAACCACATTATGCCTTTTACCAAAAATTTTCAATTACCCGAATTGAAAGAAGCTTTACAGTATTGGTATCAAAAAACAAAAAGTAAAGTCACCTATGAATATGTGGTTTGGAAAGGAATTAATGACGATAAAGCGTCTATTGATGCCTTAGTTAAATTCTGCAAATATGTTCCATGTAAAGTTAATTTGATAGAATATAATCCGATAGATGATGGCGAATTCCAGCAAGCATCAGACGTTGCCATAGATAATTACATCAAAGCATTAGAAAAGAATGATATTGTTGCCAAAGTCCGAAGAAGTCGCGGAAAAGATATAGATGCCGCTTGTGGTCAGCTAGCCAATAAGTCATAAAAAAAAGTCCCGATTTCTAATTGAAGTCGGGACTTTCTCCTTTTATAAATGACAATCTTAATTTCCGATAATAATAATAAAACTGTTTCCGTTCACCGTAAATGTAGCAATGTTGTCACAAATTCCATTACCATAATCAAGTGTAGAACTATTATTATTTCTGACAATGGTTAAAACGCCAGAAACTAATAAAGGTTTGTTTTCGGCAATGCAACTCATTTTAATTTTCAATGGTGTTGTTATGGTAGTAGTATGGGTTGTTCCACTAGGAGTTGTGGTTACCCAACTACCAGTAACTTTATATACATTGTCAGATAAAATAGCATTTCCATATCCTTCTATTATTTCTCTAACTCGGGTTCCAACTCTAGTGTATACTTGACCATTAGGTAGTGTAGCAGTCATATCCAAAGTCATCGTTACTTGAGGGTGAAGAATAGGATTAGCAATGGTAGTAATCATAGTTCTAGTAAGGGTTCTATTGCCATTATATTCAATACCGTTGTGAAAGAAGTTGTCAAAAGAATAGGTTATGGTATGAGACGTAGCATCTGGTTGGAACACAAATGTGATGATGATAATACCACTAGCGACATATCCACTGTTTAAAGTGCAACCTGTTCCAAAATCAATAGTTTTGGTTACCGTTTGCCCAACTGTTGGCGCTGTTCCAAAAGCTGGAACTCTTGTGATAGTAGCGCAAGTTGAAAGTTCAGAAAAAGCTAGATCAGCAACTTTTCCAGAAATAGCATTTGAATAGGTGCTCGCTTCTTGTTCTTCAACAAGTCCAGACACGTCATCATTCATCGCGTCAATTTTAGCACTCATTTTAGCATCTTCAGATGAAATGGCATTGTCATCCTCTCCTTTATTACAACTAAGTAGTAGTAAAGAAAGTGCAAATCCTAGAATGATTTTTTTTGTTTTACTAATCAGCACAACTGCTTTTTGGTATTCCTGAATCGTTGTTTTCATAATTATTTTTTTTTGGTTACCCACTTTTGAACACTTATTCTAAGAATGGTTTAATCAAATGTAATTATTTTTTTCAAACGATGGCTTTATTGTATCTTTGAAATCGATGAATGTCACTTCGCAAATAAAGAAACCTATCCAAATAGAAATGGAACTTTTTGAAAAAAAGTTCTATGAATCGATGACTTCTAAGGTGGCGCTTCTTAACCGAATTACGTATTATATTGTCAATAGAAAAGGAAAACAAATGCGTCCAATGTTTGTTTTTCTCGTTGCCAAAATGCTTTCCGAAAAAAATGAAGTCAACGAACGAACCTATCGTGGCGCCAGCGTTATCGAATTGATTCATACGGCTACTTTGGTACATGATGATGTGGTTGATGACAGTAACAGACGTCGTGGTTTTTTCTCTATTAATGCTTTATGGAAAAATAAAATTGCGGTGTTAGTAGGCGATTATTTATTATCAAAAGGATTGTTGCTTTCTATTGATTACGGCGATTTTGATTTACTCAGAATTATCTCTGTTGCCGTTCGTGAAATGAGTGAAGGCGAATTATTGCAAATAGAAAAAGCGCGCCGTTTAGATATTGTAGAAGACATATATTATGAAATCATCCGAAAAAAGACCGCTACATTAATTGCTTCTTGTTGTGCGCTAGGTGCTAAATCGGTTTCGGAAGATGAAGAGCTGGTTGAGAAGATGCGCCTATTTGGGGAACTTATTGGGATGGCATTTCAAATTAAGGATGATTTATTTGATTATACCGATGATGCTATCGGTAAACCAACCGGAATTGACATCAAAGAGCAAAAAATGACCTTACCTTTAATTTATGCTTTGAATAATTGTTCGGATAAAGAAAAAAGTTGGTGTATCAACTCGATTAAGAATCACAACAAAGACAAAAAGCGCGTTAAAGAAGTCATCCAATTTGTAAAAGATAAAAATGGTTTGGCTTATGCCGAACAAAAAATGGCACAATTCCAGCAAGAAGCACTTCAAATCATAGAAAATTTCCCCCAATCTGACTATAGAGAATCACTTTCACTTATGGTGAATTACGTTATTGAAAGAAAAAAATAATTATTTTCTTTCGTAAAGTCTTGATTTTACCAAAGCCAAAACTAAAGAAATTAAAAAGCTATTTAAAAACCAAACAAAGTGTTCGTTTTAGTTTATACTTTGAAAAGATGTTTCATCAATGAGGCATCTTTTTTATTTTAAATTTTAAATTATAAGTTATGAATGTGTAAATTTACCCTCATTCAATTTTTTTATATTTCTAAAAATCTAAAAATCTAATTTTGATTACCCGCGAAACCATAGATAAAGTTTTTGAAACCGCACGAGTGGAAGAAGTCATCGGTGACTTTGTTCAGCTCAAACGCGCGGGTAGCAATTACAAAGGATTGAGTCCGTTTTCGGACGAACGATCTCCGTCGTTTATGGTATCGCCTGTAAAACAAATTTGGAAAGATTTCAGCTCCGGAAAAGGCGGCAGTGTAGTAACTTTCTTGATGGAGCATGAGCATTTCACCTATCCGGAAGCAATCCGTTTTTTAGCTAATAAATACAACATCGAAATTGAAGAAACCGAAGTTTCTCAAGAAGATAAAATCGAAGCCAACGAAAAAGAAAGTATGTATTTGGTGTCTGAATTTGCCAAAAGCTATTTTCAAGAAACACTTTTACATACAGAAGAAGGAAAAGCTATTGGTTTATCTTATTTTAAGGAAAGAGGATTCACTAATGAAACCATTGCCAAATTCGGTTTGGGCTATTCCCCTGAATCATGGGATGCTTTTACCAAAGAAGCATTGGCAAAAGGGTATCAATTAGAATTTCTTGAAAAAGTGGGCTTAACTATTACCAGAGAAGACGGAAAACATTTTGATCGCTTTAAAGGAAGAGTCATGTTTCCGATTCAAAGTTTATCGGGGAGAAATTTAGGTTTTGGCGGAAGAATTTTGACTAATGATAAAAAAGCAGCTAAATATTTAAATTCACCCGAGAGCGAAATCTATCATAAAAGCAAAGTACTTTACGGAATTTTTCATGCCAAACAAGCCATTGCCAAACAGAATAATTGCTATTTAGTCGAAGGGTATACCGATGTGATTCAGTTGCATCAAGCAGGCGTGGAGAATGTGGTTGCTTCCTCAGGAACTGCTTTAACGCCTGATCAGATTCGTTTAATAAATAGATTAACCAAAAACATTACCGTTCTTTTTGATGGAGATGCTGCGGGTTTACGTGCTTCTGTTCGTGGTATCGATTTGATTCTAGAAGAAGGCATGAATGTAAAAGTGTGTACATTCCCCGATGGAGACGACCCCGATAGTTTTGCCAAAAAGAATTCGTATGAAGATTTGGTTTCGTATTTAGAAAATAATGCCAAAGATTTTATCCAGTTCAAAGCTTCCTTATTGATGAATGAAGCGAATAATGACCCTATCAAGAAAGCCGATTTAATTCGCGATATGGTAGTTAGTATTTCTAAAATTCCGGACCGAATAAAAAGAGAGATTTATATTCAGGAATGTTCCCGAATCATGGATATTTCAGAGCAAGTACTGTTGAATACCTTGGCGCAATTGGTTCAGAAAGACATTTCAGATGCCGGAAAGAAACTAAAGCAAGAGTATAAAGCGTTAGAAGTTGTTAAAAGTGAAGTAAATCTAGGGCAAGAAAAAATTAATATTATTTACGAATTAGAACGTAAGATTATTGAAATGCTATTGCTTTATGGTTCTCAAGAAGCTGATTTTGATGATTTTATTTTGAAAGCGAATGAAGATGGTGAAATGATTGAAGAGAAAGAATCTAGTACTCAAAAAGTTCATCGTCGAATATATTTAAGTTTACAAGAAGATGAAGTCGAATTGGCTAACCCATTGTTTAAGGAACTCTATAATGACTTAATATTATATTATAATCAGAATGAAGAATTTAATATTGAGCACTATTTAATGCAATTGTCTTCGGAACATTCAGCAATGGTTACCGATATTTTGATGCTTGAGGAAAAAGAATTGCTACATAATTGGGAAGCCAAAAATATTTATGTAAAAAGTAAAAATCAAAACGTAAGTCAATATGTTTCTGAAACGATAGTTTCATTGAGAGAATATCTAATCAATAAATTAATTATGGATTTGATGAATAGTTATAGCGCAGATGAAGCCGAAAATGATTTAGATGAACTAAAAGCAACCATTAATGATTATAACAAGTTAAAAGTAAATCTGACTAATAAAATAGGTAGAATACGCTCGACTTATCTGTAAAAAAAATACACTACTGTCCTTCGTCGGAATGACAAAGATTCTAAACAAAACAAAAAACCCGAAGATTAACTTCGGGTTTTTTTATTCTTGTTAGATTCTATTAATAAAAATCAGCTCTGTTATCCGTGATATCAGCATCGTTTTTCAATGCTGGCATTACTCTTCCAGTGTAGTTCACCACTTGTTGTTTTAACTTAGTAACGTACTCATCATATTTCTGAATTTTTGGAGCTTTTGTTACCAATTTAGTATTCACTACAAAAACACCACCATTACCTTCAATAGGTTTTGAAAGCTGACCTACTTTTGATGTAAAGGCATTTCCAACTACTTTAGGTTCGAAACCTGCACCTGGAACATTAGGGTTTTCGATAGTTAAATCAATAGCATTTAGAACTGTTACTTTATTAGCAGCAGCAATTGCCTCTAAAGAAGTACCTTTCATTTTTGCCATTATTTTTGCTGTTTTCTTTTTATTCTTAAGTATATTTTCTACTTGTGGTCTTGCTTCATCTGCAGTCATTAATCCTTTTTCAGCAATGCTTTTTAATTTTACAATGACATGACCAACATTAACTACTTCAAATCGTTTTACACTACCAATTTTACTATCTCCTTCAAAAGCCCATTTCACAATTTGTCTTTGATTGCTGATATCTCCAAAACTTTCGTCAATAGCTTTTACTCTTGCAGGTTTATTTGAAATAAGCCTCATTTGTTTCACTAACGCATCAAAATCCTTGTTGGCAGCATCCATTTCAAACTTGGTAGCTTGTGTATAGGTTTTATCATTTGTAGCTTCAGATGGCTGTATTTTTTGTGCTACAGTTGCTAATTTAACAGCGTCTTGTTTGTCAGTTACATTAATAATGTGATAACCAAATTGCGTTTCAACCAATCCAATTTTACCAACAGGATTATTGAAAACAAAATCGTTGAATGGTTTAACCATTTGTCCTGGTGCAAAATAACCTAAATCTCCACCTTGATTAGCAGAAGAATCATCAGAATTAGACATCGCTAACATCATAAACATTCCAGGATTTGCTAACGCTTGAGCTAACAAACCATCAGCTTTAGCTTTGGCTTGTTCTTTCGTTCTTTTTTCTTTTTTGTTTGGAACTTGTGTTCCTTCCCAACTAATTAAGATATGACTTGCTTTAGATTTAGCTCCGGCTTTTCTTCCTAACGATTTAGAAATACAATAGTAATTGTCTTTCATATACGGACCAAAAATTTCTCCAGTTGGTAAGTTAAATAATTGTTCTGCAAATGCCGCAGGTAAATCTTGCTTCGCTACATAACTAGAATCAAATGGCAAGTCTGAATTTGCATTTACAAAATCTGCATTATTGGTTACCGATTTGAAACCTGGTATAGTATCGTTTATACCATTTTTAAATTCTACATGAGAAGTTAATAATTTATCGATGTTTGATTTAATCTCAGCCTCATCTTGTGCTGATGGTTTTTCTTGAATTAATACATAATCCAATTCACGAGACTCTTCAGATTTGAACTTTTTCTCTTTGGTTTTCATGTAAGCAACAATTTCATCATCGGTAACTTTAACTTCGCTATCTTTTATCGAAGCGAATTGAACCATCACAAAGTCAAAATTAACTTTATTAGTTTCTGATTCGTATTTAAATTTACCTTCGCTTGTAGTGGTAAACATTGCTCCTTTTACCAAAGAGTTATAGATTTGATATTTTGCGTTTAATTCAGCATTTTTCTCTTCTTCTTTTAACATTTTTATTCCTTCTGGAGCCGCTTTAAAATAGTCTTTAAACTTGTTTAAATCAAATTTACCTGCAGCATTCAAAAACATTTGGTTTTGTGAATATCTCTGGTCATTTTTTAAAACTTCAACAATGTGTTTTTCACCAACTCTGATTCCAAGTTTTTCAAATTCAGCAGTAAGTAAAGCTATGTTTACTTCTTGATTCCATACTTGGTTTGATGCTTGCATCGAAGTCATATTCTGACCTTGAGAATTTTTCTCCGTATTTGCAACCTTTATTCTAAATTCGTCAAAAGAGATATCTTTTCCATTTACAGAACCTACATCAGTTGAGATGCTTTTCATCCCGCTATTAAATAAATCTTGTATTACAAATGCTAATAAAGCAAATCCTATTGCTAATAAAAGTAATCCCGAACGGTTTCTAATTTTTGATAAAACTGCCATTTCTATTTTTTGTTAATTTTATTTCAGTTTGCGAAAATACAATTATATGTCTAATAACAAAACACACAACCCTATAATTTCGTTTAAATGTTGATTTTTTACGAGAAATTAATCCAATACCGTCATTTTTACTAATTCGATTTTTTTATTAGTGGCTTCTTCAATAAGAAATTGAAAGTTGCCAATCATAATTTTATCTCCTTTTTGTGGTATTTCTTTCGAGAAATCGACAATGAATCCGCCCAAAGTTCCATAGGAATCATTTTCGGGAATATTAAGTTTGTATTCTTCGTTAAGGTATTGTACGTCCAATCTTGTAGAGAAAATATAGCTGTTATCATCAACTTTATTTTCAATTAATTCTTCATCCGAATCATGTTCGTCTTCTATTTCTCCAAAAAGTTCTTCTACAATATCTTCCATAGTAACGATACCCGAAGTTCCTCCATATTCATCTAAAATTATGGCTACACTTTTACGCTTTTTAGTGAGTAAATTCATAGTGTCTTTGATTAAAATGGTTTCAGGAACAAACTCAACCGGAATCATTATTGACTTAATACTTCTGGGTTTTTTGAATAATTCAAACGAATGAACATAACCCACAATATCATCTAGGGTATTGATATAAACTAATATTTTAGAATACCCAGTTTTAATAAAGAGCTCTCTTAAATCAACCACCGAACTATGAACATCAACAGCTACCAATTCGGTTCTAGGCGTCATAATATCTCTTGCTTTAACCCCTGAAAATTCTAGAGCATTTTGAAAAATCTGAATTTCGGAATCGACAGTTTCATGGTCTTGAACGGAATTCATTTGTTCCGAAATATAATTACCCAATTCCACTTTACTGAATGATAGATTAATTTGATCACCTTCTGTTTTAAAAAATTTCTTCAAAACAAAATCAGAAATCCAAATTAAAAACGAGGAGATGTAATAAAATAATTTATAAAAGAAATAAGCGGGTAAAGCAAAGAATTTGATAAAACTGTTGGCATAAATTTGAAAGAATACTTTTGGTAAAAATTCTGAAGTCATTAATACTATCAGGGTAGAAAGCGTAGTTTGTAATAATAAATTAGAGAAAGGAGTTAGATTTACACCAAGTGTTTCAAACCATCGCATTAATAAGCCACCCATAAAAAAACCATAGACTACCATCGAAATGTTATTTCCAACCAGCATGGTAGCAATAAATTTAGATGGCTTTTGAGTAAGTTTTGTTAAGATTTTAGATATAAAATCATCTTGCTTCTTTTCAATTTCAAGATAAATTTTATTGGAGGAAACAAAAGCAATTTCCATCCCGGAGAAAAATGCGGAAAGTATCAAGCATAGAATGATTATTCCGATTTCCATGAATTAAGGTTTTTTATTTCGCTCTTCAAATTTTTTGGCAAATCTTCTTCTAAAGAAAAAAAGGAAAAGACAAATTGCCGCAAACATACCGCTGATAGCGTAACTTTTGCCTGAGTTCCATTCTGCAAATGCATTAATGGCAAATAGAATTCCGGCAAGTAAATAAGCGTATTGGGTAAATTTTAAATAGTTCATAGTTATTATTCTGATTGGATTTCTCCCGATATTTTTTGGGAGTTTACTTTTTTGAAATCTTTGCTAAAATCAATTCCTTCGCCATAAGAAACTCCTTTTGGCGAAGTAAATTTAAACTTTTTTTCGGTAAAAAACCATTCGCTTTTCTGGTCGTAGTATAATTGTTCTGTTTCCAGCATTTCACCATTTTGATTGGATATTTTTACGGTGTTTTGTAAATCGATCAAATTGGTGTTTTTGTGCGAAACCGCATATTTGGCATCAATATAGGTTTGCTTGCCATTTTTGTCAAATAAGGTTAAATGGATGCCTTTTGGGAATTCAGTAAACGGATAGGCAACCGTTGCATAATCTAACATTTTCGGACTAATCAGATTGGCTGTAATTCTGCCAGAATCGGTATATTTTAGATTGATGTCATCTGCATCACCGCTCGGCGAAAATTCAGCAAATCCCATTTTCTGAACATCACGAAAATTACTTTCACAACTTGTAATTGTAAAGCCAAAAAAAGCAAAAAGAATAATGACGCTATTTTTAGTTAAAGATTTCATTACTTGATAGGAAAGGTAATGGTTTCATTAATCCAACATGAAAGGGTAATAGTTTTTCCGTTCATCTTGGCTTTAGAAATTTCTGATGGCGTTAGTGAGTTTGGAGCAAAATTAGCGGTCATTTTTTCAACCGTTGGTTTTAATCTGGGATCAGCTAAACTTGCTTTTTGGGCTGTTTCAATGGCTAAATAATGCACTGCTTTTTTTTCAAAATCAGTTGCTCCACAGTCTTTTGCGCCATTGCTGTATAGTTGTGCTAAAAACAAATAGGCTTTACCCATTTTTGGGTCAGCTGTTAATGCTTTGTTTAAATACTCTTTAGATTTTGATTTATCGTTAACCAATAAACCCGTTGCAAGTGTATAATATAATTTAGCTTTTTCTAGAGGATTTTTTTGCAATTCAGCTGATTCAATATAGAATTTTATCGCTTCGGGAAATTTTCTTTTTTTAATATTTGTCAATGCCATGAAATTGGCTGATTGTGCTGTTACTTTTAGAGCGTATAGTCTTTCGGCTAAAGTTTGAAAAATGGGTTTAGCGGTGCATTTTCCAGAAAGACTTATCAAAGAAGAAGCTAACCAGTCGGTATTTTCTTTGTTTTTGTCGAGGTTTTTTGAATAAAAATCGCTTAGGTTTTCACAAGTTGCAATTTCATTCATTAAATCATCTATTCCTCTTTGAACGGTTTTATAATCATTATTTTCGGGATACAATTCTTTAAGTTTATTTAGTACTGTACTTAGTGAACTATATTTTTCTAAAATTAAACTTGGTGTAATTTTTTTGTCACCGTCATTATATCGTTCACAATAGAGGTTGAAATACGTACTAATAGCATTGGCATCGGTTATATTTTGAGATACTTTGGCAAAGCCACTGTCCAATAATGTAAATATTTCTTCTTTTGAATCAATTTTATGGGTTACCAAAGTCATCGCTTTTTTTATTTCAAAATCGGGAATCGCTATGGGGAAATTTTTATTGTACTGATCATATAGTTTTAAAAGATCTCGAACCCATTTCTCTTTTTCTTCTAGATTAGCATTGTCGATTTTAAAATTCAGTATTTGAATACCATCAGAGTAAATGACTTCGCTTTCTTTTGGGCAAATTTTTCTAACATCATTCCAAGATTCGAATGATTCTGAGATTTTATTAGCGACAAGTAATTCTTGATAAATCTTTATTTTTGAAGAACAATCTATTTTTTGCGCATTACTATTTGTAATAAACAAAATTCCAAGTAAAAAAATAATTGACTTCATAATTGAAAAGTTTTAGTCGTATTTACGTTTTACAAACCATCTATCACTTAATGATAATCCTACACTAAAATTAACGTAGTTTTCTTCTACTAAATTAAAATATTTTGTACCTCTTTTACCAATTTCAACACCAACATTTATATTCGAAAAAATTCCACCTAAAGGCAAACCCAATCCAAAGGTACCCGCAAAATCATTGATGGATTTATTTTGAAGAACTAAGCCGGTATTTTCATAACGCAAACCTCCGCGATAGACAATTCTTTTATAATAGTTAGAATAGGAATTGTAATTTGGAATATAGAAACCTCCCAAACTATAACGAATAGAGTTTTCAAAAGAAGCACCTTCAATATCATTAAAACGATTCGACATCACGCTATTTTGAATGAAACTTATTTCACCACCAATCAACCATTTTTTTACTTCACCAAAGCCTGATCCAAATGAAAGTTTTGAAGGTAATTTTATGATTGAGTTTTCAACAGGTATTACCTGTGTTTCAACAACACTTACCGCACTAGAGGAAAAGGATACTATTTGAATATTGCGGTTATTAGTTAAGGTTAATTTGGATTCTGGCGAATAGGTTAGACTGCTAAAAAAAGAATGTTTTGTACTTGTTTTTGTTTGATAGGTTAAACCAAAATTATAACTAACACCTCTTAGGTCCGATGAATTGTTTTCTTTTGATCCAAATTGAAGATCCGATTGAAATACTAGATTACTAGTTTCAATAATTCCAAAATTATATTGAATGTCAGCACCAATGTTAATTTTCTTTGAAAGCTGATATCCAAAACCAACGAAAACTTTATTTACGCCTCCAATTCCGTTGAGTCTCGTAAATAAATTACTAACAACAGTATTGTTGTTGTCTGTTATATCAGTTACACGCTGTGTTTTATAGCCAACAGAAGAATAAGGCATAAGTCCAAACCCGATACCTAATTTTCCTATGGGTAAACCAACAGCCAAATAGTCTAGTGAAGTTCTTCTGGCTTTTGCTTCATCTATTTCAGTAACCGATTTAGAGTTGGCATACGTTCCACCAATATTAAAACCAGTTAGTTTTAAACTAGCATAATGAGCAGGGTTTTGAACATTGACATGAATGCTATCTGGAAAAACCGATATACTACCCATAGAGCGGTTTTCAACGGTACCTTTAAATTTAACATCGCCAATTCCATAAAAAGAGTAGGGAGAAGATGTGCCTTCTTGCGCAAAGATTGCCAATGAAAAAAGTAAACAGATGCCTACTATAATTTTTTTAATCATTTTTGATTGTATTGAAATGTTTGATTCAAACTTTCAAGCAGAAAATTTGAATTGGCAAATATGGTATTTTTTAATCTCTTAGCCAAAAAATCTGAGTCGCCACCCGTTAAAATTATGATAAATTTAGGGTATTGGGTTGCGTAAAGTTCAATAAATCCATCAATTTCTAGAGCGACACCATTAATAACGCCCGAATGAATAGATTCTAGAGTAGATTTTCCAATAAAATTTTCGGGTAGACTTTTTGATAGCAAAGGTAATTTTGCAGTTTGTTGATGCAAAGATTCATATCTTATTCGTATACCTGGAGAAATGGCACCACCAAGATAATTTTCGTTTTCATCAATAAAATCATAGGTAATGCAAGTGCCAGCATCAATTACCAATCGATTTTGATTGGGATATTGAAGTGTTGCTCCTGACGCTAATACCATTCTGTCAATTCCAAGAGTAGTTGGAGTACGGTATAAATTATGGAAAGGGAATTTACTTTGAGGTGAAATAAAATGCAATTTGACTTCCTTTTTTAAAGACAAAAAGCTTTCTTCTTTTAGATTTCCAACACTAGCAACAACGATATGTTGAATTTTTTGAAACTTATTTAATACATCTTCAACTTTATTTGTTAGTTCCTCTTTAGAAAAAATATAAGTTTCAATAATCCTATTTTGTTCAAAGACAGCCGCTTTGATTTGAGTATTACCAGCATCAATCGTTAAAAGCATAATAAATGTTTAAGGTTCAAAGTTACGAATAGTTTTTTTTTAGTATTTGTTTTGGATAAATTAAAAATCGTTCTATATTTGCACCCGCATCAAAAAAGGTACCTTAGCTCAGTTGGTAGAGCAATGGACTGAAAATCCATGTGTCCCTGGTTCGATTCCTGGAGGTACCACAAACAAACCCATCACTGAAAAGTTGATGGGTTTTTTGTTTAAAACTGCTTTTAACATAAAAAAGTGCCATTATTTATATTTTTTTCACTAAAATTGACCGTTTTTTAAAATTCCAATGTAATGAAATTAAAACAAGTACTTTTAGTATTCCTTTTATCTAGCTTAAATTTAATTGCGCAACAAAAGCTTACTGTTGAAGAAATTTATTCGGGTGCCTTTAGAACGGAGACCATGGACGAACTCTTCGCTATGAAAAACAGTAATCAATATACGGTACTCAACTTTGATAGGAGTTCAAGAAGCATGCAACTTGATCTTTATGATTTTGCAACACTTCAGAAGATAAACACTATTATTGATACTAAAAATTTTCCTGCTCTTGCTGATGGTATTGATAGTTTTGTTTTTAGTAAAGATGAAAAACAACTGTTAATTGCCAATAACACTAATCCAATATTTCGTCATTCTTTTACTGCTAATTATTTTCTATATGATTTGTCATCTAATAAACTGACTAAAATACTAGAACAAGTGCAAGAGCCAACCTTTTCACCAGATGGATTGAAAATTGGTTTTGCCAAAGAAAATAATCTTTTTGTTTATGATATTGCTTCAGAAAAAATTACTCAAGTTACCACCGATGGAAAAGAGAATAGTATCATCAATGGAATAACTGATTGGGTTTATGAAGAAGAGTTTGCCTTTGTTAGAGCATACGATTGGAGTGCCGACAGTAAAAAAATTGCCTACATCCGTTTTGATGAAAGTCAAGTGTCCGAGTTTTCGATGACTATTTTTCAAAAAGAATTATATCCAAGAGTGGAAACGTTTAAATATCCAAAAGCAGGAGAAAAGAATTCTGAAGTTTCTTTGTTTGTTTATGATGTGAATGCGGGTAATTCAAAAAAAGTTACTTTAGGGAACTACAATGATTTTTATATAGCACGTATGAAATGGACCAACGATGCTAATGTTCTTTCTGCTCAGATATTAAATAGACATCAAGATAATTTAGATTTACTTTTTATTGATGGAACTTCTGCAACGTCAAAAGTAGTTTTAAACGAAAAAGACAATGCTTATGTTGAGATAACTGACAATCTAACATTCTTAAATGACAACAGTTTTATTTGGACATCGGAGAAAGACGGTTTCAATCATATTTATTTATATGATAAAATAGGGAAGTTGAAAAACCAAATCACTAAAGGCAATTGGGAAGTTACTGCATATTATGGTTTGGACGAGAAGACAAAAACAGTTTTCTATCAATCGGTTGAAAATGGTTCAACAATTAGAGATGTATACAGCGTAAGTTTGGATGGAAAAAGCAAAGTAAAATTGACTTCTAAAGTAGGAACTAATGCAGCCACTTTTAGTCCCAATTTTCAATTTTTTATTAATACGTTTTCTAGTGCTTCTCAACCAACCATATATACTTTAAATAGTGCTAAAGATGGAAAACAAGTACAATCAATAATTGATAACAAGGTATTAGCCGATAAACTTTTAAAATACAATTTACCTGCCAAAGAATTCTTTGAACTTACGACTGAAAAAGGAGTTAAACTAAATGCTTGGATGATAAAACCTAAAGACTTTGATGCCAACAAAAAATACCCAGTTTTTATGTATCAGTATTCAGGACCAGGTTCACAACAGGTCGATAATAAATGGAACACCTCAAATGACTATTGGTTTATGATGCTTTCACAACAAGGGTATATTACGGTTTGTGTAGATGGAAGAGGAACTGGTTTTAAAGGAGCAGCTTTCAAAAAAGTAACCCAAAAACAACTCGGAAAATTAGAAGTAGAAGATCAAATAGATGCGGCTAAAGTAATCGGAAATTATGCCTATGTAGATAAATCTAGAATTGGTATATTTGGTTGGTCCTATGGCGGATTTATGTCGAGTAATTGCTTGTTCAAAGGTGCCGAAGTTTTCAAAATGGCAATTGCAGTAGCTCCAGTTACCAACTGGCGTTTTTACGATAGCATTTATACAGAACGCTACTTACAAACACCACAAGAAAATGCAAGTGGTTATGATGACAATTCTCCAATAAATTTTGTATCAAAATTAAAAGGTAATTTTTTATTAATTCACGGAAGTGCTGATGATAATGTGCATGTACAAAACAGTATGCAAATGGTAGAAGCATTGGTACAAGCTAACAAACAATTTGATTGGGCTATTTATCCCGATAAAAATCATGGAATTTATGGAGGAAAAACCAGAATTCAATTGTATAACAAAATGACAAATTTTATTAAAGAAAAATTATAATTAACCAATAACCAAAAACAAAACAAAATGAATGAAACAACAGTAAAAACAGGACATCCAAAAGGGTTATACTTCCTTTTCTTTACCGAAATGTGGGAACGATTTAGTTATTATGGAATGAGAGCTATTTTCATCCTATTTATGACTAAAGTGCTATTAATGAAAGATGCAGACGCATCTGAGATTTATGGAAGTTATACTGGTTTAGTCTATTTGACGCCGCTTTTAGGAGGTTATTTATGTGATAAATTTTTAGGAAATAGAAGAAGTATAGTTATAGGCGGATTGCTCATGGCAATTGGTCAGTTTTTTATGTTTTTCAGTGCTTCTGCAGGAGCTAATGGAGGTGTTTCATTAATGTGGATGGGATTAACAGCTATCATTATCGGGAATGGTTTTTTTAAACCAAATATCTCAACCATGGTTGGACAATTATATCCCGCCAATGACAGAAGAATTGATAGCGCCTTTACCATTTTCTATATGGGGATAAATCTTGGAGCATTCTTCTCGCCTTTGGTCTGCGGTTCTATGGATTTTAAATGGGGTTTTTTAGCAGCGGGAATCGGAATGTTAATTGGTCTTGTTGCGTTTGTTCTAGGTCAAAAAAAGTACCTTATTTCTGAAGAAGGGAAACACATTGGTTTGCCAGTAAAAAAATTAGATGCAAAAAGCATAGGAATGATAATTGGTTCTATTGCAATTATATTTTTTATGTTAAATTTTAAACAAATGTTCAAAAGTGATATAGACATCATTAGTTATTTCATTTATGGAGCAATGGTAGCTATGCCTATATTGATTTTTAGCGATAAAAGTTTGTCTAAAATTGAAACACAAAGAATAACCGTGATTTTTATCTTGGCTTTCTTTGTGATTTTCTTTTGGGGTGCATTTGAACAAGCAGGAGCTTCTCTGACCTTATTTGCAGATAGACAAACAGAAAGAACACTTTTTGGCTGGGAAATGCCAGCGTCTTATTTTCAATCGGTAAATCCATTAGCAGTTATTGCATTGGCACCAATAATGACGATTGTTTGGGGATTTTTGTATGCGAGAAAATTAGAGCCATCATCCCCAAAAAAAATGGCAATAGGTTTAGGACTAGTAGCTATGGGATATGTAGTTATTGCCATTGCTGTTAAAGGTTTAGGTTTAGGAGAAAAAGTTTCCATGTGGTGGTTAATTGGCTTATACGTTATTCATACTATTGGAGAATTATGTTTGTCCCCAATTGGATTATCTATGGTTTCAAAATTAGCACCATTACGTTTATCATCCTTAATGATGGGAACCTGGTTTTTGGCCAATGCAGCGGCAAATAAATTTGCAGGAACGTTAAGTGCTTTAATTCCAGGAGGAGAAGACGGAACTGGAGGAGCTACTAATTTCTTAGGATTTCAAATCACTAATCTTTATGAGTTTTTTGTGTTATTTATCATTATGTCTGGCGCAGCTGCAGCGATTTTATTTGTGTTGAGTTCATGGTTAGAAAAGAGAATGCACAATGATCATATTGAAGGAGTTGATTTAGAAGTTGAAAACAGATAAACGCTTTTAAAAATATTTTTATATCTTTCAAACCTCCAAGATTTCTTGGAGGTTTGTTATTTAAACTAATAAATTATGTGGAAAAGTCACCCAAAAGCACTGCCTTATTTGTTTTTATCTGAAATGTGGGAACGTTTTGGTTACTATTTAATGATCGGAATTTTTACATTATATCTCAAAGATGTTGAAGCTGGTTTTGCAATGACCGAAAAAGAAGCTTCCGATTTATATGGAACTTTTATCGCTTTAGTATTCTTAACACCATTTATTGGAGGTTTGGTTGCTGATCGATATTTGGGCTACAAAAAATCTATTGTTCTTGGCGGATTAATGATGGGTGCAGGTTATTTTATGATGGGTATACATGATATTGTGATGCTCTATGTTGCCATGACTTTAGTAATTGTGGGTAACGGATTTTTCAAACCCAATATTTCAACTCTGTTAGGTAATTTCTACAATGATGATCAATACAAAGAAAAGAAAGACGAAGGATACAATATTTTCTATATGGGAATTAATGTAGGTGCCTTTATTTGTAACTTCTTTGGAGCAGCATTGCAAATTCTTTTGGGATGGCAATATGCGTTTATGGCAGCTGGAGTAGGGATGTTTATTGGTGTCATTGTTTTTTTAATTGGAACAAAACACTATGGTGATAAAACCGAAAAGAAAGGAATTCAAGAAGGCGATATGCCTTTTTCTAAAATTGTGTTGTATATTTTATTGCCGTCTGTTGTTTTTGGAGTAATTGGTTGGTTGATAAAAGGAGTTCAATCGGATATTAATTTGGATAGTGCCATTTTTGGTTCTGATAGCACCGATGCTTTTATTTTTGCATGCCTTCCAGTGATTTACTTTTATGGAAGTTTGTATTTCAAAGCAAAAGTTGAGGATAAAAGGCAAATAGGCGCTTTACTTTCCATTTTTGCCGTAGTGATTTTATTTTGGGCAGTATTTAAATTAAACGGTTCTGCTTTAAACACCTGGGCAGATAGATATACCGATAGAGAAGTAACGGGAACAACTAAAACAGTGTTTTCAACATTAGTACAATCAAAAGAAATCGAATACAAAAAAGCAGAAACAGAATTATATGACGAAAAATTTCGCCTTCAAAAAGAAAATGGCGAGGTAAAAAAAGTAGTCGATTATCCAATTTACTTCAGAAATGCCTCAAAAGAAACATTACCCCAAGAAGGAAATACCATTAGCGTATGGGTAACCAGTTTAAGCCAATCTATCAATCCGGGTTGGGTTATTATTTTAACACCATTGGTTGTTGCTTTTTTTACTTTTTTACGAAGCAGAAAAAAGGAACCATCAACACCAACCAAAATCGCTTTCGGGTTATTAATTTCGGCATTATCCGTTCTGGTAATGGTTGCAGCAGTCCATATTGGAAATAATGGCACCGAGAAAGTATCCGTTTGGTGGTTGGTAGCTAATTATGGCGTAATAACTATTGGAGAGTTATTTTTAAGTCCAATGGGATTGTCTATTGTATCTAAATTATCTCCTAAAAATATAACGGCATTAATGATGGGCGGTTGGTTTTTGGCAACATCTATCGGAAATAAATTATCGGGAGTATTAGCCAGTATGTGGGATACTTATGACGACAAAGCCAATTTCTTTTGGGTTAACTTTGGTTTATTGCTATTTGCGACAGTTTTAATGTTTGCTTTAGTAAAAAATCTAAATAAAGTAATGAAAGACCACGGAATTAATTAATTATGGAAGCGAATCAATCAATAGATCAAATACAAGATTTCAAAAGTAAATACCCAAAACAACTTTGGTATTTATTCTTCTCAGAAATGTGGGAACGTTTCAGTTTTTATGGAATGCGAGGAATGTTGGCCGTATTTATGGTGAGTCAACTCAAAATGGATGAAACCACGGCTAATTTGCAATATGGTGCCACACAAGCATGGGTGTATGCCTTTACTTTTATTGGTGGTTTATTTGCTGATAAAATTTTAGGTTTAAGAAAGTCACTTTTTTGGGGTGGCATTTTGATGATTATCGGAAGTATCATTTTGGCGGTTAGTCCGAAAGAGTTATTTTTTACAGGCATAGGTTTCTCTATTGTAGGCACAGGATTTTTTAAGCCCAATATTTCTTCGATGGTTGGGCAATTATATAAAGATGGCGATGTGCGACGCGATGCTGGCTTTTCTTTGTTTTATGCAGGAATAAATCTTGGAGCTTTACTCGGGGGTTATGTGTGTATTGCAGTAGCCAATGGAACGCTTTGGTCAGGATTCGTTCCGGAAAACATGAGATGGAATTATGCCTTTGGTTTTGCAGCTGTTGTCATGATTATTAGTTTGTTAACCTTTACACAAACGCAAAAAAGTATGGGTGAAATAGGATTGTCTCCTTTAGTTACTGTTGAAAAATCAAAGAGAAAAATCTATGAAGTTTTAACGTATATAGGATCATTAGCATTAATTCCAATCATTATTTTGATGGTGGCAAATACGGTTTATACGGATTATTTTATGATGATAATTGGTCCAGCATCCATTCTGTATTTGTTTTATGAGATGCGAAATTTCTCAGCTGTTGAAAACAAAAAATTGTTGGCGGCTTTAGTTTTTATAATTTTTTCTATATTCTTTTGGGCATTTTATGAGCAAAGTGGTGGTTCCTTAAGCTTGTTTGCTGCCAATAATTTACATAATAATTTGTTGGGAGCAGAACTAGACCCAAATGGAGTAAACAACTCGTCTGGAGCATTATTTGTAATCATATTTGCAGGATTGCTTGGGGTTTTATGGATTTGGATGGCTAAGAAAAAAATTGAGCCCAATACCGTTGTAAAATTTGGCTTAGGATTTTTGTTTTTAGCTGCTGGTTTTTGGATATTTTATTATACAAAATTCTTTGCTAGTGCTGACGGAAAGACATCATTGAATTTATTTACTTTCGGCTGGTTTGTCATCACTTTTGGAGAACTGTGTTTATCACCCATTGGAATGAGTGCCATGACCAAATTATCACCACAAAAATTACAAGCGGTAATCATGGGAATGTGGTTTTTAGCTAGTGCTTATGGTCAATATTTTGCGGGGTTATTAGGAGCCAATATTGCGGAAGCTTCCGAAAATTCCTCTAATCTAGAAAAATTAAATACGTATGCTGATGGGTATGAGCAGTTGGCTATTTATGCACTGATTGCTGGAATACTTTTAATTTTGATTTCTCCATTCGTTAAAAAATTAATGCAAGATGTAAGATAGCCGACATTTATTTGGCATTCTTTTTGTTATATTTGAAAAAAATTTAGAACAATGAAAAAAATAGCAATCACTTTATTTTTAGTCTTGGGTTCGTTAACAATACAGGCTCAGGAATTAACTTGGCAAACCGATATGAACAAAGCTTTAGAGATTTCGAAAAAATCTAAAAAGCCATTATTTTTATTTTTCACAGGAAGTGATTGGTGCGGATGGTGTATTCGTTTACAAAAAGAAGTATTTAAAACTCCTGAATTTGAAAAATGGGCAAAAGCAAACGTTGTACTTGTTGAATTAGATTTTCCTAGAAGAACAGCACAACAACCAGAAATCCAAAAACAAAATGCAGAATTACAACAAACTTTTCAAGTGCAAGGTTACCCAACGGTTTGGTTTGTAAATGGTTCTAAAAAAGATGGAAAAGTTAATCTTGAAAAAATTGGAAGTACGGGTTATCTTGCTGGAGGTCCATCAGCTTGGTTAGCAGCTGCGGATAAAATTTTAGCCAATAAAAAGTCCTAATACTACAAAGTTATATTTTATAGAATCCCTTTTCATTTGTATAATGAAAAGGGATTTTTTCTTTTCTACAGGTTGCTTCCCATAATTTAACATAGCTTTTATAGTTTGAACCATCAACAACAACTTCTTTTGGTTTATATATTGTAAGTAATCGTTGAAAATTTATTTTTGGCGACTGAACTATAATTAAAATATCGGGTTTTATTTTAGTAGAATAAATTCCAGAACTATCAATAATCATAATTTTATTACTATTAAAATAGATCAAATTTTCTATTGATTTTTTGCTTTTTATTTTACAAAAATTCCCAACCAAATAGGATTGAATGAGTAAGTTATCATCTATGGTTTCTAGTATACTATCATGGCTTTGAATTGAAACTAAATCACCAACTCTTTCTGTAATGATTGTATTTTTTTTAGATTGGAACACAATAAATTCAGACTTATTATGTGTGTCTTTTTTTTGAATAATAAAAATTATTTGTAATAATACAATGCTCAAAAAAGTAGCTGTAAGTCTGTTAAATAGAGGTTTTTTCATCCAAATAATGATTAGAATTATTACAAGATAGGAACTCAGAAGCATTTCTTTTGAAAATGAAATGTTTTTAATAACAAATGAATCTATAGAAGAAACCCAATGAATGATTGAATTAAGTAAACTAATGAGTAACTCAATAGATCTAGCAATAATGAACGGAACGGTATTAAAAGCTGCAATAAGTATTGCAACAACGCCAATGGCCATTATAATTCCTAGTAAAGGTAGAATCAACAAATTTGTCACAAAAAACAAACCAGGGAATTGGTGAAAGTAATAGATGCTTAAAGGCATTGTGCCAATTTGTGCAGCAAATGAAACAGTAATTATATCCCAAAAATACTTTACTATTTTATTCTTTGGTTCCCAAATGCTTGCAAGTATAGGTTGTAACCAAAAAATAAAAAACAGTGCTAGATAACTTAATTGAAAACCAACATCAAACAAAAAAGAAGGTTTGAAAAGTAATATTAATAGCATTGATACAATTAAATTATGATAAATGTTTACAGTTCTTCTCAGATGAATTCCGATTCCAATAAATGAAAACATGGTGACTGAACGAACAATTGACGGAGATAATCCAGTGAGTAAGGCAAAAGACCATAATGATAAAAGAGTAATGCCTAATTTAAGTAAGGATCCTGTTTTAGTATTTCCGATTGGTTTTAATAAATACGTTAAAAACAATAAAATAAATCCAACATGCAATCCAGAGACCGATAATATATGAACGGCTCCTGCATATTGATAGTCTTTTAATATTTCGGGTGAAATCTCTTGTTGTTGGCCTAGAATTAAAGCATTTAACACATTTAATTCTTTTTTTGAAATTGGAGAACGATTTAAATTTGAAATTATTTTTTCTCTAAATTTCGAAAAGTATGTCCATAAACTGACATCATTATGGAGTACCTTAATTTGGCTTTTTGTTGAAAAAACTTGCGCATATATTTCTTGATTTTCTAGATATTTTCCGTAATCAAATAGATTTGGGTTTGAAGGTGTTTTGTTTTTATTTAGGAAAGCAGTAATCGCTATATAATTGCCAATTTTTATTTTCTGAGATTTATTTTCTTTAGGAATATTTAGGATTACTTTTCCATAACTATAGTGCCTGTTTATTGATTTTACTGATGCAACATAGCGATTGTTTTTTTGAGTACTTTTTAGTTTTTCATTAATCAATAAAACCGTTTTAATTGGATTGTCATAATCATGTTTTTGATTTAAATAATGTTTGGGATTTGTATTTTGTTTATGGATTTTAGCGGTAGAAATTCCAATGATTATCGAAGTAAAAATGACAAAGAGTCCAAAAAGTGTCTTTGCAAGATTGTTTTTTTGACTATATAAGTAAGAAATAGATATTCCAATAATGCAAAATGATAAGCCAATAACTATCAATAAAGACGTTAGACTAATTATTTGAAATAAAACTAATCCAAATAAAAATCCAATGAAGATTCTGCTTAAAGGGAAATTTAAAATTTTCACATAAAATTAATTACGCAAAAATTCAGTTAATTGTGGGAAGTAAACTATTGAATAACTCTGTTAATCTGTTTAAATGTTCGGTCGTAATACGATTCTTTTAAAGAAGAAATGACAACGCCACTTTGGGTTGAAGAATGGATGAACTTAATTTCATCACCATTAATTTCTACAATCATTCCAACATGATTTATTCTTTTTTGACCTCTGTTAATAAAAAAAATCAAATCCCCTTTTTTAGCTTCTTTTACATCTATTTGAGATCCAATTGCTGCCATTTCATGTGAAGAACGAGGAAGAGAAATATCAAACATTTTGAATGTTGAATACATTAATCCAGAACAATCAAAACCGTTTTTTGTAATTCCGCCAGCACGATAATGTATTCCTAAATTATCGGATGCAACATTTATAAGTTGATTCACAATGTATTTTTCATTTTCATTATCTATAAAAATATCATCATCGTTTTTATCATTAAGAAGCGTTTTTTTTCTTGGATTGGTTTTCTTTGGGTCGGTAATAGATTTTTTTACGGTATCATTTGAAATCAAATGAATTTCATTCTTTAAAATACATTCACAAAAGCCGTTTGCAGCATAGTTACTGCCTGAGCTAAGAATAGTGAATAGTGCTATTTTAAGAAGGTTTTTCATTGATTTTTTTAGATTTACAAATATACTTTTTTTAAAACTAAAAACAATTAATTAAGCTCTTTTAGGATTAATTTAGCAGTTTTCTCACTGGCCCCAATACCACCGAGTTTTGTTTCTAAAACGTCATATTTAGCCAATAAGGAAGCTCTGTAAGTTGGATCTAATAGTTTGGAAAGCTCCTTTTTTAAATTTATTGAATTGAATTTCTCTTGAATAAGTTCGGTTACAACTTCTTCATCCAAAATTAAATTCACTAACGAGATGTACTTGAGCGTAATTATTCTTTTTGCAATTTGATAAGACGCCCAACTTCCTTTATAACAAACAACTTCGGGTACTTTGAATAATGCGGTTTCTAAAGTGGCCGTTCCTGAGGTCACCAAAGCAGCTGTTGAGATACTTAATAAATCATAGGTTTTATTGGCAACAAATTTCACATTCTTATTTTTTAAGAATTGTTCGTAAAAATGATATTCCTGACTTGGTGCACCTGCAATTACAAATTGATATTCCTGAAAATCTGAAGCAATACTTAGCATAATGCTAAGCATTTTTGAAATTTCTTGTTTTCTACTACCGGGAAGAATGGCAATAATAGGTTTCTCATCTAGATTATAGTTTTTTCTAAAAGCATTTTCATCAGTTTTTTTACGATTGTGAATGGCGTCAATTAATGGATGTCCAACAAAATCAACTGGAAATTTGTGTTTTACTTCAAAGAAATCTTTTTCAAATGGCAGAATCACAAAAAGTTTATCAAAATCTCTTTTAACGGCTTTAATTCTATTTTCTTTCCAAGCCCAAATTTGTGGTGCTATATAATAATGGGTTTTGATTCCTCTTAATTTTGCCCATTTGGCTATACGCATATTAAAACCAGGGTAGTCAATAAAAATAATGACATCTGGCTTAAATTCTAGAATATTTGCTTTGCAAAATTTGATGTTATTTAGGATTGTTTTTAAATTCATTACAACCTCTATAAAACCCATAAAAGCTAATTCGCGATAATGTTTTACTATAGTTCCGCCCACTTCTTGCATCAAATCACCACCCCAAAAATGAATTTCAGCAGCAGCATCTTCTTTGTAAATGGCTTTCATCAAATTAGAACCATGTAAATCTCCTGAAGCTTCTCCAGCAATGATATAATACTTCATATTGATATTATTAAAAATCCCATGAATTCAATTGTTGGATAGCATGATGTGCGGTTAAATCAAACTGAACAGGCACTATTGAAATATACCCATTAGAAAGAGCCCATTCATCGGTATCTTCTCCTTTGTCTTGGTTTACAAATTCTCCTGTCAGCCAATAATAATCTTTCCCGTAAGGCGTTTTTCTTTTGTCAAATTTTTCCATCCAAAGCGCTTTTGCTTGTCTACAAATTTTAATTCCTTTGATTTCGTTAGTTTTTAGTTTGGGGAAATTGACATTTAAAACAGTTCCTTCGGATAGTTTTTTTTCTAATACTTCCAAAGTAATTTTTTTGATAAAAGGTTTTATTTGTTCAAAATCAGCATTCCAATCATAATCCAGTAAAGAGAAACCAATGGCAGGAATTCCTTCAATTCCGGCTTCAACTGCGGCACTCATAGTCCCGGAATAAATTACATTTATTGATGAATTTGAACCATGGTTAACTCCAGATACGCATAAATCTGGTTTTCTTTTTAGTAATTCGTTTACGGCTAATTTTACACAATCAACAGGTGTTCCTGAGCAGCTATATTCGGTTATTGTTGCATCATCGGCAGAAATTTTATTCAGATACAATGTGCTGTTAATGGTAATTGCATGTCCCATAGCACTTTGAGGCCTATCAGGAGCGACTACAATTAAAGTACCTATTTCGGACATTACATCAATCAATGCTCGAATTCCAGGAGCGTTAATTCCGTCGTCATTGGTAATTAAAATAGTTGGTTTGGAGTTCATATTTTGAAAATAGATAGTAGAGCACTTTCTTGTGCATCACAATAGAAAACAAAATTAAACTATTTTTAAGATTTTATAAGAGCCATTTTAATAACTTTGAAGCTCTATGTAGTGTAAATCAATTATAATAATGATTTTTAACAAAATTTTATCTTTACCAGAAATACTTGGCATAGTTTTTTGTTTACTTTAGAACAATATTTAATGAATATAATAATTCAATTTATGAAAAGGAACTACAAAATACTTCTTGTAATAATAGCAGTATCAATTGGCTTGTGGAGTTTTATTCCAAAAGAAAAATCATCCGATCCCGAAAAAGATAAAATGTTGATTGAACTATTAACTTTTGTAATCGAAAAAGGGCATTACAATCCAGCCAAAATTGATGATGCATTTTCTAAAGGTGTTTTCAAAGATTATATAAATGCATTAGATCCATCAAAACGATTTTTTTTACAATCGGATATTGATGAGTTTGCTAAGTATGAAACTAAAATTGATGATCAAATTTTAAATAAAGAATTAACTTTTTTTGATTTGACATATTCTCGATTAATGAAAAGGATGGAAGAGTCTAAAGATTACTACAAAATTGCTTTAGATAAACCGTTTGATTACAAAAAACAAGAGACTATCAACACAGATTACGAAAAGTTACCTTTTGCAAAAAACACGCAAGAGTTAAAAGAAAGATGGCGTTTGCAAGTAAAGTTATCCGCTTTATCTTCATTAGTCGAAAAACAAAAATTAGAAGAAGATTTAATTAAAGATAAAAGCAAAACTTTAGAAGAAAAATTAAAGTCTTATAAAGAATCTATGGGTGATAAAATCACTCCTGAGCTAGAAAAAAAGTTTATTGCTGATGATGAAAAGAAGAAAAATCAAGAACCAAAAACATACGAACAGTTAGAAAAAGAGACAAGAGAAACTACCTTAGCTTCTTTAAACGACAATTTTAATTTTATTAAAGATTTAGACCGAGAAGATTGGTTTTCTATTTATATAAATGCCATATCATCTCGTTTTGATCCTCATACTTCCTATTTTGGAGCTAGTGATAAAGAAAAGTTTGATGTTAGTATGAGTGGAAAACTAGAAGGAATTGGTGCTAGACTGCAAAAGAAAAATGATTTTACAGAAATAACCGAATTAATTTCTGGTGGGCCAGCATGGAGAGGAAAACAATTAGAAGCAGGTGATATTGTTTTAAAAGTAGCTCAAGCGGACAGCGAACCAGTAGATGTCGTTGGAATGCGTTTAGATGATGTGGTTAAGAAAATAAAGGGACCTAAAGGAACAGAAGTTCGTTTGACGATTAAGAAAACAGACGGTTCCATAAAAGTGATTGCCATTATTCGTGATGAGGTTGAAATAGAAGAAACCTATGTTAAATCTAGTGTCGTGGAAAAAGACGGATTCAAATATGGAATTATTTATTTGCCAAAATTTTATATTGATTTTGAAGATCAAAACAGTCGTGATGCCGGAAAAGATGTAGCGATAGAAGTAGAACGATTAAAAAAAGAAGGCGTTCAAGGTATTGTAATGGATGTTCGAGATAATGGAGGAGGTTCTTTAAAAACGGTTGTTGATATTGCCGGATTATTTATTGAGCAAGGACCAATAGTTCAAGTTAAATCGGCTGCTGGAAAAAAAGAAGTACTTTATGACAAAGACGTAAAGGTGCAATGGGATGGTCCGTTAGTGGTTATGATTAATGAGTTTTCGGCGTCTGCTTCAGAAATTTTAGCTGCAGCTATTCAAGATTATAAACGTGGCGTTGTTATAGGTAGTAAGCAATCTTATGGTAAAGGCACTGTTCAGAATGTAATCGATTTGAATCAATTTGTTCGAGGAAGTACTTATGGTGATTTGGGTGCTTTGAAAACAACTACTCAAAAGTTTTATAGAATTAACGGTGGTTCAACTCAATTAGAAGGAGTTAAAAGTGATGTAGCTATTCCGGATCGTTATTCATATCTTAAAATGGGTGAAAGAGATATTGAAAATGCAATGCCTTGGGATAAGATAGATGCTGCTGATTATAAAATATGGGATAAACAAAATAATTTTGATTTAGCTATTCAAAAAAGTAAAGACCGAATGAGTAATAACGCTCAATTAAACCTGATTGATGATAATGCTAAATGGTTAGACCAACGTAATAAAGAAAATATATATAGTTTGAATATTGATAAATTTAAAGCGGAACAAAAAGCCCTAGATGAAAAAAACAAAAAATACAAACCAATATCTGAATATAAAAATGCTTTTGATTTCAATTCCCTTCCTTATGAAATAGAACAAACAAATAAGGATGCTACCTTGAAAGAGAAACGAGACAGATGGCACGAAAGTTTGTCTAAAGATATCTATATTGAAGAGGCGATTCATATCTTAAATGATTTGCAAACTGAGAATAATAAAGGATTAACGACAAAAGTTAAAAAAGAAAAGATAGTTAAATCTTAAATTTACCTGATGTTGTTTCTAATAAAATAAGCCACCTTTTTGGTGGCTTATTTTATTAAAGAAGATTATTTTATTGTGTTTTTTGATTACCATTCATTAACCTTGTTAGCATCCATTTTTAGGAAGATAAACAGTAAAATGGTAAAACCCCATAACCCAGAACCTCCATAAGAGAAGAAAGGGAGTGGGACGCCAATAGTTGGAAAAATTCCAGCAACCATAGCTATATTTACAAAAAAGTGAATGAATAATATGCCTGCTACACAATAACCATATACCCGACTAAACTTGGTTTTTTGTCGTTCTGCTAAGTAAATTATTCTCATAATCAGAAAAACAAAAAGAGAAATCACAAAAATAGAACCTAAAAACCCCCATTCTTCACCTACTGTTGTAAAGATATAATCAGAATGTTGCTCAGGAACAAATCCACCTTTGGTTTGGGTTCCTTCAAGATATCCTTTTCCAAATAAACCTCCAGAGCCAATGGCAATTTCAGACTGATTTGTGTTGTATCCGATACCTTTCATATCTACTTCTTTTCCGAGAAGGATATTAAAACGATCACGATGATGCTGTTTAAATACATTTTCAAAAACATAATTAACAGAAAAGACAAATCCACTTACTGCAATAAATATCATAACACTGGCAATCCAGTTACGGTTAATAATCCTGCTTCGTAAATAGATTAAAATGATAGCCAATAAGGCAATTCCAGATAAAATGATTGGATTGAAAATTAAGGCAAATAGAAAAAGGAGAATAGCTATAAACCCAGTAGATAAGTACCATGAAGGTAAGCCTTCTCTGTAGAGTACTATAATAAAGACACTAAAAATCAAAGCACTTCCTGGATCATGTACTGCAATTAATGCCATCGGTAGAAAAATAATTCCAAGTGCTTGAATCTGCCTGTTTACATCTTTTAAATTAATTTGAACATCACTTAAATATTTAGCTAAAGCTAAAGAAGTTGCTGCTTTTACAAACTCAGAGGGTTGTAATCCGAAGGAACCAAAAGAATACCAGTTAGCTTGTCCTTTAACGGTTTTACCAAAAACAAATAATCCCGCTAAAGCTAGTAATCCAATGACATAGATAACACTGGAGAATTTTTCATAAAACTTTCCGTCTACGGAGAGCACCACAAATATTAATGGAATGGAAAGTATAATGAATAAGAATTGTTTTCCATAAATTTGGGTAATATCAAAGATGGACGTTTCATCTGGAACAGAAGATAATGAGGAAGAATATATATTGAGCCAGCCCAAAATTACCATAGTAATATAGACGCTTATACTTATCCAGTCCAGATTATTTGTTACACTTTGATTTTTCATTTATTTAGGAGATTTATTTCCTTAAGAATCTTTTTGTTTAATTTGAGTTTTTTCAGATTTTACTTCGAGCTTCTTACCAAGCTGTCTTTTTACGGAATCAATTTTAGTTTTAATTAATGTGTCAATAATAGGTTTTGACAGATATTTATTGTATTCGCCTTGTAAACTTCCTTCTAACATTCGTTTCTCTAAATCGGTTCTAGTGATTTTCCTTTTAATAAATTTTTCAATCATTAAACTAGTAATTGGCCCAGCCCAACGAGAACCCCAATAACCATTTTCTACAAATACCGCAATCGCAATTTTAGGGTTATCTTTAGGCGCAAAAGCAACAAAAATAGAGTGGTCTTGAAGTTTTACTCTTTTACCGTTTATTTTAGTATAATTTTCAGCTGTTCCTGTTTTTCCACAAATGTCTATACCTTCAACATTTAACCCATGTGCGGTTCCAAGATTGTAAACATCAAATAAACCACTTATCATGGGTTCGTAATATTTTTTGTTAATGGTCGTGACATGTTTTGTTCTGAATTTTTTATCGATGACATTGCCTTTAATCTTCTTAATAATATGAGGCGTATAATAATATCCTCGGTTGGCAACTGTAGCAATCATATTGGCCAATTGAATCGGTGTCATTAAAACTTCTCCCTGTCCAATAGCATTAGATACAATTGTTTTACTTGACCAACCCCAACCAGGATACATTTTTTTATACGTTTTAGACGTAGGAAGACTTCCTTTTTTTCCTGTTGGCAAGTCATAACCCATAAATTGTCCCAATCCAAAGCTTTTTAAATGTTTACTCCAAACATCTACACCAACTGGTGGACTTGAATATTTATTAATAGTTTTCATATAAATACTAGCAAAGTAGGTATTACATGAATTATAAATTCCATTGTGTAAAATTGATACGCCTGAATCGTGACATCTCATAAATCGTCCTGGCGCATAACTAAAACCATGATGACAAACAAAACTTGTATTTTCATCAATTACACCTTCTTGCAATGCTACCAAACCCGTTAGGATTTTAAAGGGTGATCCGGGTGTATATTCTGCTAAAAGGCCTCTATCATATAACGGCTTTGCAATTGAATCGCGGTAAAGCATCGTGTAGTTTTTAGATCGTTGTCTTCCGACTAAAATTGCAGGATCATATGATGGAGCTGTCACTAAAGCTAAAATCTCACCTGTTTTAGGTTCAATTGCCACTATACCACCACGTTTATTAATCATTAACTCTTCGCCATATTTTTGTAGTTCAGCGTCTATAGAAAGTGTGATGTCTTTTCCTTGAACAGCAATGGTGTCAAATTTGCCCTCTTTGTAAGAACCAATATCTCTATTGTATTTATCTTTTTGTATGTATTTTATTCCTTTAATTCCACGTAAAATATCCTCATAACTTTCTTCAACTCCTTGTCTGCCAATTAAATCGCCACTATTATAGTATTTGTTTTTAGCGATGATACCTTCGTTTACTTGGGTGATAAAACCAAAAACATTAGCCCCAAAAGCTACTTGATAGTCTCTAAGAGAACGCTTTTGTATATAAAAACCATTAAATTTTCTTTGTATTTCTTGAAAAGCAGCATATTCTTTTTTATTTAATTGTGCTAAAAATACAGAAGGAAGGCGCGGACTATATACTCTAGCTTTCTCTATTTTATCTATAAAATCTTCTTTGGTAATTTTTAAAAGAGAACAAAATTCAGTTGTGTCTATATCTTTTACATCTTTAGGAACTACCATGATGTCATAAGAGGGTTGGTTGGCAACCAATAGCTTACCATTTCTATCATAAATATAGCCACGTTCAGGATATTCGTATAATTTTTTTATAGCATTATTATCAGATTTCAATTTTAATGTATCATCAATTACTTGAAGATAAAAAAGACGTAATACAAGTAAAATTGTAGCAATGAAAATTATCGTTGGCAGCAAAACCTTTCTCATCGTTTACTTGGCTTAATAATATAGATAATAATAATACAAGTTACTATGGTGAAAACGGTGCTTAAAACCGTACGCACCATTATATCCCACAAGAAACTAATATTGAAAATTTCAAGTGTAAAGAGTACAACATGATGTAAAACAACAGCAATTAAAATAAACGAAAAACGTTCTGGACTTAAAACATCGTTTAGTTTTACCGTTTGATATTCATAACTTAATCCAAAAGAAAATTTAAATATTGACGGCCGATAATAGGCAAGAATCAAACTAGCAGCAGCATGAACGCCGCCCGAATTCCAAAACATATCCATAAGTAATCCTAAGAAAAAACTAGCAGCCAACAAACCGCTTTTATTTCCATTTACAGGATAAAGTATAATAAAAAGAACATACGGGAACGGATTGATAAATCCAAAAAGATCAATTCGATTAAAAATCAAAACCTGTGCTGCAAGCAACAAGATAAATCGGGCAATATTGGCTAACAATGCACTATTCATCTTTTTTACTTTTGTTTTCTAAATTTTCAATTTCTTCTGAATCTTTGTTTTTGATAACATAAACATGACCTAGATTGGTCATGTCATTAAACAATTTGATATCCAATGTATAATAATTAGTCTCGTTGTCTATGTAGACTTTGTCAATTGTTCCGATACCAATATTTTCGGGAAAAACTCTCGATTCAGCTCCGGTAACGATTGTGTCACCTTTACGAACCCCAGCCAATCGTGGGACGTCAGTAAGTTGTGCAAAGCCAGTGCTTTTTCCATTCCAACTTAACGTACCAAAATGATTCGACTTTTTGATTTTGGCGTTAATCTTAATACTGACGTTCAATAAACTGATAATGGTTGCATAATTTTTGGAAGTGTTCTCTACAATACCTATGATTCCGGCACTGTTAATTACTCCCATGTTTGGTTTTATTCCAGAAAGTGATCCATTGTTAATTGTAATATAATTTTCGAGTGTAGTATAAGGATTTCGAATTACTTTAGAAACAATGATTGATGTTTTTCTTACTCCTTTAATTGAATCTATCTGAGGGAGTTTTGTTGTGTCTTTTTGGTTGAATAGAATCGATTTTAACCTAGCGTTCTCCTGGGCCAATTCTTCATTTTGTTTTCGTAATCCAAAATATTCATCAACATTATTAATCTTTTCATAAATCCCACCGGTAAAGAAATTAGCCGAACTAATGATTTTACTTTTGTGATAGGAATGTGATTGAATTGTAAGAGAAAGAGATGTTACCAAAAGCAGCAAAAACAGTAAGCGATTACTGTTTTTTAGTATAAAATTAAAAATTTGCTGCATTGTGTAAAATTAAAATTTTTAAAAAAATCAAATCTCAAAACCCAAATTCCAGCAACAAAATATTTTGATTACATTGGAGTTTGGAATTTATTTTATTTGGAATTTATTTAATTAGTATGCTTCTGAATTTTGGAATGTTTTTAAGCGCCATTCCAGTTCCTCGAACAACAGCTCTCAATGGATCTTCTGCAATATAAACTGGTAAATCTGTTTTTTGTGAAATACGTTTGTCCAAACCTCTCAACATCGAACCTCCACCAGCTAAATAAATTCCTGTATTGTAAATATCGGCAGCTAATTCCGGTGGTGTTTGAGATAGTGTTTCCATAATCGCATCTTCAATACGTTGTATCGATTTGTCTAAAGCTTTTGCGATTTCTCTATAGGAAACTTCAACTTGTTTTGGTTTTCCGGTCAACAAATCTCTACCTTGAACTGACATATCATCTGGTGGAGTCTCTAAATCATCTGTAGCGGCTCCGATTGTAATCTTGATTTTTTCTGCCGTACTTTCACCAACAAATAAATTGTGCTGCGTTCTCATGTAATAAACGATATCATTAGTAAAAACGTCACCGGCAATTTTAACCGATTTATCACAAACGATTCCGCCCAAAGCAATAACTGCAATTTCGGTTGTTCCACCGCCAATATCTACAATCATATTACCTTTTGGTTGCATAATATCGATGCCAATTCCAATAGCAGCTGCCATAGGTTCGTGAATTAAGTAAACTTCTTTTCCGTTTACTCGTTCGCAACTTTCTTTTACAGCTCGCATTTCAACTTCCGTAATTCCTGACGGTATACAAACTACCATTCGAAGTGCTGGAGTAAACATTTTTTTCTTTAAAGCGGGAATGCTTTTGATAAACATCGAAATCATTTTTTCAGAAGCATCAAAATCAGCGATAACACCGTCTTTTAGAGGACGAATGGTTTTTATGTTTTCATGGGTTTTTCCCTGCATCATGTTGGCTTCTTTTCCAACAGCTATAATTTTCCCCGATATTCGATCTCTTGCAACAATTGATGGGCTATCAATTACAACTTTGTCATTGTGTATTATTAGAGTGTTTGCGGTTCCAAGGTCAATGGCGATGTCCTCAGTCATGAAATCAAAAAATCCCATAGTTTATAGTAGGGTTTAACGTTTATAAAATTTTAACGCACAAAGTTAAACAAATTAATGTTTAAAATGACGTGTACCAGTAAATACCATTGCAACTTTATTTTGGTTGCAAAAATTAATGCTTAACTCATCTTTTATAGAGCCACCTGGCTGAATAACAGCAGTAATTCCTGCATTATACGCCAACTCTACACAGTCTGGAAATGGGAAGAATGCATCACTCGCCATTACCGCACCATTCAAATCAAATCCAAAAGTTTGTGCTTTTTCAATCGCTTGTTTTAAGGCATCCACTCTCGAAGTTTGACCTGTTCCTGATGCCACTAAGGTACTGTTTTTTGCAAATACTATTGTGTTTGATTTGGTGTTTTTACAAATTTTTGAAGCAAATAATAAATCATTTATTTCAAGCTCAGTTGGAGTAGTATTGGTAACAACTTTTAAATCACTTTTCGAGTCGGTACTATTATTTCTATCTTGAACTAATAAACCGTTTAAACAAGTTCTAATTTGACTGTTTGGCAATTCAACATCATGTTGGACTAATATAATTCTGTTTTTCTTTTCAGATAAAATTGCAATTGCTTCTTCCTCAAATTTAGGCGCAATAACTACCTCACAAAAAAGTGAATTTATTTCTTTGGCTGTGTTTGTATCAATAGTTCCATTTGCTATTAGAACACCTCCAAAAGCTGAGGTTGGGTCACATTCTAAAGCGGCTAAGTATGCTTCTTTCATGTTTTTTCTTGTAGCTAAACCACAGGCGTTGTTGTGTTTTAAGATGGCAAATGTTGGTTCGTTGTTTTTAAATTCTAAAATCAAATTCACAGCGGCATCAACATCTAACAAGTTATTATACGATAATTCTTTACCGTGTAATTTGCTAAACATTTGGTTAAATTCACCAAAGAAAAATCCTTTTTGATGCGGGTTTTCGCCATATCTTAAAATTTGACCTTCAGAAATACTGCTTTTAAAATAAGTATCTTCGGTATTAAAGTAATTAAAGATAGCAGTATCATAATGTGACGACACATGAAACGCTTTAGTTGCTAATAACTTTCTTTGTTCTAAAGTGGTTGCGCCATTTTGATTAGTAATATAATCCAATAGAATTGAATATTCCTTTACCGAAGCAACAATTACGGTGTCCTTAAAGTTTTTCGCCGCCGCACGAATTAAAGAAATTCCACCAATGTCAATTTTTTCTATAATAGCTGCTTCACTCGCTCCTGAAGCTACAGTTTTCTCAAAAGGATACAAATCAACAATTACTAAATCTATTTGTGGAATATCAAAGGCTTCCATTTGTGCTAAATCAGTTTCATTATCTTGACGATTTAATATACCGCCAAAGATTTTGGGATGTAACGTTTTTACTCTTCCACCTAAAATTTCTGGAAATGAGGTAACGTCTTCAACAGGTACTACCGGAATTCCTATATTATTAATAAATTCTTCTGTTCCTCCAGTAGAATATATGGTTACATTTTGTTCGTGTAGTTTGCGAACAATCGGCTCTAAACCGTCTTTTGAAAAGACAGAAATCAATGCCGAATTAATTGTTTTGGTTGTGCTCATGTTGTGTGTGTTGTGCCAGTCTGAAGACAGGAAGATTTAAGCCCACAAAAGTAGTTTATTGAGAGCAACGAAGCAATCTAGTTTTTAAACTTTTTTGTAACATTATTGTTTTTTTTTACACCTATAAGTCAATTATTAAAAAAATAGTGAAATTCATTATTTTTATTGAAATTTACCCAATCAAATAAATCAGCGCTACATGTTACTTTACTTAAGACTGCTTAAAGAAAGTTTTGCTTTTGCAATGAATGCACTTCGCAATAACAAATTGAGAACGATGTTATCTTTACTCGGAGTAACTATTGGTATTTTTTCGATAATTGCTGTTTTAGCAGCCGTTGATTCATTAGATAGAAAGATAAAAGCAGATTTAAGTACTTTAGATAAAAATACCATTTATTTAACCAGTGAATCATTTGGGCCAAGTGATATACCCCGTTGGAAAAGAGAGCAATTCCCAAATGTAAAATATGAAGAGTATCAATATTTAAAGACATCGTTGTCTAATGTTGAGAACTCCTGTTTTCAATATTTCACAAACTCACAGAATATTAAGTTTGAATCGAAAACAGTTTCAAATGTAAATGTAGTTCCTGTAACTTTTGAATTTGTAGATGTCCAGAAAATGGAATTTGCTCAAGGAAGATTTTTTAATGAATTAGAATCGAGTTCAGGCAAACAAGTTGTTATCGTTGGACATGATATTGCTGAGCAACTTTTTGAAAACACCGATCCTATTGGAAAGACAGTTCGAATTTATGGTAAACGATTTACCGTTATTGGAGTAACAAAAAAGAAAGGATCAAGTATGGATATTGGTGGTGGCGATGATGTTTCTGCTTTTTTTCCGTCTAGTTTTTTAAGGAGTTTATACGGAGATAATAATCCAAATGTTTTACCAGTGATTGTAATAAAACCTGAAAAAGGTGCCGATATGGCAGCACTAAAAGGAGCAATTACTCAAAAACTACGTAACTTCAGAGGTGTTAAAGAAGCTGACATAGACAACTTTTTTATTAATGTACTTTCAGGGTTTACTGACATGATAGATGGAGTGATTTCTAATATGAAATTCGGTGGTTGGATTATTAGTTTATTTTCCCTTTTAGTTGGAGGGTTCGGAATCGCCAATATTATGTTTGTTTCTGTAAAAGAGCGAACCAATTTAATTGGTATTCAAAAGTCATTGGGTGCCAAAAACAAGTTTATTCTTTTTCAATTCTTGTTCGAAGCTGTAATTCTTTGTGTTATTGGCGGAATTGTTGGTTTGTTTTTGGTTTGGATAACAGCACTCATTCTCACTAAAGTATTAGATTTTGATTTTGTACTTGGAATAGGAAATATTGTCTTAGGAACAAGTTTAGCAGCAATTATCGGATTGATAGCCGGAATTTTACCTGCTATTGCTGCTTCAAAATTAGACCCGGTAGAAGCTATAAGAAGCGGAATGTAATTCAGAAGAATTTTGCAGAATAAAAAACTCCGCATTCGCGGAGTTTTATTTAAACAATTTCTAACGTTTTAGCTTTATTGACTAAATCAACTAAGTTTGTTACATTAAGCTTGGTCAAAAGACGAAGCTTGTACGTACTTATGGTTTTTTCATTAAGTGCTAAAATTTTAGCAATTTCGTTGTTTTTCTTTCCATCACTTAAAAATCGAAGCACTTCGATTTCTCTATTGGATAGTTTTCGATACAAACGTTCCGATTTGTTTTGCTTAGCTATTAATGCTAAGTTTCTTTTGATTTCGTCGTTTAGGATAATTTGTCCTTGATAAATTTTAACAATGGCAATACCTAAACTCTCAAGTTTAGAAGTTTTGTGAACATAACCCGCACAACCTGCTTTGATAGCATTCGGTGCATAGATGTGTTCTGACATACTACTGAAAATTACAACTTTAGTTTTTGGAAAATTTTTAATGATAGACTTAACTTCATAAATACTTTTTAATCCTTCAAGCTCTAAATCAATGATTAAGACGTCAATTTCTTTGTTTCTTAAAGCATCTGGTACCATAAAAAAGTTTCCGACGTTTGAAACGATATTTATTTCAGGATGATCCTTGAAATATGCTTTCATTCCAAAGTGAACAACTGGAAAGTTGTCTGCAATACATACATTTATCATAATTGTGGTATTTGATAAAAAATTAATAGAAATTTAATGTAAAGTTAAAAAAATAATGTAAAATCATGTTAAAAAAATTAATATCTTTTGTATTCCAAGGGTATCAAACATATTGGAATTGGATTCATTTTGTGCTGATTTATGGTGTTCAATTTTTTAAAAATTTGATAGACTTCCTTTTCTCTTCCGCTAAAATCATCTACTGATTTATTTTTTTCGGATTCTAACATTGCCCATTCTAATTCATCATAACTAGCACCTATTTGTTCTTCGTCGGTTCTTGAATCGCCAAACAAACCATCGGTTGGAGCAGCGTTTTGAATCGATTTAGGAATTTCTAAAAATTCACCCAAAGCATAAACATCACTTTTCATTAAATCAGCAATCGGACTCAGGTCTACACCGCCATCTCCATATTTTGTAAAAAATCCTACCCCAAAATCCTCTACTTTATTTCCTGTTCCTGCAACTAATAACCCATTGATGCCAGCATAATAATATAATGTGGTCATTCGAAGTCTAGCTCTTGTATTGGCTAATGCTAAATCTAACTTAAAAGTGACATTACTATTAGGTAAATTATTTTTAAAAGTTTCAAAAACTTGTGTCAAATCAGCTTCACAACTTTGAACATTATGATATCGTTTTTTTAGTTGTTCAATATGCTCTTTACCTCGATTCACTTGATTACTATCTTGATGAATAGGCATTTCTACACATAAAGTTGTTAATCCAGTTTGTGCACACAAGGTAGAAGTTACAGCCGAATCAACACCGCCAGAAATCCCAATAACAAATCCGTTTACTTTTGCTCTTGTTGCATACTCTTTCAACCATATAACAATTAAGTCATTCACTTCCCCTACTTTGATATTGCTTTTTTTTGTCATTTGTTTTGATTTTTTTTAAAAACTGCACTGTATATTTGCAAATGTAAATAAATTGATAAGTTTTTTGAGTTGGTTTATCTTCTATAAATTGTATTAAATGAAAAAATACCTTGTTGTTCTTTTAATTGTAATTGCTTTTTTTTCTTGTGATAAAAAGTCGAAAGTAGAAAAAGCGGTTGAAGAAATTCCTTTAGAATTAAAAGTATATCGTTTTGATAAGGCCTTTTTTGAAACGCCACCCAATGAGTTGCCCAATTTAAAAGCGGAATATCCATTTTTCTTCCCAAAAGAAGTTTCGGATAGTCTTTGGATAGAAAAAATGCAAAATCCACAGTGGAGAGAATTGTATCAAGAAGTTGAAAAAAAGTATTCTGATTTTGGTAAACAAACTAGTGAGATTGTAGACTTGTTTAAACATGTTAAATACTATTTTCCAAAAGCAACAATGCCTAAAATTTATACAGTAATCGCAGAAATGGATTATAATAACAAAGCCATTTATGCTAATGACAAATTAATCATTTCATTAGAATTATATCTCGGCGCCCAACACAAATTTTACGAGTTTCCTAACTATTTGGAGCAGAATTTTGAAGAAAGACAGATGATGCCCGATATTGTGACTAGTTTTTCATTAGGGAAAATTCCACCACCCAGAGAAATGACATTGATAGATGAAATGATTTATTATGGGAAACAATTGTATCTAAAAGATGCTTTATTGCCAAGTTATACCGATGCTGAAAAAATGGGCTATTTGCCAGAACAAATTTTATGGTGTCAGGAAAACGAAAGTTACATTTGGCGCTATTTTATAGAAAAAGAGTTGTTATATAGTACCGATTCAAAATTGCCTAATCGATTTACTAATTTGGCTCCTTTTTCTAAGTTTTATCTTGAAATTGACAATGAGTCTCCTGGTAGAGTCGGACAATGGACAGGATGGCAAATCGTGCGTTCTTTTATGCAAAACAATGAAGCTTCTTTGCAAGAAATGCTCGTAATGGATTCAAAAGAATTATTTGAAAAATCAAAATACAAACCCAAAAAGACCGATGAGTAAAACCACCACTTCTGAAATAAAGTTCCTAGTTGAATTAGATGAAAACCGAGTACCCGAAAAATTAACGTGGTCTGCTCAAGATGGCGGTGTCGAACAAGAACAAGCTAAAGCCATGATGCTTTCTATATGGGATAGCAAAGTGCAGGAAACACTTCGAATTGACTTATGGACCAAAGATATGCCTGTCGACGAAATGAAACTGTTTTTTCATCAAACCTTAGTGGCTATGGCTGATACATTTCAGCGCGCTACTCAAGACGAAAAAATGGCAGACACTATGAAAGATTTCTGTGATTATTTTGCTGAGAAAATGGAGTTGAAGAAATAGTCTTAGAATTGATTCAAGTCTTTAAACACCTCCTCATTTACGCCGTCAATAAAGCTCAAAACGGCATCTCTACCGGTGCTTTCAGTTGCTGAAGTCACAAAATGTTGTGGCATTTCTTCCCAGTTATTGGCTAATAGTGCTTTTCGATACGCCGCAATTTGAGCATCAACTTTACCCTTACTGATTTTATCGGCTTTGGTAAAAATGATACAAAACGGAACTTCAATTTCGCCCAAATAGTTGATGAATTCTAAATCAATTTTTTGTGCTTCTAATCGAATATCAATCAAAACAAAAGCACAAACTAGTTGTTCTCTTTTTTCAAAATAATCCGTAATAAATTCTTGAAAAACTTCTTTGGTTTTTTTAGAGACACGTGCATAACCATAACCAGGTAAATCAACCAAAAACCAATTGGAATTAATCTTGAAATGATTTATCAATTGTGTTTTCCCTGGTTTTCCCGAGGTTTTTGCCAAATTTTTATGGTTGGTCAACATATTGATTAACGAAGATTTACCAACATTAGAACGGCCAATAAAGGCGTATTCAGGCAAACGTTCCAAAGGGCATTTGCTTACATCTGAATTGCTAATAATAAATTCTGCAGTAGTAATTTTCATAATTGTTTTAAAAATAAAAGTCCTAAAAAGGACTTTACGATTATAAACGGGCTTTTTTCAACCATTTATGCAACAAACGATTAAACTCATCAGGATGTTCCATCATAGCCGCATGTCCGCATTTGTCAATCCAATATAACTTGGAATTTGGCATCAACTTGTGAAATTCCTCTGCTACTTCAGGCGGAGTAACATGGTCATTTTTACCCCAAATGATACATGTTTTAATGTGCATTTTAGGTAAATCTTTAGCCATGTTATGACGAATAGCACTTTTGGCAATGGTTAAGGTTTTTATTACTTTAATCCTATCATTAACAACCGAAAATACTTCGTCTACCATTTCTTTTGTAGCAATCGCCGGATCGTAAAAAACGGCTTCCGCTTTTTTCTTGATGTATTCATAATCGCCACGTTTAGGATAACTATCGCCCATGGCAGATTCATAAAGACCAGAACTTCCTGTAATTACCAATCCGGCAACTTTTTCGGGATACGCTTTAGCATGATATAATGCAATATGTCCACCAAGAGAATTTCCAAGTAGAATTACACGATCAAATCCTTTAAAGTTGATAAAGTCTTTTACATATTTTGCAAAAGCTTTCACATTGGTTTTTAAAATATTTTGAGAATAAAGAGGTAGTTCTGGTATGACCACTTTATAGCCGATGGCTGAGAAATAATCGGCAACGCCATTAAAGTTACTTAAGCCGCCCATTAACCCGTGCAAAACTACAATAGGAGTGCCTTCGCCAGCTTCAAAATAAGAGTATCTACCTTCTTTTTTAAATTTACCTTCCATGTTATTTTGTGACATTTACCTCGGCAACAAATATAAGATTTTATACATAACAACCTTTTTTTATTAGGATTATTTATTCGAAATGTTCTGAACTTAAGTCACATTTATCAAAGTCGAATAGAGATGTATTTATCAACAAATAAATATTTTTCAAAAAAACTCTTTTTTAAAAAATCATAATCTAAAATTAGAATAAGGAAAGCAATAATGTTGAAAGCTTTTACTGTGCTTTTTTTACAATTATGAATTCAGTATTGCTTCTGTTTTTATTCGGAAAAAGAGGAAAGTGGTAAAACTTATTAACAAAGTGGTATTTTGTGGTAAATTGTGGTATTATTTTTTATATTTTTGCTCGTAACGAAACCAAAACCAATTGAATACCATAATCGGAACATATGAATGTAAAGTTGACGCCAAAGGAAGATTGATGATTCCTTCGGCGTTAAAGAAGCAATTGGCAAATTCTCTTCAAGATGGCTTTGTCTTGAAGCGTTCCGTTTTTCAACCTTGTTTAGAATTGTATCCAATGACTGAGTGGAATTTGATGATGCAAAAAATCAACAAATTGAATCGCTTTGTTAAGAAAAATAATGACTTCATACGTCGATTTACTGCCGGAGTAAAAGTCGTAGAGGTTGACGATTTGGGCAGGGTATTAATTCCAAAAGATTTAGTTGCGTTTAGTAAAATATCTAAAGATATCGTCTTGTCTTCTGCTGTGAATATTGTAGAGATTTGGGATAAAGATTTATATGAAAAGTCAATTGCAGGTGACGATATAGACTTTGCAGATTTGGCAGAAGATGTAATGGGAAATACGATAGATGATGGAAACTGATTATCATAATCCAGTTTTACTGAAAGAAACGGTTGACGGATTGAATATCAAGCCAGATGGTATTTATGTAGATGTCACTTTTGGTGGCGGCGGACATTCCAAGGAGATTTTAAAACGATTAGGACCAAACGGAAAACTCTTCGGATTTGACCAAGACGAAGATGCTTTAGCCAATACATTGCTCGATGATCGATTTACGCTGATCCCTGAAAACTTTAGATACATTAAGAGGTTTTTGAGATTTTATGGTGTTAAAAGTGTTGATGGAATTTTAGCAGATTTAGGGGTTTCGTCTCATCAGTTCGATGTGCCAGAAAGAGGTTTTTCTACTCGATTTGATGCCGATTTAGACATGAGAATGAGTAAAAAGAATGAACTTGATGCTTTTAGAGTGGTGAATGAATATGATGAAGCTAATTTAAAAAGAGTGTTTTTAGATTATGGAGAGTTAAAAATTGCTCCAGCACTAGCCAGAACAATTATTGAAGCTAGAGATAAAAAAACAATTAGCACAACTGATGAATTGAAAATGGTGTTGATGAAGTATTTACCTGAACAATTTAAAAACAAAATATTAGCTCAGATCTATCAGGCAATCAGAATAGAAGTGAATCAGGAAATGGATGTTTTAAAAGAATTTTTAGGACAATCACTCGAAATATTAAAACCAGAAGGAAGATTAAGTGTGATTTCGTATCACTCGCTTGAAGACAGATTAGTAAAACGTTTTATAAAAAACGGAATGTTTGAAGGAGAACCAGAACGTGATTTTTTTGGAAATTTTTCAGTTCCGTTCAAAAGTATCGAAAAGTTAATTGTTCCTAGTGACAAAGAAATTAAAGAAAATAACAGAGCAAGAAGTGCAAAATTAAGAGTTGCAGAAAAAAAATAATCGATGAAAAAAGGAGTTTATAGCATATTAAAAGCTCGGTTTTTAGTAAATGAAGATGCTACAAGAAACTGGCGTTTTATAGTCTTCCTTTTTGTTTTAGCACTTCTGATGATTGCCAATACCCATCGATTTGAACAAAAAGTTTTTCGAATTACCGAATTGACGAATGAAGTAAAAGAATTGCGTTCCGAATTTGTTGACAAACGTTCTGAATTAATGAAGTTAAAAATGGAATCGACCGTTTCAGAAAAAATGAAAGAAAGACAAATTTTTCCATCGTCAGTTCCGCCGCAAAAGATAAAAGTTAAAAAAACAGTAGAAAAAAGTTTCTTTCAAAAATTATGGCAGTAGAAGATAAACATATCTCTTACCGAATTTATTTAGTTGCGTTTTGCATCTTCATAATGACTGTAGCAATTACCTTTAAATTGACTAAAATTCAATGGTCAGAAGGTGATTACTTCAGAAAATTAGCGAAAGAAAGAACGGTTAGAAACTTTGTGATTCCGGCCAATAAAGGTAATATTTATTCAGCGGATGGTAGTTTGTTGGCAACATCAATCCCTAATTATAACATCCGATTTGATGCTGTTGCTCCTAAAACAAGTGATTTCGAAAAATTGGTAAAACCATTATCAGATTCTTTAGGTAAAATGTTAGGTAAACCAAGTTCTTTTTATCATACGCAATTAAGAATGGCTCGTGTTAATAAGAATAGGTATCTAACTATTGCCAAAAAAATGAGTTATACACAATACATGAAAATTAAGAGTTTTCCACTTTTTAATTTAGGAACGAATAAAGGTGGAATGATTACTGAACAAAAAACAGTGCGTGAATATCCTATAGGTAGAATTGCGTTACGCACCATTGGTTATGACAGAATTAATGACGATGGTAAACGTGATGGAAAAGGAATCGAATGGTCTTTCAGAAAATACCTCAACGGAAAAGATGGTAAAGTGCTGAAACAAAAAATTGCCAAAGGGCAATGGAAACCCATCCGCGATGTCAATGAAGTTGACCCACAAGATGGCTATGATGTGATTTCTACTATTGATGTTTATATTCAAGATATAGCACATCACGCTTTGTTGAAACAATTGAAAGAATTTAAAGCGGAACATGGCTGCGTGGTTGTAATGGAAACCAAAACAGGAAAAGTCAAAGCCATTTCTAATTTAGGTAAATTAAATCCAGCTGATAGTACTTATATGGAAACGCAAAATTATGCTATTGCCGAATCTCATGAACCGGGATCAACGTTCAAATTGGTCGATATGATTGCGCTGCTTGATGATAATAAAATTGACACGAGTAAAGTGTATGACAGCAAAGGTGGAATTATTGATTACAGAGGCAGTAAGGTTCGCGATTCGCACGAAGGCGGTTATGGAAGAATCTCTTTGGCACGTGGTTTCGAAGTTTCTTCTAATACCATAATGGTTCAAGCGGTATATGAAAACTACAGAAATAATCCGAAAGAGTTCGTAGACAGAATTGACAGAATGGGATTAAATAAGCCACTAGGATTGCCTTTTCAGGGCGAAGGAAAACCTTATATTCCTCAGCCAAGCGATAAATATTGGAGTGCCATTTCGCTACCATGGATGGCTTTTGGATACGGAGTATCAGTAACGCCATTACAAACCTTAACATTATATAATGCGGTTGCCAATAATGGCGAGATGGTAAAACCTCAATTCGTTTCCGAAATAAAAGAGTGGAATAAGATTATCAAAAAATATGATAAACAGGTAATAAATTCTAAAATCTGTTCTGATGAAACAATCAAGAAATTGAAAGCCGTTTTACAGAATGTGGTCAAAAAGGGTACCGGTTCTAAATTGTATTCTAAAGATTTTTCTATGGCTGGAAAAACCGGAACGGCTCAAGCTAACTATGGGAAAAATGGGGGTAATGATAAACATTATATTTCTTCTTTCGTTGGTTTTTTCCCGGCAGAGAATCCTAAATATTCATGCATAGTTGTAGTTCACAAACCCAATACTTCAGGCAATAATTATTACGGTGCTGATGTTGCAGGTCCTGTTTTTAAAAGAATTGCTCAAAAGATATTTACAGACTCTCCATCCACAAATGAAATTAAAAATCTAAATAAAAAGATTAGCAAACAGGAACTAGCCTACGAGGAATATAAAATAAAAGCATCCTCAGAAATCAAGTTTATTCCAAACTTAAGAGGAATGAGTGGGATGGATGCCGTAGCGCTACTAGAAAATTTAAAACTAAAAGTAAAAGTTATAGGAGTAGGAAAAGTAAAAAAACAATCTATTCCAGCGGGTCAATCTTTAGATAAAAACAAAACAATTGTACTTGAATTATCGTGATTATTTTAAAAGAAATATTATATAAAGTAGCTATCGAATCTGTAAAAGGTTCGACAGAAACCTCTATTAATAAAATTGAATTCGATTCGAGAAGAATTCAAGAAAATGATGTTTTTGTTGCAATTCGCGGATCCGTTTCAGATGGGCATGATTTTATAGAAAAAGCGATTAATCTTGGTGCTACAGTAATTGTTTGCGATACATTGCCCGAAATTATTATCACTGGAGTAACCTATATTCAGGTAAAAGATTCCAATTCGGCCTTGGCTTTTCTAGCAGCAAACTATTATGGAAATCCATCTCAAAATTTGAAATTAGTTGGTATTACTGGAACTAATGGTAAAACTACCATTGCTTCCTTGTTGTATCAATTATTTAAAAAAGCGGGGTATAAAGTTGGCTTGTTGTCAACTGTGAAAATTATGGTTGATGAAACCGAATATAAAGCAACCCATACAACTCCAGATTCATTGACCATCAATTCCTATTTGGCTAAAATGTTAGACGCTGGAGTTGAATATTGTTTTATGGAAGTTAGCTCACACGGTGTTCATCAAAAAAGAACCGAAGCTTTGCAGTTTGCAGGGGGTGTTTTCACCAACTTATCTCACGATCACTTAGATTATCATCCAACATTTGCAGAGTATCGCGATGTAAAAAAATCTTTTTTTGATCACTTATCTAAGTCAGCATTTGTAATCACAAATATTGATGATAAGAATGGTTTAGTAATGATTCAAAATACTGTAGCAAGAAAACTGACCTATGCCTTAAAATCATATGCTGATTATAAGGCACAAATTCTAGAAAATCAATTAACGGGACTTCTATTAAAAATAAACGAAAGCGAAGTTTGGGTACGATTAATTGGAACTTTTAATGCCTATAATTTATTGGCAATTTATGCTACTGCTGTTGAATTGGGAATGGATAAATTAGAAGCTTTACGATTATTGTCTGAATTAGAAAGTGTTTCAGGTCGATTCCAATTTATTGTTTCCAATGATAAAATAACCGCCATTGTTGATTATGCACATACACCAGATGCTTTAGAGAATGTGTTAAAAACCATCAATGATATTCGGACTAATAACGAACAACTGATAACAGTAGTGGGTTGTGGTGGAGACAGAGATAAAACCAAAAGACCCATTATGGCAAATATTGCTTCTTCAATGAGTAACAAGGTAATTATAACTTCTGATAATCCAAGAACTGAAGATCCAATTGATATTATTGCCGATATGGAATCAGGTGTTGAACCACAAAATCAAAGAAAGACATTATCAATTGTTGATAGAAAACAAGCTATAAAAACCGCATGCCAATTGGCAAATTCAAATGATATTATCCTTATCGCAGGAAAAGGACATGAAACGTATCAAGAAGTTAATGGGGTTCAACATGATTTTGATGATATGAAAATTGTAAAAGAACTATTAGAACAGCTAAATAAATAAACCTATGCTATATTATTTATTTGAATACCTAGACAAAACAATGGATATTCCTGGAACAGGAGTTTTCCAGTACATCACATTCAGATCAGCATTAGCTTTAATTCTATCACTTTTGATTTCAACCATATATGGAAAAAAGATTATTACTTTTTTACGAAATCAACAAGTTGGTGAAACGGTTAGAGAACTCGGTTTAGAAGGACAAAATCAAAAAGCGGGTACACCAACAATGGGTGGATTAATAATCATTATTGCTACTCTTATTCCTGTTTTGTTGCTGACCAAATTAAATAATATTTACATTATCCTTTTAGTTGTAACCACACTTTGGATGGGCGTTATTGGTTTTATAGATGACTATATTAAAATTTTCAAAAAAGACAAACAAGGTTTAAAAGGGATTTTCAAAGTAATTGGTCAAGTGGGTTTAGGAATAATAGTTGGTTCAGTCTTATATTTTAATCCGAGTGTTACCATAAGAGAAAGATCAGCAGAGCCAATATCTTTTAATCAAACCGAAAATGTCATTCGAGAAACCCCAAGAGAAACTAAATCTACGGTAACTACCATTCCATTTACAAAAAATAACGAATTAGATTATGCAAAAATCATAGAATGGACCGGTGAAGGGTATGAAAATTGGGCATGGTTAGTGTTTATTCCAATTGTTATTTTCATTATAACAGCCGTTTCAAACGGCGCCAATTTAACCGATGGTATTGACGGTTTAGCTGCTGGAACTTCTGCCATTTCGGTATTAGCACTCGGAATATTTGCCTTCGTTTCTGGTAACGTGATTTTGTCCAATTATTTGAACATCATGTATATACCCAATTCAGGGGAAATGACTGTGTTTATTGCCGCTTTTGTTGGTGCTTTAATCGGTTTTCTTTGGTACAATTCCTATCCGGCAACTGTATTTATGGGAGATACAGGAAGTTTAACTATTGGCGGAATTATAGCGGTACTCGCCATATCCGTTAGAAAAGAAATGCTTTTACCAGTTTTATGCGCCATATTTTTTGCGGAAAATTTATCAGTTATCATACAAGTTTCTTATTTCAAATACACCAAGAAGCGATTTGGCGAAGGAAGAAGAGTTTTCCTAATGTCACCATTACACCATCACTATCAAAAGAAAGGCTATCACGAGAGTAAAATTGTTACCCGTTTTTGGATTGTGGCAATACTATTAGCTATTGTTTCTATTGTGACTTTAAAATTGAGATAATGCAACGATTAGTAATACTTGGTGGTGGAGAAAGTGGGGTTGGGACAGCCATTTTGGGAAAAAAACAAGGTTATGATGTTTTTGTTTCTGATTTCGGAAGGATAAAAGATAATTATAGAGAAGTTCTTGAACGTAATGCAATAAAATGGGAGGACGAAACCCATACTGATAGCTTGATTTTGAACGCTGATGTGGTTATGAAAAGCCCTGGTATTCCTGAAAAAGTTGCTATTGTAAAAAAGCTAGTTGAAAAAGGAATTCCAGTAATTTCTGAAATTGAGTTTACAGCACCTTTTACAAAAGCAAAAACCATCGGAATTACGGGTAGTAATGGTAAAACAACCACGACTATGTTGACCTACCATTTGTTAAAAGAAGGCGGATTGAATGTAGGTTTAGGGGGCAATATTGGTAAAAGCTTTGCCTGGCAAGTGGCCGAAGAAAATTATGACTGCTATGTTTTAGAATTAAGTAGTTTTCAATTAGATGGTAACATAAATTACCGGCCTGATATTGCAATACTAACTAACATAAGTCCAGATCATTTAGATCGATACGAATATAAATATGAGAATTATATCGCATCAAAATTTAGAATAACAATGAACCAAACGGAAGAGGATTATTTCATCTACGATGCAGATGACGAAACAATTTCAGAATGGTTAAAACATAACAAAACGAAAGCCAAATTAATTCCTTTTTCATTAAACAAAACATTTGAAACGGGAGCATTTATAAAAAACGAAACTATGGACATTATCATCAACAACGAAGAATTTGAAATGAAAACTAGAGAAATTTCTCTAGAAGGAAAACACAACATGAAAAACGCAATGGCCGCAACATCTGTTGCACAATTGATGAAAATCAGAAAAGAAACCATTCGAATGAGTTTATCCAATTTTCAAGGCGTAGAACATCGTTTAGAGAAAGTGCTAAAAATTCAAAATGTACAATATATCAACGATAGTAAAGCTACTAATGTAAATGCTACTTTTTTTGCTTTAGACAGTATGACCGTTCCCACCGTTTGGATTGTTGGTGGTGTTGATAAAGGAAATGATTATAGCGAAATAATGGCTTTAGTAAGAGAAAAAGTAAAAGCAATTATATGTCTTGGATTAGATAATAAAAAAATTATTGATGCTTTTGGAAATGTTGTAGATATGATGGTTGAAGTAGATAACATGCGTGATGCTGTTATAACGGCCAAACATTTGGCAGAAAAAGGAGACGCGGTTTTACTTTCTCCAGCTTGTGCAAGTTTTGATTTATTTCAAAATTACGAAGACAGAGGAAATCAATTTAAAGTAGCGGTTAAGAATTTATAAAAGTTCCGAGTTTGAAGTTTCGGGTTGTTATACCAAAAATTAAAACCCGTAACTCGCAACTCATAACACGAAACCATTACAAATGAAAGAACTAATAAACAGTTTAAATGGAGATAAAGTCATCTGGGCATTTGTTGCCTTGTTGGCATTGTTTTCGTTTATGCCTGTTTTTAGTGCTAGTAGTAATTTGGCTTACATGCGTCATGGTACAGGTAATACGTTTACTTATTTACTAAAACATGCGGCCCAAGTACTAGTTGGTTTTTTTATTTTATATAAAGTTCATAAAGTTCCCTATCACTATTTTATAAAGATTTCCAAAATATTATTGCCAGTGGTTTGGGGTTTGTTACTCTATACATTACTTAAGGGAACTATAATTGAAGGTGCCAATGCGAGTCGATGGATTCAGATTCCTTTTATTGGTATTACGTTTCAAACATCTGCACTGGCATCTATTGTACTTTATGTTTTTGTTGCGAGATACTTGTCCAAGAAGAGGGAGACGCCCATTACATTCAAAAATTCGCTTTGGGAATTGTGGTTGCCGGTTTTTATAACGATTTTTTTAATACTTCCAGCGAATTTTTCCACTGCTGCCTTGATATTTTCAATGGTAATTATGTTGGTTTTCATAGGTAAATATCCACTTAAATATATTGGAGTTATTCTTGGCGCCGGAGCTATCGGATTGTTGTTTTTTGTACTAGTTGCCAAAGCGTTTCCAGATGCTTTTCCAAATCGTGTAGATACTTGGATTAGCCGAATCGATAATTTTACCAGCGACAAACCGGATGAAGATGACTACCAAATAGAGAAAGCAAAAATAGCAATTGCCTCTGGTGGTATTTATGGTTTAGGTCCAGGAAAAAGCGTGCAAAAAAACTTCTTGCCCCAATCTTCATCCGATTTTATTTATGCCATCATAGTTGAAGAATACGGATTAGCAGGTGGATTGTGTATTTTAGGTTTATACCTTTTATTATTATTCCGATTTGTAGTAGCAGCTCATAAGGCCAATTCGCTTTTCGGCAAACTTGTTGTCGTTGGATTAGGCTTTCCCATTATTTTTCAAGCAATAACCAATATGGCAGTTGCGGTTGAATTACTTCCGGTAACAGGTCAAACATTACCCTTAATTAGTAGTGGAGGAAGTTCTATTTGGATGACCTGTATTGCTTTGGGTATCATCTTAAGCGTCACCAAAAAAGAAGAAGAAATTGCTCAAGAATTAGCCGAAAAGCAAAAACGTGAGGATGCATTACAAAAGCTAATCGACAAACAATTACTTGAAGATGAAGCTGCAGACTCGAGCGAGAGCGAACAGGCGAAGCAATTAGAAGATTTTTCAATAGTGGATACTGCAAATCCAATGAATGCAGTATTAAATAAAAAATAAAATGGGCAAATTAAAATTCATATTGAGCGGCGGAGGAACAGGTGGACATATCTATCCTGCTATTGCTATTGCTAATGAATTGAAATTGCGTTTCCCAGATGCTGATTTTCTTTTTGTAGGTGCCAAAGATAAAATGGAAATGCAAAAAGTACCTCAAGCGGGTTATACAATCAAAGGACTTTGGATTGCTGGATTGCAACGTAAAATTACAATGCAAAATATGATGTTTCCTTTCAAACTAATCAGTAGTTTATGGACATCACGAAAGATAATTAAAGAATTCAAACCCGATGTTGTAATCGGAACAGGTGGTTTTGCTAGCGGACCATTATTGCAAATGGCCAATAATTTAAATATTCCAACACTAATTCAGGAGCAAAACTCGTATCCCGGAATTACCAATAAGTTGTTGAGTAAAAAAGCCAACTCGATTTGTGTGGCTTATGAAAATTTAGATCGCTTTTTCCCAAAAGAAAAAATAGTAATCACAGGCAATCCAGTTCGTCAGGATTTATTAGAAATTGACTCTAAACGAAAAGAAGCGCTAAAGCATTACAATTTAGATCCCAATAAAAAAACACTTTTAGTACTCGGAGGAAGTCTCGGGGCAAGAAGATTGAACCGTTTAATCGAGAAAGAAATTTACAATATAATTTCAAAAGATATTCAAATTATATGGCAATGTGGCAAGCTTTATTATCACGATTATAACCATTTTACTGATCGTAAAATTGTTCAGGTGGTGTCATTTATAGACCGTATGGATTTGGTTTACGCTGCTGCAGATTTTATAATTTCAAGAGCTGGAGCTTCTTCAGTCTCAGAATTGTGTTTGGTAGGTAAGCCTGTAATTTTTATTCCATCACCTAATGTGTCCGAAGATCATCAAACCAAAAATGCTAAAGCTATAGTAGATAAAAAAGGCGCTTTATTAATAAAGGAAAATGAATTAGACGCTACGTTTGAACCCATTTTTTCAAACTTAGTTTTTAATGAAGACTTACAAAAAGAATTAAGTGAAAACATAAAAAAGTTGGGCAAGCCCAATGCTACAAAAGATATTGTAGAACAAATAGTTAAATTGATAAAAAAGTGAATTTAAACCAAATACATAACGTCTATTTCATCGGAATTGGTGGCATCGGTATGAGTGCATTGGCTCGGTATTTCCAAAACATTGGTAAAAATGTTTCGGGTTACGACAAAACGCCTACCATGCTTACAGATGAATTAATTGCAGGCGGTATGGCAATTCATTTTGAAGACAATATTAATCTCTTACCAAAAGATTATTATGTCGAAAATACATTGGTCATTATCACACCAGCAGTTCCTGTTTCACATTCAGAATGGAATTATTTTATCGAGAGAGACTATGTAGTAAAGAAAAGAGCTGAAGTACTCGGAATTATTACCAAAGATACTTTTTGTTTTGCTGTAGCTGGGACACACGGAAAAACAACTACCTCAAGTATTTTAGGCCATATTCTTTTTGAAAGCGGTGCTGATGTTACAGCTTTTATAGGTGGAATCGTTGAAAATTATAATTCTAATTTAATCGGTCAAGGAAAAACGATAACTGTAGTTGAGGCCGATGAATTTGACCGTTCGTTTTTACACTTGCATCCCAATATTGCCTGCGTAACCTCTATGGATGCTGATCATTTAGATATTTATGGTGATGCTTCTTCTATAGAAGATTCTTTTAGAGAATTTGCAGATAAAGTAGTTGATAAAACTAAAATGTTTGTTCCCAAAGGATTGCCTTTAGAGGGATTAACAGTTGCAATAAATGAGGATGCCACTTTCAAAGCATTTAATATCCGAATAGAAAATGGCTATTATGTTTTTGATGTTGCTTCACCTAATGAAACGATCAACAACCTAAAATTTGGTTTACCTGGAAGACATAATTTAATGAATGCCTTGATGGCTTTAGCGATGGTTAAGACTTATGGCACCCCGACCGAGTCCATTGCTAGAGCCCTGGCATCATTCAAAGGAATCCAACGAAGATTTTCCTATCAAATTAAAACGGATAATTTAGTTTTTATTGATGATTATGCCCATCATCCAACCGAAATTAACGCGGTGCACCAGGCGGTTCGAGAATTATACCCTAATGAAAAAGTCTTAGCAATTTTTCAACCGCATTTATTTAGCAGAACTAAAGATTTTTCTGATGAATTTGCCAAAAGTTTATCGCAATTTGATGAAATATTATTGTTAGATATTTATCCGGCAAGAGAATTACCAATGGAAGGAATAACGTCAAGTTGGTTGCTTTCAAAAATTGAAAATTTAAATAAAAAATTAGTCTCAAAAACGGATATTGTTGCTTCAATTTTAGAAAGAGATGCCAAAATTATTGTAACGATTGGAGCTGGTGATATTGGTGAATTAGTTCCACAAATAAAACAGGCATTATTATGAAATTTTTCAATTGGACAAATATTCGTTTATTATTGATGATTGCGGTTGTTATCTTACTGTTTTCGTTTACTTCTTATAAAAATTCAACAAGAAAAATTAAAAGAACAGAAGTTATTTTTATAGGTGAAAACGTACTTTTTTTGAAGTCTGAAACGGTTAATAAATTGTTAATAGAAAAAAATCAAGACCTAAAAACTTTAAATAAAGTTGATTTAGATTTGAAGAAATTGGAGAGGGCTATCAACCAACAAGAATTAATCCAAAAAGCTGATGTTTTTGTTAGTGTTGATGGTGTTTTAAAAGCGGTGGTGAAACAAAAAACACCAGTAGGAAGAGTGTTTGATGAGGCAGGTTCTTTTTATGTTGATTATGAAGGGGATAAAATGCCGTTGTCTGATAATTTTACAGCCAGAGTACCGCTATTATCGGGGGAAATTTCGGTAGTAAGAAAGGAAAAATTATCCGAAGTTTTGAGGATGATTAATGCAGATGAGTTTTTGAAAAAAAATATCATTGGAGTACAAGTTTTGCCTAACGGTAGCTTGGTTATGGTGAATAGAAATTATGATTTTCAAATTGATTTCGGACGAGCTATTAACATAGAGAAGAAATTTAGAAACTATAAAGCTTTTTTTCAAAAAGCAGTTTTAGATAGCAGTTTGAATACATACAAAAAGATTAACCTGAAGTTTACTAAGCAAGTAGTTTGCATTAAATAGAAGATTATGGAAAAAGAGAATATTGCAGTAGGATTAGACATTGGAACAACCAAGATTGTTGCCATGATAGGCAAGAAAAACGAGTACGGTAAATTAGAGATTTTGGGTGTCGGAAAATCCAAAAGTCTTGGTGTGGCTCGTGGTGTGGTAAACAATATTACACAAACAATACAGTCAATCCAACAAGCAGTAATTGAGGCTGAGGCAAATTCAGGCTATAAAATTAATGATGTGGTGGTTGGTATAGCTGGACAACACATTCGAAGTATTCAGCATACCGATTATGTTATAAGAACGAATCCGGAAGAAGTTATTAGCGGGAGAGATATTCAGTTACTGATTGATCAAGTTAATAAATTGGCAATGCTTCCTGGAGAAGAAATTATTCATGTGCTTCCTCAAGAATTTAAAATAGACGGGCAATCAGAAATAAAAGAGCCCATCGGAATGTATGGCGGAAGATTGGAAGCAAGCTTTCATGTGGTGGTTGGTCAGGCTTCTTCTATTAGAAATGTGGGACGATGTATCCAAAGTTCAGGCATTGAATTATCTGGATTAACATTAGAACCTTTAGCTTCTGCAGATGCAGTTTTAAGTCAGGAAGAAAAAGAAGCGGGTGTTGCCTTAATTGATATCGGCGGTGGAACAACAGATTTAGCCATTTTTAAAGATGGAATTATTCGTCATACTGCGGTGGTTCCTTTTGGCGGAAATGTGATTACCGATGATATCAAAGAAGGTTGTTCAATCATTGAAAAACAAGCCGAATTATTAAAAACAAAGTTTGGGTCTGCATGGCCCGGAGAAAATAAAGACAACGAAATTGTTTCAATTCCCGGATTAAGAGGAAGAGATCCTAAAGAGATTTCTTTGAAAAATTTATCTAAAATAATTCACGCTAGAGTAGTTGAGATTATTGAGCAAGTTTTCACTGAAATTAAAGCATACGGGCATGAAGATCCACGCAAGAAACTGATTGCCGGAATTGTATTAACTGGCGGAGGTTCACAATTGAAACACATCAAGCAATTGGTAGAGTACATTACGGGCATGGATACTAGAATTGGATATCCGAATGAACATTTAGCGGGCAATTCAAGCGAAGAAATTTCGAGTCCATTATTTGCTACTGCTGTAGGATTAGTAATGAATAGCATCCAAAACAATACCAATAGCGCTTATAAAATTGAATTAAAAGAAGTAGTAGTTGAAGCTCCAAAACAAGTGGTTTTTCAACAAGTAGTTGAAGAGGCAAAAACAGAAACTATTTCTGACGCCATTGAAGAAGAAATTAATCTTGAAACTGAAACTACTGAGAATAAAATAAAAAGATCCTTCTTTGATCGTTATGTTGAAAAAATTAAAGATTTTTTGGATAACGCAGAGTAAAAGTTTTCCACCTGCCTGATGGCAGAAAGGTTAGTACACAGATAAAATAAGAAATTTAGAATATAAAATACCTAATAAAACCAAAATAGTATGATAAGCAACTCAGAATTTGGAAACATCTCATTTGATTTACCAAAAAATCAATCAAATGTGATAAAAGTAATCGGAGTTGGTGGCGGTGGAAGTAACGCTATCAATCACATGTTCAAGCAAGGAATCAAAGGCGTTGATTTCATTGTGTGTAATACGGATTCACAAGCACTTCAAAATAGTCCTGTACCAAACAAAATTCAATTAGGACTTAACTTAACGGAAGGACTTGGAGCCGGTGCAAATCCAGATGTTGGTCAGCAATCAGCTATTGAAAGTATTGGAGACATTGAAAAAATGTTAGATACCAATACCAAAATGGTTTTCATCACTGCCGGAATGGGTGGTGGAACAGGAACAGGAGCTGCACCTGTAATTGCACAATTGGCAAAAGAAAGAGATATACTTACGGTTGGAATCGTTACCATACCTTTTCAATTTGAAGGAAAAGTTCGTTCTGATCAAGCTTTATTAGGAGTTGAAAAATTAAGAAAGCAAGTAGATTCTTTAATTGTAATTAATAACAATAAATTAAGAGAAGTATACGGAAATCTTGGTTTTAAAGCGGGCTTTTCGAAAGCGGATGAAGTATTAGCTACAGCATCTCGTGGAATTGCAGAAGTAATTACACACCACTATACTCAAAACATCGACTTAAAAGACGCCAAAACAGTTTTGTCAAATAGTGGAACTGCCATTATGGGTTCATCAGTTGCTACCGGAGAAAATAGAGCTAAAGAAGCTATTATCTCTGCACTAGATTCACCATTATTGAATGATAATAAAATTTCAGGGGCTAAAAACGTATTGTTGCTTATCGTTTCTGGTTCTAGTGAAATTACAATTGATGAAATTGGAGAAATAAATGATCATATTCAATCGGAAGCTGGATTCAATGCTAATATCATAATGGGTGTTGGCGAAGATGAAAGTCTAGGAGAGTCTATAGCTGTTACAATTATCGCTACAGGTTTTAACGTAGAACAACAAAACGGAATTGTAAACACAGAAGTTAAGAAAATTGTTCACGCGCTAGAAGACGATCAAAAATTAGTGCGCGATTTAACTCAAAAACCAGTAGAATTTTTACAAAACATTGTAGAAACACCAGTAAGTGAAGTTCAGGAAGAAAAGATAGTATTTGAATTAATTGAAGAAGAACTTGAAGTAGATTCTTTAACGGTTTTCGAAACAACTCAAGCAGTTATCAATGAAAACGAGTTAATTGCTATGAATCAATTTATTAGAAACTTAGATGTCACTTTTGAAATCGTTTCTCCAATTAAAGATATCGACTTTAAAGTAACTACGCCAGAAATTAAAGAGATGAAAGTAGTTGAGCCTTTGACAATAGTTGATAAAGAAGAAGAGCAAATTACGTTTACGTTTGATATTCCGGCTACCCCAACATTCGAAAGAGTTGAAGAGATAAAACCAATTGAAGCTTTTGAAGAAAGCAAAATTGTTTTTGATTTATCTGCTGAATCAGTAAATGAAATTGTGGTTAATGAGCCGGTACAATTCGTACCGATGACTGAACTTAATGAAGATGGAATCATTAAGTATTCTCTGGAAGAGTATATGGAATTAGAAAACGATTTATTGAATTCTAAACCAGCTGCAACTGTTGTTGAAGAGCCAATTGCAGAAGAGTTGAATATTACTATGAAACAACAAACAGAAGTTGGAAAACCTCAAGCATTTGTATCTAATTTTGAGGATATTTCACCGGTAGAGATGACTATCGAAGAAACTTTGAAACATAGAGCCGACGATAGAAGAAGAAAATTAAAAGAGTTCAATTATAAATTCCATAACAATCCTTCTAAAATTGAAGAAATGGAAAAAGAACCTGCCTATAAAAGACTTGGTGTAGATTTGACAAATAATGAACAATCCAATACAAATTCAAGGATGTCAATAGGAATAGATAGCAATGATGATATACAATTGAGATCTAATAATTCTTTCTTGCATGATAATGTGGACTAGTCTACAGATTACCCTAAAATCCTTAACCCGAAAATCATTGTGATTTTCGGGTTATTTTTTTACCTTCGTCAAACTTTTTAGGAGCAGATGGTTCAGGCTTTTTTGCCATCCGTTTTCCTGCTGTCCGCGCTACAGGGTAGCTCGCTTCCATCAGGGCTAAAAGAGAAACTATTTGAATCTAAAAAGTCTAACACACGCGCGTCAGTGAATTGGCGCAGCAATCTAATATTATAGAATATGAGTTTATCAATACAAGTAATGGACGAAATGAAAAACGCAATGCGTGAGAAAAACACGATTGCTTTAGAAGCACTTCGCGCCATCAAATCGGAGCTTTTATTAGCACAAACATCCTCTGGCTCTAAAGAAGAAATTTCGGAGGCAGATGAAATCAAAATATTGCAAAAGTTGGTAAAGATGCGAAAAGACAGCGCGTCAATATTTACGACACAAAATCGTCCAGATTTAGCTGAACCCGAATTGGCTCAAATTGCTATTATTGAAAAATTTCTTCCAGCGCAACTTTCAGAAGCAGAGGTAGAAGCTATTATAGCCAAAATTATTGCTGAAACAGGTGCTTCTGGAATAGCATCAATGGGAAAAGTAATGGGATTAGCTTCGGCTCAAATAGGAGGAACTGCTGAAGGAAAAACTATTTCGGCAATTGTTAAGAAACTTTTGGTTTAGACATTTTAGACAGGTTAGAAGATTATACTACTTAGATTTATATCTAACTAATCTAAAAATCTAACGATCTAATAATCTAAAAATGGCTCCGTAGTTCAACTGGATAGAATTTCAGATTTCGGCTCTGAAGGTTGCAGGTTCGAACCCTGCCGGGGTCACGAATAAATAGTGAATCAGAAATAATGTCTGAGTTTGCTCAAGCATTATTTCTTCATCACTATTTTCAAAGCGGAGCTTTGTCAGGGAAGACGGAGTCAACCCTGCCGGGGTCACATTTGAAATTAAAAGGAGGACAGCCAGTGGCTGTCAGGTAAAAAGAGCGCTCTAGAGCGCTCTTTTGTTTTCAAAGCGGAGCTTTGTCTGGGAAGACGAAGTCAACCCACCTGGAGTCACAAAAAAGTTCAAAATATTATGGGATTTTTATATCTTTCTGAAATGGAAATTATTTTTATACTTGTCATCTTAACTATTGTTATAGCTGCATTTTTGTATTCGTATATGTTTATCATTAGTTTGCTTGATGATATTTCTATACATTTATTTAACAAGCCGCTCTATATTCATTTGTATCTTAAACCCAAAAAAATTGCTCCAGAGCAGGAATTCATCCTGAGACAAAAGTTTCAATTTTATAAAAAGCTAACCGATAAACAAAAGATTTATTTTCATCATAGGGTTGCTTGTTTTATAGAGAAGTATGAATTTATACCTAGAGAAGATTTTAAAGTCACCAAAGAAGTGGAAACGCTTATTGCGGCAACCTATGCAATGTTAACGTTTGGTTTAAGGCGTTATTTGGTAAATTCATTTGATAAAATTATTATTTATCCTGAGCAATACTTATCGACACAAAGTCAGGAATATTTCAAAGGAGAATTCAACCCAAGAATGAAAGCAGTAGTATTTTCTTGGAAAGATTTTATAGAGGGTTACGAAATTGACAATGATAATTTAAATCTAGGTATTCACGAGTTTTCACATGTGGTTCATTTTAATAGTATGAAAAATAATGACGCTAGTTCCTTAACTTTCAGAAAACACTACACTCAACTTCACAAAGAAGTAAATCATCCACCCAATAAAGAACGACTAATTGAATCTGAATATTTTAGGATTTACGCCTATACTAATCAATATGAGTTTGTTTCCGTCATTATTGAACATTATTTTGAGACACCAAATGAATTTAAAAGTAAATTTCCAGAACTGTTTCAAAATGTCAGTAGGATGCTAAATCACAAAAATTGATTTTGAATTCAGATTTTTTATAGGAGTTTAAAATGAAATTAACCTTTTTAAATCTATAATAGTTTGCGTAGGATTCTCAGCTTTAAAAACAAAATTTCCGGCTACTAGTACATCAGCTCCAGCATTTACTAACTGTAAAGCATTTTTATCGGTTACACCACCATCAATTTCGATTAATGTAGAAGCATTCTTTCTGTGTATTAATGCTTTTAATTTTTCAATTTTTGAATAGGTGTTTTCAATGAATGATTGACCTCCAAAGCCAGGATTCACACTCATAATGCATACCATGTCTATATCTTGAATCACATCTTCAAGTAAATCTATATTGGTATGGGGATTTAAAGCAACGCCGGCTTTCATGCCTTCTGCTTTTATAGCTTGTAAAGTTCTGTGTAAATGCGTACAAGCTTCATAATGAACCGTTAGTATATTAGCTCCTAATTGCGCGAAGGTTTTGATATATCTATCTGGATCCACAATCATTAAATGTACATCGATAGTCTTTTTTGCATGTTTAGTAATTGCTTCTAAAACCGGCATTCCGAAGGAAATATTGGGAACAAAAACACCATCCATAATATCAATATGAAACCAATCGGCTTCACTGTTGTTAATCATTTCAATATCACGTTGTAAGTTGGCGAAATCGGCCGCAAGAACCGATGGTGCTATTAGTGTGTTTTTCATGTTGTAGTAGAAGTGTTGTTTGTTTCGGCAAAGATAGAAAAAGTTTCTGTTTTACCGGAGATTGCGTGAAGGATTGAGTCATTGTTTGAGCTCTTTTTAGTTATGCAATAACTAAAAAAGCGAGTGGCGAAAGCATGACCTGAAAGGGCACGCCCTAAAAAATAAAACTCTGGACTCGAGCATGAAATGGGAACAGAGCGAAGCTAAACCCGACCTCGTTTTAATAATGAGGGAACAGACTGGAGTTTTATTTGCCGTGCAAAAAATAAAACTCCGGAAACCCGAGCAAAGCGAACAGACTGGAGTTTTATTTGCCGTGCAAAAAATAAAACTCCGGAAACCCGAGCAAAGCGAACAGACTGGAGTTTTATTTGCCGTGCAAAAAATAAAACTCCGGAAACCCGAG
>CANHWG010000009.1 GCA_947464335.1 Flavobacteriaceae bacterium
ATGGAAAATTCTACCATCCGTGTAAACGAATTTACGGTTGCGCCTCAAATTGCTCCCGAGTCAGGATTGCCTTATCACGAATGGTTTATAGAGTTTGATTCCGAAGCTTCGGGAGAACCTGAAAATTTAGAAGATTTTGCTCTCAAAATCGACCATGCAATGCGCAAGCAAAATAGCTATTACGACGATTTGATTGTAGGTAAGGTGTTGAGAACAGTAGTGATTTCAAAAGTTCGGAAAAATGGGTTTCAGGATTATATGAAATCCATAGGAAAATTGGGCGGACAAAACAAATTACCTCGCTTGAGTAACGATAGAAATATTGCAGACGTGTTAAAAAGAGAATAGATAATAAACAAAGAAATGATACATAAAAGTCTGTTTTGGTTGATGATGATAATGATGAGTTCTTTGGTATCTTCTCAAATAAAAGGTATTGTAGTTGATGACTATTACAAGCCAATTCCGTATGTAAACATTTGGGTTGAAAATGAAAATAACAGCACAAGTTCGGAAGAGAACGGAACGTTTTTGATTAATTGTTCACCAAATAAAAACCTGATTTTTTCAGCTTTGGGCTATGAAAAAAAAACGGTTACAGCTTCAGAAGCTACTAGCGTAATTCTAAAAATAAACGCTTTCGAACTTAATGAAATTATTATATCCAAACGTTTTGAAACCAAAGTAATTGAAATCGGAAATGTAAAAAACCAAACCTATCAAGCTTTTGAAAACGGGCCGCGAATAGACGCTAAATTTTTCCCTTATTTGGCCAAATACAAAAAAACAAGATACATCAAGCAAGTAAATTTTTTTACCGATAGTCAGCTAGAAACCGCCAGTTTTAAAATTCATTTGTATTCGGTAAATGCAGATGGCTCACCTGGAGAGGAATTGCTGAACAAAGACTTTTTGGTATCGGTAAAAAAAGGGGTTAAAAAAACCTACTTTAATGTGGTTGATTTCAATTTAAAAATGCCAAAAAACGGGCTATTTGTTGGCTTTGAAAAGCTTATAATTGAGAAGAATAAACTAGAAAAAGAAGTACAAGATACGAGCACCGGAAAAACAACGATTCAAAAAACATACTATCCTTATGTTTTGTATAATTTCGTAGAGAGAGAATTTAGCTATACTTTTTTAGGCGGCATATGGAATAAACAAACCAGACAAGATGTTAAAAACCCGTCGGATAAAATAAATGTGTACGAACCTGCAATAAACCTAATTCTAACCAACTAAACGACAAAAACCCTATATTTGCGGGTTAGAAAGTAAAATTTAATGAAGGAAATTAAAAACATTTCGCGTTCTCGAGCGCAAGAATCGTCGGCAGCTATCGAACGATTGTACATTACCATGAGGCACTTATTTAACAGAGGTTTCTACAAACCGATGGGTGTTTCAGGTGAAACCTTGAGAGAAGCATTGCTATCTCTTAGACCCGAAATTTATGGAAGTATTTCCGAAGAAAAAGTAGAACTAAACGGCTTACTGTATGTAATTGAAAGACTTCCAGTAGGTATTGAAGAATGTCGTTTTATCAATTTAACTTCAGACGAGGGCTATTCAAAATCTCACTTTCAAGCGATTGTCCCACCAAAAAGGCGACGAAATTGCTACCGAATTGATGACGAACAAATGAATGTGGAAATTACACGTGGACGTTCTGACATTTATGATATCCTTACTCATTTGACCTTTATTTTTATCGAATCCCATAAAATAAAAAACAAAGTTTTATTGGATGAAATAGAAATAGAGTATACGCGAGATTGGCAAAAACTGGAAGAAGCGGTTTCTCAAAATAAAAAAATGACGCTTAAAGAAAAGGAGATTGCCATTTCACACGCTGCTAATGTTTTGGGAAGAAGTTTTTCAGAAGTAATTGATATCTATGATGATTTTGGAACCAAAGAAAAACCAGATCGCTTTTTACACGTAATCTATTGGTTAGGAAAATTAGCCATTGAAGAAGTCATTAATAACAATAAAAGAACGATAACCTTCAGCCCAATTTTAAGAGAACGATTAGGACATCATATTCATGGAGAGATTTGGGCAAATAACATCAAGCAAGCCTTAAAAGCCAATAATTTATTGGAACGTCCAATTCACATTATCAGCGCCAATATGCACAGTGTGATGAATTCTATTTTTGCGACTACTGTTTTAAAAACTATCCCGAAGTATAAGGACAAAGACAAAACAGATTTCTTTATTTATGAAGAATTAAGCAAATCGGGAGCCAATGATCTTCGCAACAAGGTTGAAGAAGTCGCAATGAAACAAGGAATGATTTCACTTCCGGATGTTTTTTCGGGGACTAATATTGATGTTCAGATTTTTGACACTGCAAAAATAGATTGGACTAAGTCTAGTTTTCCAACAGCCAAGGTAGACAAAAACGCACCCGTACTTATTGTGATGGATTATGCTTTTGGGGAACAAGCATTTGAAACGATAGATGAATTATTAAAACCGTATAAAGAAGGTAAGAATAAAACGTTTCTTGATGTTGAATCGGTTTCGATAATGGGAAAAGCAGGAATTTTGGAAGGCGGAAAAGGCGACATAATGATTCCATCGGCACATATTAATGAAGGAACGGCGGATAATTACCCTTTTGAAAACGAGTTAACGGCTGAAATGTTTGAAGGAAATGGAATACCCGTTTTTTCCGGACCGATGGTAACGGTTTTAGGAACATCATTACAAAATAAAGACTTGTTACGTTTTTTCCACGAATCAACCTGGGAAGTCATAGGTCTTGAAATGGAAGGTGCTTATTATCAAAAAGCGATACAGTCAGCATCAAAAATCAGAAAAAGTATTCCTCAAAATGTAAAAGTTAGATATGCATACTATGCTTCTGACAATCCATTGGAAACAGGAAGTACATTAGCATCAGGCGGTTTAGGTACAACAGGTGTTAAACCAACGTATTTAATTACGATAAAAATATTAGAACAAATTTTTAACATAAATAAATAGTTTTATGAGCACATCGACTCAAAATAATGACAATCAAGAAATAGACTTGTCTCAAATTGCAAAAAAAATCGGTAACTTTTTTGAGGGTATTTCAACCAAAATTTTCAAAGTTTTTTTATTTTTTAAAAGGAATATTCTTTGGGTTGGAATTTTATTTATTCTTGGTGTTAGTTTAGGATTATACATGGATAAAACAACAAAAGTGTATGATAACGAAATTATCGTGAGTTCAAACTTTGGCTCAATTGATTATTTGTATGCCAAAGTAGAGTTGATAAGTTCCAAAATTAATGATGGCGACACTATTTTTCTTAAGGAGGTTGTTGGAATTAAGGAACCAAAAAAACTTAAAAAAATAGCTATAGAACCTATTACAGACGTTTATAAATTTATTAACAACAGCGATAAGAATTTTGAATTTGTAAAATTATTAGCTGAGGATGGTGATATTAAAAAAATAGTTAATGAAAACCTTACCAGTAAAAATTATCCTTATCATTTGATTTCTTATACAACAGATAAAGAAACTTCTAACGAAAAAACCGTACAACCTTTATTAAAGTATCTCAATGATTCCGATTATTATTCATTAATCCAGAAAGAATATTTAAATAATGTTAAAATAAAAATGGTTGAAAACGACTCCATCATTTCACAAATAAATGGACTTTTAAATGCCTTTTCATCCAACACTAACAGCTCTCAAAAAAGCGATAAATTGGTTTATTATAATGAAAATTCACAATTGAATGAAGTCATTAAAACAAAAGAAATTTTGGTTAACGAACAAGGAATAAATCGAATTTCGTTAGTTAATTTTGACAAAGTAGTTAAAGAAAGTAGTATTACTCTTAACATAAAGAATACTAAAGCAGTGAATGGTAAAATGAAGTTTGTATTGCCCTTATTTTTTATTTTATTATTTGTTATTGCTGGGGTTTTAAAATCGTTTTATAAATCTCAAATGGCAAAATTGAATAGTAAATTATGAAAGGAATTATTTTAGCTGGTGGATCCGGAACACGATTACATCCATTAACTTTAGCGGTGAGCAAACAGTTAATGCCCATTTATGACAAACCGATGATTTATTATCCACTATCAACGTTGATGTGGTCTGGAATCAGTGAAATACTTATTATATCAACACCTCATGATTTACCCTTGTTCCAACAATTATTAGGTGATGGAAAAAGTTTAGGATGTCGATTTGAATATGCTGTTCAGGAACATCCCAATGGTTTAGCAGAAGCTTTTATTATTGGAAAAGAATTTATTGGAAACGATAAGGTTGCTTTAGTACTTGGAGATAATATCTTTTACGGAACTGGTTTGTCTGATTTATTGTTAGCGAATAACAATCCAGATGGCGGAATTATTTATGCCTACCACGTTCATGATCCGGAACGATATGGCGTTGTCGATTTTGATAAAGAAGGAAAAGTACTTTCGATAGAAGAAAAACCCGTAAATCCTAAATCAAATTTTGCCGTTCCTGGAATTTATTTTTATGACAATGATGTGGTAGAAATAGCTGCTAATATAAAACCAAGCCACAGAGGAGAATTGGAAATCACGGATGTAAATAAAGAATATTTAAAAAGAGGAAAGCTTAAGGTTAGTATCTTAGATAGAGGTACGGCTTGGTTAGACACCGGTACATTTCAATCGCTGATGCAAGCAGGACAATTTGTTCAGGTAATAGAAGAACGTCAAGGATTAAAAATTGGCGCTATTGAAGAAGCTGCTTATAGAATGGGATTCATAGATGCTCATCAGTTAGAAACATTAGCCAAACCACTTCTAAAAAGTGGTTATGGAGTCCATCTAATGAGTTTGTTACACGAAAAATAAAAATTAAAAAACATCAATTTTCTATTTTTTTGAAATAGATTTTTGAAATAGACATTGAAAATGAATTTTATTGCAACCAAATTGGAAGGCTGTTTTATTATTGAGCCAAATTTAATTCTTGATGAGCGTGGTTATTTTATGGAGAGCTTCAACGAAAACACGTTTCAAATAGGAGTAAACCAACAAACACATTTTGTACAAGACAATCAATCGTATTCCTCAAAAGGAGTTTTAAGAGGGTTACATTATCAAACAGGAGAACACGCTCAAGCCAAATTAGTTAGAGTTTTGCAAGGAGAAGTTTTGGATGTTGCTGTTGATATTAGACCGAATTCACCAACATTTGGACAGTATGAAGCTGTTTTTTTATCAGGAGAAAATCAAAAACAGTTTTTTGTTCCAAGAGGGTTTGCTCACGGGTTTTTAGTATTGAGTGAAACGGCAACTTTTTTCTATAAATGTGACAATTTTTATAATAAAGAATCTGAAGGAGGCATTATTTTTAATGACGCAACCATCAATATCGATTGGGGTTTTCCAATGGGAAATTTAATTATATCCGAAAAAGATAAAATCCAACCCAATTTAGAAAACGCTAAAAAAGCATGGTAGTTTTAGTCACTGGCGCCAACGGACAATTAGGACAAAGTTTGCAATATGTTGCACCGAATTATACTGAACTTCAGTTTGTTTTTTGCTCGTCTTTAGAATTAGACATAACCAATTTAGAAAACTGCCAACAGGTTTTCTCCAATTCTAAACCCAATTTCTGCATTAATGCTGCGGCATACACTGCAGTAGACAAAGCCGAAAGCGAACCCGAGAAAGCCCATTTAATTAATGTAATGGGTACCAAAAACCTAGCCCAAGTTTGCAAAGAAAACAACACCATTTTACTTCATATTTCTACCGATTTTGTTTTTGATGGCAACAAGCAAATACCTTATAATGAAGAAGACATTCCAAATCCAACAGGTGTTTACGGACAAACTAAATTGGATGGAGAAAAAGCCATTCAAGCTGTTTTTGATGATTATTATATAATTAGAACTTCATGGGTATACTCCCAATTTGGCAATAATTTTATGAAAACCATGTTGCGATTGGCTTCTGAAAGAGATTCTCTTTCGGTTGTTAATGACCAAATCGGAACTCCAACCAATGCAGTTGATTTAGCAGAAGCTTTAATCAAGATAATCTGTCACACTGAGCGCAGTCGAAGTGCCAAATCCCAAATTAACTTTGGAATTTACAACTTCAGTAACGAAGGACAATGTAGCTGGTATGATTTTGCTAAAAAAATATTTGAAATCAACCATAAGAATATCGATTTACAACCAATTCCTACTTCGGAATTTCCAACACCAGCCAAAAGACCTAATTATAGTGTTTTGGATAAAAGTAAAATCAAGAGTACTTTTGGGCTTCAGATTAAGAGCTGGGAAGACAGTTTAAAAACTATTTAATTCTTTTAGCAATACAAAAGGTACTTACGCCAAAAGGAAAATTAAATATTTTAAGTAGTTTATTTTCGAAAATTATTAACTGTAGCAAAGCACTGTTGATAAAGTGGTTTCCGATAGCAATATCAGATTCACCTGATTTATTTTTTTGAACTTTAGAAGTTATAGTTCGAAATACATACACGGGTAAAAACAGAAAGAAATTCCAATAACTAGATTTTATTATTTCAAGATTTTCGGCTAATAATTTAGATTTTAGTTCCGATTTTCTATACCGTCTAAAATGCATATTAACCGTATCGTGGTAACTCCAAAGTGATTGAAATGCAGGGACAAAAACATACATTGTACCACCAATTTTTAATAGATCATTCCAATTTTTTAATGCTTTTTTATCGTCTTCTAAATGCTCTAAACAATCGGAAGCAATGATGATATCAAATTTTTCATTTAAGGTAATATTTTGAGCGTCCATTACAAAAGCATTGTTTATGCCGTTGGCTTTACAATTGGTAATGGCTTTATCACTGATATCAATTCCAAATAGATTATCAGTAGTAAATCCTAACGCTTCCAAATCTTTTAAGAAAATACCCGAAGAACATCCAATATCTAGTATTTTACTATCTTTTGGAACCTCTTTCAGTAAATCCAACAAGTATTTTCTTCTAGACTTAAACCACCAATGAGCTGATTCTACATCATGGTATTTTTTTTCAAAATCTTCTTTCATTTTTAATCTATTCGTTTGTCAATAAAATAGCGTGGTCTTTGTTTCACTTCTGAGTAAATTTTACCAATATATTCTCCAATAATTCCAAAACAAAATAATTGTACGCCGCCTAAAAAATACATCGGAAGCACAGTCGAAAGCCAACCAGGCACAACATTTCCGGTATATAAAGCAACCAGTGCATAACCAGACATCATTAAACAGAAAGAGAATATTACAAACCCAATAATAGTTACTAATTTGAGTGGATAATTACTAAAAGAGGTAACTCCATTCCAAGCAAAAGCGGCCATTTTTCGGAATGGGTATTTTGATTCGCCCGCAAAGCGTTCTAAGCGATCATAATAAACCACATCTTTACTAAATCCTATTGACGGAATAATACCTCTTAAAAACAGGTTTACTTCGCTAAATTCGGCTAGAGCATTTAAAACTCTTTGACTGCATAATCTGTAATCAGCATGATTATGAATAATATTGACTTTCATTTTTTTCATCAGATTGTAGAAAAGAAGTGCCGTATTTCGTTTGAAGAAAGTGTCTGTAGCTCTTTCTTTTCTGACGCCGTAAACTACATCAGTTCCTGTTGTGAACTTAAGAATCATGTCTTTAATCACACTAACATCATCCTGCAAGTCAGCATCAATTGAAATAAGTGCGTCAGCGTCATCCTTAAAAGTTAATAGTCCGGCTAATAAAGCTCTTTGATGCCCTACGTTTCCGGCTAATTTTAACCCTTTAATGTGTCTTAATTTTTTTGCGTTTTCTTCAATCGTTAACCATGTTTTATCGTTACTTCCATCGTCAATAAAAGCAACAAAACTTTGTTCGGAGATAAGATTTTGTGATGTTAGATCAGCGATGATAGTATTTAACTGAATTGAAGTTTCATTCAAGACCAATTCTTCATTATAACAAGGTGATACGATACCTATTGTTGGTTTTTGCATAACATATTTATATTTAAAGCAATACTAAAATTAGGATTATTCAACCCATAAAGGCATTCCTTTTTCATTTCCTAATTTGACAACCATTACATTATTGATTAATTTAACAGATTCTTTTGTAGGCCAAATGGGCATTGAACTAATCGAGTCTTTAATTTTTAAATAAGTTTCTTTATTGTCAATTAATTTATAATAGGCAATATCGTTAAATTTAAAGAAATTAATGATTCTATAATTATCGCCTTTATCCCAATTAAATAGTGAACCACCAAAAATTTCCGATTTATTGATTCTAAATTTTTGATGATGCTCATAAGGAAGGTAGCCATAAAAGTAAACATAATTAACTTTTTCATCAAACTCAGGATATTTAGCTTGCATTAAATTATTCATTTTATTGGCTTCAGCTTTATCGTGATTGAAAATTTTATAATTAGAATAAAATAAATTAGTAATAAAATAAAGATTAACTGTACAGATGATAGCGCAGAAAAATACAGCATGTTGCTCATATTTTATAGAAGAGATAAAATGTACTATCACAAAGGCAAAAACTAAACCCGCTGTCAGATATATTCTGGGTGGATGATAACCATTTGTAATAAAAAATGAAAATCCGAAAGGCAAAATTAGCAAGAGAAATAATGAAACAAAACGAATGGCAAAGAATTTTTTTTCTATCCCAAATTTAACAAACAAAAAAAGACTAATTAGAAAGGCAATTATAAAAAGTTTATTACCATAATAAAAATTTCCCACTAAATTTTTAAACCATACAGAACAGGCATTTAAAAATTGATTGTCTGTTTCTCCAGAAAGATAGGAAGACAACAGACCACTCTCGGGGACTGGGCAAAGGATTTTTGCGGATAGATAATACAAGATTACAGAAACCAAAAGCAGAGCACTAAAGAATATTCCTCTTCTAAATTCCGTTTTGAAATTAAAGTTTTCGTTATATGAGTTTTGGAGAAAGAGAATAATAAATACAATAACTGGTACTAGAATTAACGCTTGATAAAGCGCAATTACAAACATCAATAGTAATGATGATAAAATGAAATAAAAAATGCTTGTTTTGGAAAAAACAACATCCGAATTTTTCATAAAAATTGTAACGGATAATACGGCTAACAAAAATCCCAATGTAATTACATCAGCTTGCATGGTAAAAATCAACTGATATGACATTTGGGGAAATGTTAAAAATAAGCCACAAAAAACATAACCCATTGTGCCTTTGAAATTAAATAATTTAGCTAATTCAACAGCCGTCAAGCTAAATAATAAAAGACCCAAAAGAAGAGTGAAATAAGGCAGGTGCCCTTCAAAAATACGGTATCTAACTAAATTGGTTCCCCATCTTCCTAAAGACATAGCAAACTCAGAATTAATAGGAGTTTCGCTGTCTACACTCAAAGAATAATTTGTTAGTGCAAAGCCATAGGTAACAATTGAAGTAACAATTGAAAAAAGGCACAATTTATAGTACTCAGTAATTATTTTAGTATCCATAAATTTTAGTATAAAGGTTATACAAACATAGTAACTAATTGCTTCATATCACTAAATATAATGACTAATACAATAATATTTGTTTAAAGAAAGTTGTGGAATATTAAATTAGTCATTAATTTTATAAAAATTAAAAATAAATAATATGAAAACAAAATGGATAATGTTATTATTATCTTCTGTACTTCTTTGTAGTTGTAAGAACGATAAAACAGAAAATAACAGTGAAGGTGAAAACAAAGTAATTGTAGACAATATTTTTAAAGTAACGGTTACTGTAATTGCTAAAGAAAATGACGACTTTTGTTTACTTTACACCGAAGACGGTAGTATAAATTTCTCTCAAGGTTCAGTCTGGCAAAACGTAAAAGGTAACGAAAACGAACAACAAGTCGTATTTAATTTACCTAAAGAGGCATATCCCACTCAATTAAGAATTGACTTTGGGATGAATAAAGAACAGGAAGACATTACCTTAAAGGGAATAGTTTGTGAATATAATGGTAATAAAAAAGAAATTAGAGGCAATGATTTAGGGTTGTTTTTCCGACCAGATGATTCAAAATGCACTTTTGATTCTTCAACGGGTTTAATAAAACCAGTAATTAAAGATGGTCAAAAACAAAGCCCATCATTTTACCCACAAGAAGCAAATTTAGGCCCTGAGTTAATTAAATTAGCAAATTAAATTAAGTCTTTTCTAAAACGAGAAGCCGTAGATTTATAGAAATCTGTGGCTTCTCGTTTTTTTACTTATTTTTGAACCACTAAAAATGAGCTTTAAAGCAAGAATGTTAAAAGAGAAAATAGTTGCTAAATTAAAAAGTAAACAAATCAAAGATTTTATTATTTATGGTTTTGGTCAAGCTATAAATCTGTTAAGTCCGTTATTAGTTATTCCATATATAGTTTTTATTTGTGGTGAAGAAGGATTAGGAAAAGCAGGAGTTGGTTTTTCATTTGCATTAATTGCTATTGTATTAGTTGATTATGGATCCTATATAAACGGAACAAAAGACATTTCTATTAACCATAATGACAATGCTGTTTTAGAAGATAAATTCACAACAATATATTTGTCTAAACTCCTACTTTTGGCAGTAGTTACATTAATTAGCATCCTAATTATAGTTAGTCTTCCCTTTTTTCAAAAAGATAAATTACAATTACTATTAAGTTTATTCATCGTAGTTGGACAGTTTATCAATCCAACATGGTTTTTTCAGGGAATTCAAAATTTTAAATGGATTTCAATCATTAACATACTTTCTAAAGCAATTTATCTTGTTTTGGTTTTTTTATTTATTAAAAAGGCAGAAGATTATATTTATATTAATCTGTTTTTAGGAATTGGCTCAATAATAGCCAGCGCACTTGGATTTATTTGGATTTATACCCAGTTTTCATTTTCATTTAAAAAGGCCTCAATATCTAAAGCTATAGATTTGATAAAAAATGAATTTTCTCTTACTATTTCTCAATTGTTTTTCTCTTTTTATCAATATGCACCAATAATGCTCATTAGTTATTTTTGCGGAAATTTTGTAGCTGGGCAATATCGAATAATAGATCAAGTGATTATGATTTTTAGAACCTATTTCCAAATGTTTTTCAACTTTATTTATGCAGACATTTGTCTGAATATCTATAATGATGTAAAAACCGGGATTACCAATTGGAAGTTAAAAAATGGACTGAACTATATTATGGTTTTGGTTTTATTACTGATTTTTTATTTTAACTCAGAGATTATTTTATTGTTTTTTAAAGTTAATGTTAGAAATCTAGACAATTTAAACTCCTATTTCAAGTTAGGTTTATTAATCCCTTTTTTTATGGGAATTTCTTTTGCATTAAAACAATTGATGTTTTCCTTTAACAAAAATATAGAATACATAAGAATTACTTTTTTTACCACAACAATAAGTTTAATAATGATGTCTTTTTTATTGCAGAAAATAGGGCTAAAAGGCGCCTTTATTTCAATAATTCTTGCGGAGATATTATTTATTATTTTATATTTTTATACTTTGTACCTAAAAAAACAAACCAACAGCATAAATGAAGACAGTAATCACTAAAAAATCAATTTATCAGATTGTCTTTATTCTTTGTGTAGTTATACCTTACTTCGATAATTTCGAATTGACTATTGCAGTCTGGAGTTTAGCAGCTTTAATTTCAATTCAATCGAGTTATTCTATAGGAATTATTAAACAAGTATTTTATTTTTCGGCTATTTTACTTATTGCCTTAATTGTTTCTTTTTTTGAAAATCATAAATTTTATTTTATTCTAAGAGATATTACTTATTTAATAAAACCCGTGTTAGGAATATTGATAGGATATCAGTTATGCAAAAAAATAAATCAAAACATATTTGAGTTAATTGTTCGAGCTGGTTTTGTTTTTTCTCTAATTCATCTTTTCTTTTTACTAAGAGGAGTTCTTTTTTATAAAGTAATTAACATAAATGACTTAAGGTTTTTTGGTGGGTTTTTTAGTGATTTCGAAGTTTTTGCTTTTGTAATTATTTTATTTTATAAGAAATTCGAAATAGTAATTCCGCCTAAAAAAAGGAAACTTTATACTGTTATTATTGGTGTTTCGATTTTTCTTTATTTAGCTAGAACCAATTTTATTCAATTCGGAATTTTAGTACTAGCGTTAAAAGGATTTTTCAATTTAAACAAAAGAAATTTAACGGTATTGGCAGTAATAGCTACTCTGACAATTTTAGGTTATTCAACAATAGTAATGATTAATCCAAAAAGAAACGGACCAGGATTAGAAGCGTTTTTATATAAAATTAAAATCATTCCAGAAGAAGCATTAAAAACGAGAATAAACAGAGAGGATTGGAAAGATTTAAATGACAATTACCGTTCATATGAAAATATAATGACTGTAAAACAAATGAGTCACAGCGGGAAAGAAACTTTTATTTTTGGGAAAGGATTAGGGTCAACAATTGATTTAAAAGAGGAAATACAATTGGGAGATAAAAAATTGAGATTTATTTCTATACTTCATAATGGTTATATGACAGTCTTCTTAAAATCAGGACTCATAGGTGTCATTATATTACTTTTTTCTTTTGTTGTATATTTTAAAAACAAATCATCTACAATTCCAATAATTAATCAAATAAATCTACTAATGGTTGGAATGGGATTGTTTATGATTATGTCAAATTGGGTTTTTATGGGATATTATTTTAAAGCAGATAATAAAATAATTATACTCGGAATGTTGATTTGCTATAGAGAAATAGTAATTAGAAAAAGGCAAAATATAATAAATAATGATTAATATCCTTTTTATTCATCAATCGGCAGATTTATACGGTTCTGACAAAACGTTATTACAACTTTTAACGTATTTAGACAGAACAAAGTTTAATCCTGTAGTCGTAATTCCTCTCAACGGACCGCTAAAGGATGAATTAGAAAAAGTAAATGTTGAAGTTTATATTACGCCAGTTTTAAAACTCTATAGAAATATTGTTACTCCAAAAAACGGTTTGAAGTTTTTTTCTGAATATAAAAAAGCAATACGTTTTTTAGATGAAATAAATGAGAAACATAAATTTGATATTATTTATTCAAATACTTTAGCGGTTTTATTAGGAATGATTTATGCCAAAAAAAGAAAAATAAAGCATATTTGGCATGTACATGAAATTATTGTTCACCCTAAAATCATTGCAAATTTTTTCCCAAAATTATTAAATAAATATGCAGACAGTATAGTTTGTAATTCTATAGCGACACTCACTAATTTAACCCAAAGGATACCTCAAATTAAAGATAAATCAATTGTAATTTATAACGGAGTTGAACCCATAAATGAAATAAACGCTTCAGTTTGTAAAACAGATTTTGGATTTAAAACAAATGACATAATAATAACACTCGTTGGGAGAATCTATAGGTTAAAAGGGCACAAACTACTTTTGAGCTCGTTTATTAAACAATTTTCAGACCAAGAAAATGTTAAACTTCTCTTTGTCGGATCGCCAGTAATTGGTCAAGAAAAGTATTTATATGAAGTAGAAGAAATAATCAAAACAAATTTGATAACTGATAAAGTAAAGATATTGCCATTTACTAAAAACCTAAATTCAATCTGGCAAATTACAGACATTGCCGTTATGCCATCCACCGAAGCTGAGTCTTTCGGATTAGTAGCAGTTGAAGCAATGATGGCAAAAAAACCAGTTATTGGTTCAAATCATGGCGGACTTACAGAAATAATAATCAATAACAAAACAGGATTATTATTTGAACCCAATAATGAAAAGAAATTAACAGAAGCAATACAATATCTTATAGAAAACCCAATTAAAAGATTAGAAATTGGAGAGAATGGACAGAATAGCGTGAGCGAAAAATTTTCTATTACTAGTTATATTCAAAATTTCGAAAACTTATTCTTGACACTTAAATAGTGGGTTAATTATTTTTTTTAAACAATCAAAAAAGCTATTTCTTAAAGTCTAATAACACAAAAATTCAATTCATTTTGTTATGTTTGCAACAAGAAAAAAATTGCAAACTGTAATAAGATTTTAATGAAAATAGCCATCCTAGGAACTCGTGGTATACCCAATTATTACGGAGGTTTTGAGCAGTTTGCCGAATTTTTTTCGGTCTATCTTGTAGAAAAAGGGCATGAAGTATACTGTTACAATTCTCATGATCATCCTTTTCAGGAGCCCACTTTTCATGGTGTAACTATTATTCATCAATACGATCCAGAATATAAATTAGGAACCTTTGGTCAGTTTATTTATGATTACAATTGTATTATGGATTCTCGAAAAAGAGATTTTGATATCATTTTGCAATTAGGTTATACCAGTAATTCTATATGGCATTTTTTACTTCCAAAAAATTCAATCATCATTACCAACATGGATGGATTGGAATGGAAACGAACCAAATATTCGAAACCCGTTCAGCAATTTCTAAAATTTGCAGAACGATTAGCGGCTAATAACAGCGACTTTTTAGTTTCAGATTCTCTTGGAATTCAAAAATTTCTTCAAGAAAAATATAAGAAACATTCTACCTATATTGCTTATGGCGCCTATCCTTTCTCAAGCCCAAATGAAGAAATTTTAAAAGAATACCATGTAGAAAAAGAAAATTTCAACATGATTATGGCGCGTTTTGAACCCGAGAATAATTTAGATATGGTTTTGGAAGGCGTTGCTATGAATGAAGATAAAACTCCAATTCTGGTAGTAGGAAAGCATCAAACTAAATACGGAGACTATTTAAAAAATAAATTCAAAGACCATTCAAACATTCGTTTTATGGGTGGGATTTATAACTTAGAACACCTCAATAATCTTCGTTTTTATTCTAATCTCTATTTTCACGGACATTCAGTTGGCGGAACCAATCCTTCCTTGCTAGAAGCCATGTCATCAAAAGCTTTAGTCATTGCTCATAATAATGATTTTAATAAAGGGATTTTAAAAGAAAACAGCTATTATTTTTCTAATTCGGATGAGGTAAAAAATATTCTTAATACAATCAAAAAAAATGATAACTTGCAATTAGTTCAAAACAATTTTGACGCCATTGTAAATGAATTTAATTGGGAAAAAATAAATGGTGAATATTTACAACTTTTCGAAGAATGTTATTCAAAATCTGATAAAAGAAAATAAAAATAACAGTTCTTTTATTCCAATACTGTTACTCCTTTCTTCCATTCCATTAAGCTTTGCTATTAACAATATTTCATTAGGAATTTTTGTGTTAGCTAGTTTTTTAACTTTTAAAAAAGAGGATTTTAGTATTCAAAAAGAACTCTTTTTTCCTATTTTACTCTATTTATTGATGGCAGTTTCTTATTTGTGGTCTATCGATTCAAAGGAAACCCTTTCGGCTTTATCAAAAGAATTTCCCTTATTTTTAATTCCAATCGGTTTCTTATTTTTTAAAACAAATACGGCTGAACAAAAAAAGAAAATAATCGAATATTACAGCTATGTTATGGTTGCTTATGTCATATACTACTGTCTGAGAGCGATAATTCGATATTTAATTTTTAGCGATTCAAGGATGTTCTTTTATCATGGTGCGAATCAATTTGATTACGGACTTGTACCCAAATTATTGAACGCCATTCATATGTCTGTTTTTGTAGCAATTGCATTCTTTTATTTTTTGACCAAACAAGTAAAATCTAAAGCAGATACTTTCTTTTCTGTTTTGCTTTTTGCATTTATATTATTACTGTCTTCAAAGAATATAATATTAGTAGTTCTTTTATTGACATTGATTTATATTTTCTTTTTTTCGAAAACCGCCCATAAACTACGATTAAGAAACTTAATAGTTTTTGGATTATTACTAATCATAATTTTTTCAATAGGCAGAATTAAAGATCGATTTAAAGTTGAGTTTCAAAGCAATACAGATAAAAGTTTAAGTGCCGATGTAATAGAAGGAATTCCACCAGGGGTTCATTATATTAGTATTAAGGAAGCATGGACTAATCCGACGTTTACGCCAAATGATTATTTTAACGGCACCGCGTTTAGGGTTTATCAGTTTAGAATTTTTATAGAGTTAATCAAAGAAAATAATGCTTTTTTTACTGGTTTCGGACTGAATGCTTCGTATCCTAAAATAAAAGAAAAAGCTACTCAATATAATCTTTATATGGGTGTAATAAATGATTCTGATAGCGGTTACCAAACTAAAAACTTTCACAATCAATATGTTCAGAATTTTGCAGAATTAGGAGTTTTTGGTTTTGTTTTATTGTTAATATTGTTGGTCGTTAACATTAAAAATGCAATAAAATCTAAAGATTTTGTACATTTTGCTTTCGCATTTCTAATGATAAGTTTATTTTTGACCGAATCATTTTTATGGAGACAAAGAGGCGTTGTGTTTTTTACTATAATGTATTGTTTATTTAATACGTTCCCAAAGATTCAAGAACGTTCAAATTAGTTCCAAATCTGAATAAAAATATATGAAAAGAATATTAATTACTGGTGCTGCAGGTTTTTTAGGATCCCATCTTTGTGATCGTTTTATAGCCGAAGGATATTTTGTTATTGGAATGGATAATTTGATTACCGGCGATTTAAAAAATATAGAACATTTATTTAAAGATAAAAACTTTGAGTTTTATCATCATGATGTTACCAAGTTTGTTCATGTTCCAGGAAATCTAGATTATATTCTTCATTTTGCATCACCTGCAAGTCCAATAGATTATTTAAAGATTCCAATTCAAACGCTTAAAGTAGGTTCACTTGGAACGCACAATCTTTTAGGTTTAGCTCGAGTAAAAAAAGCCAGAATTCTTATTGCATCAACTTCAGAAATTTATGGAGATCCTTTAGTCCATCCGCAAACCGAAGATTATTATGGTAATGTAAACACCATTGGTCCAAGAGGTGTTTATGATGAAGCTAAACGTTTTCAGGAATCAATTACAATGGCATACCACACCTTTCATGGTGTAGAAACAAGAATCGTTAGAATATTTAATACATATGGACCAAGAATGCGATTGAATGACGGTAGAGTAATTCCAGCATTTATTGGACAAGCATTACGTGGTGAAGATTTGACCATCTTTGGAGACGGAAGTCAAACCCGTTCCTTTTGCTATGTTACCGATCAAGTAGAAGGTATATACAGGTTACTACATTCAGATTATTCTCAGCCTGTAAACATTGGTAATCCAAACGAGATTACGATTAAAGATTTTGCAGATGAAATTATTAAATTGACAGGCACTACTCAAAAAGTTGTTTACCATCCTTTGCCAATTAATGATCCAATGCAGCGCCAACCCGATACAACTCGAGCAAAAGAGATATTAGGATGGGAAGCAAAAGTATCTAGAGAAGAAGGGATGAAATTAACCTATGACTATTTTAAATCACTTTCCTCAGAAGAACTTTTAAAAGAAGAACATAAAGATTTTAAAGGTTATATCCATTAATAGAATATGGCTGCACAACAAACAGGAAGATATTCTAAATATATTAGACCGATAAATATTATTTTCGATCTAATTATAATTACAGTATTAAGCGCATATTTCTTCAGAGAATTAGGGCTTAATCAGCTATATTATATAGGATATCAGACATTTACCTGGATTTTGATTGCCATACTTGTTAAGTTTTATGAGGTATATCGTTTTACTACCCCTGTTGAAATTATATCCAAATTATTAAAACAGTTCTCGGTTTTTTTATTAGTGGTTATTGCCTTTTTTCCGTTTGCAAAAACAGTAATTTTTAGCGGAAAAGCAATTGCTATTTTTATGACTATCAGCTTTTGTATCATTGTCACTTTTAAATATTTTTGGTTTTTTTACTTAAAGAAATACAGATTAGTAACCGGAAGTAATTTTAGAAACGCCGTAATAATTGGGTATACACCGGAAGCAATTAGACTTAAAGAAGTTTTTGATAACAGAAAAGATTATGGGTATCGATTTTTAGGATTCTTTTCTGATAAAAAACAAAATCCTGAAGTAAAAGGAAAAGTAGAAGATTTGAAACGATTTGTTTTAGAAAATAAAGTGGATGAAATATACTGTTCTTTAAATGAAATTTCAAACGAAAAGCTCAAAGAGTTAGTAGAGTTTGCCGATGATAATGCAAAGACAATTAAATTCATTCCTGATACTAAGGAAATATATTCTAAAAACCTAAAGATTGATTATTACGAATTATTTCCAGTTCTTTCGTTACAAAAAACACAACTTCATAATCCATATATTAAAGGCGTTAAAAGAGTTTTTGATATTTGTTTTTCTTTATTGGTAATTATTTTATTGTTATCATGGCTTATACCTTTGTTAGCTCTGTTAATTAAATTAGAATCAAAAGGCCCGGTGTTTTTTAAACAAGGAAGACCAGGAATAGACGAAAAAGAATTCTTTTGCTATAAATTTCGTTCGATGCAAGTTAATGGATTTACCGAAAAAGAAGCTTCTAAAAACGACCCAAGAGTAACAAAAACAGGGAAGTTTATGAGAAAAACGAGTATAGATGAATTGCCTCAATTTTTTAATGTTTTACTGGGCGATATGTCGGTTGTAGGACCAAGACCTCACTTATGGTCTCAAAACAAAGCTTATGCTAGTAAAATAAAGAAATACATGGTGCGTCATTATGTCAAACCAGGAATAACAGGGCTGGCTCAGGTAAAAGGATTTAGAGGCGAAATTGAAACCGAAGAAGATATGGTAAACCGAATAAAGCTTGATGTTTTCTACATAGAAAACTGGTCGTTGATAATGGATTTAAAGATTATTTTCCAAACGGTTTTTAATATTTTTAAAGGAGAAGATAAAGCGTATTAGAAAACACCTTTACTAATTAGTGTTTTTATTTGTTTGTCTAAATCAAAAACGTGTTGTGCATGTGTTAAAATTCCTTTTTTCATTAAATCCAATTCATGTTTTTCTAATAAAGCAATTGCTTTTAATTTTTCATTTAAATCTATATAGTTTCCAACTTCCGCAACCCATCCCAATTTGTTTTCATTTACAATATTTTCTCCTTCACCACCACCAAAATAAAGAATAGGAAAGCCAAGAGAGCCATATTCGAAAATTTTAGAGGGGACTGATCCGTAAATTCTAGTTTTTAAAGGAACAATAGCAATATCAAATGATTGTAAAGTTTCATGTAATTCTTTTCGATCTAGCATACCATGAAAGAAAATTTTAGTCTCTTTTTGACGTGAAATAAAACTCTCTATTTGATTTTTTTCAGCACCATCACCAAATAGGTGTACTTCAAGATTTAACCCATTTAATTCCATTTTTTGGCACATCTCTAAAACTCCTTGTGCAATACCAAGAAGGCCAGCATAGAAAATTTTTATAGGTTGATTTTCTTTGGTGTTCAATTCCATTTGAGAAATGCGATGCTCCGGAAAATTGCGATATAACATGCAATTTTTATCAGGAAAAATAGTATGAACGTGCGTGATAATCTCGTTAGACTGCCCAATAATTATAATGGCTTTTTTATATATAAAACGTTCTAAATACAATGAAAATCTATGTGATAATGACTCTTTTTTTAAAGCGTTCAATTCAATTGCCGCTAAGGGCCACAAGTCAGAAACATTTAATATTATTTTCTTATTTTTTAATGACAATACCAAAACAGAAATAAAAGAGAGTACTAATGGAGGTGATTGAACGATTACTTTTTTAGGGGTATTATAAAACAATAAATAAAAAAACAAACTAAATGAAAATGACAGAACAGAAAGAATTCTAACAAAAATATTTTTACTGACACTAGGATAAATCCATAACCTTTTTACAGTGATATTTTCTCTATTTTCAACAACGGAAAATTTACCTTTGTACTCTTCAAACAATTCACCTTTAGGGTAATTTGCTAAAGGACAAATTACGGTAACAGTATAATTATTTTGATTTAGTTTTAAGGCAAGCTGCTCAATTCTATTGGCAGCCGCACCTTTTTCTGGCGGATAATAATTGGATATAATTAGTATTTTTTCCATTTATGCTGAAATTGTTTCTTGCGTTAATCGCTCCGCTCGTGTCAGCATCTGTTGATGCTATGTGTTTAACAGAATATTGATAATGCGTTCTGATGCTTTTCCGTCCCAAAGTTCTGGGATGCTTGCTTTTTTAGGGCCATTTTTTAGAAACTCTCCAAATACTATTTCTAGATTTTCAATAGAAGTTCCAACTAAAGTGTTCGTCCCGATAGTTTCCGTTTCAGGCCTTTCCGTATTGTTTCGCATCGTAAAACAAGGAATACCCAATACAGTTGTTTCTTCTGAAATTCCACCAGAATCTGTTATCACTGCAAAACTATTTTTTATCAAATACATGAAATTCAAGTAACCTTGAGGTTCAACAAATAAAATATTTTTCAGATTTAAATTTGTTTCACCTAAAATAGCTTTAGTTCTGGGGTGAATAGGGAAAACAATTTTTTTATTACCCACCATTTTATCAATTCCTTCAAGTAGACGGAACAGCGATTTTTCTTGGTCTACATTGGCAGGGCGATGTAATGTTAAGATAATATAATTTCCAGTCTCAAGCTGAAATTCATTCCAAAAAGAAGGAGCAGTAATTCGGCCTATATTTTGATATAAAGTATCAATCATTACATTCCCAACAAAATGAACGGTTGAAGGATCGGCACCGTATTTTAACAAATTTTCTCCAGCCCACGTTGTGGTTGTAAAAAAGTAATCGGTAATGCTATCGGTAATAATTCTGTTAATTTCTTCGGGCATAGTCATATCGCCCGAACGAATTCCCGCTTCAACATGTGTTACTTTTATATTTAGTTTTTTTGCCACAATGGCACATGCCATGGTCGAGTTAACATCACCAACAACTAAAACCAAATCACACGGGTTAATCAATAGTTCTTGCTCAAAAGCGACCATAATTGCGGCAGTTTGTACTGATTGAGATCCACTTTTCACTTCCAAATTAGCGTTTGGATGAGGAATGTTTAGCTCTTCAAAAAATGTATCACTAAGGTTTTTATCATAATGCTGGCCAGTATGAACCAAACGATAAGAAATAGAAGCACCTTCCTTTTGCTTTTTTTCAATAGCTTTTATGATGGGTGTTATTTTGATAAAATTTGGTCTTGTTCCCGCAACTATAGTAATTATCATAATTGTGCTAAATTTACTTGGTCTGAATTCATTTCAGAATCTAATTTACTAAAGAAACAAACTGTTTCAATTTTCCGCTTTTACTGCGTTCTAATTTTTTTTTCCGTGTAAAAGAAAAAGTTAATCCACTTTCTAAATAGGTGGTAATGGCTTTTTCAATGTTTTGAATCTGAATTTTGGTTAATTCTACTTCGCTTACATATTCGATGTCAAAAGTATCGATTTTGGTTTGTTTTATTATAAATTCTTTTACATTTCCATCATCTTCGATGATACTTTTAGTAACATAATAAAAAGTTAACCCAGGAGATTTTTTTCCGCTTGGTAGCACTGCGATATCATTTGTTCTACCTATTAACTTTTTTAAAATGGGTTTTTTTAGAGTGCTTCTTTCGTCTAAAATTCCGACATCTCCAATGTCATATCGAATGAATGGATGTGCTTTATTGTATAAAGATGTAATTACAATGCGTCCTTCTTTTCCATTTGGTAAAACAGTATTGTTTTCATCTAAAATTTCTACATACAGTGTTTCTGAGTTTATTTGCCATTCGCCATTTGGATTTTGAAAAGCGATCAAGTCTAATTCAGAAGCGCCATATTCATTAACAACTGGAACCCCAAATTGTTTTTCTAACAAAAGTTTATCGTCTTCGAAAAGCATTTCTGAGGTCACAACACAACATTTTAGTGTTGGGCAAATAGTTTTTAAAACAATATTTTTTTTCTGCAAAAACTTGGCAAATAAAACGATAGAAGAAGTGTAGCCATTGATATACTCAAATTTTTTATGCTGAAATTTTTTCAGAATCTTTTCCAAAATCGTATCAGATAAATCAAAAATAGTAAATCGGTATCGATGGCTTAGCAAATCTTTGAGTCGTTCTTTTTTGTTGCTAATAAAGTCGAGAGGTATGCCATAGAAACGAGCTTGTAAGGAGGAATTAAAATCGATGCTAAACCAACCAAATCGATACATAATATTGGCCCAAGTTAAGGCATGACTAAATTTATCTTTGGCAAAAATAAAAGGATCACCACTAGAGCCCGAAGTTTTGTTGACATAGACACTTTTAGTTGTAAATCCTTGAGAAAGTCTTTCTTGTAGTGGTTTTTGAAATTCTTTTTTAGTCATAACAGGAATCTCGTCCCAAAGTTGAACGTCTTTTTTCTCAACAAATTTTTGATAGGATTTATTGTGTTTTAAATGAAATTCAACAATTTCTTTTTTTTTCTGATTCACATAATTTGTAAAATCAGCTTCAGAAAGCGAAAGTATTTTTTTCAATTCGGCATCTGCTTCCTTCATAGGAAAACCATTTAATCGAAGCGAAAAATTAAAAAGATTAAACATAGCAATTATAAAAAAGGGCCAACCAAAGTCAGCCCTTAAAATAGTATTTTATTTGTAATTAATTTTTAAGAATTTTAACCACTTCAATTTTGTCTCCAGCACTTAAATTAAAGAAATAGGCACCAGTAGCAAGATTTGAAATGTCTAAAGTATTATCCATTCCGTTTAATAATTTTGCCATCACTACTTTACCTGATAAATCAGTAATAGAAAGATTGTATGTATCAACATCAGCAACAGAAATCGTTACTGTAGAAGCAGCAGGGTTTGGAAAGACCTTAAATTTAGTTTGTGTTACATTTGAAATATCCAATTGTCCCGTTAATTTAAAAATACCATCAGTTTCTGGGTCGGTACTGAAACTTGCACACCAACCAGTGGTTATATTTAAAAATGCGTTTGCTCCTCTTTGGTCAATTCCTGTTGGTTCAAGATCTGTCCACGAAGTTCCATTATCTGTACTAACAGAAGTTCCTACAGGCGCAGCTGCAGAAGTTGCCACAATAGTATTGGTTCCAGGAATGTATGATAAAATTCGTCGAGTACCTGAAAAAGGAGTACCCGCAGACCATGTTTGACCACCGTTTGTAGTAGTGTAGAAAGTGTACGTTGTACCTTGAGTTCTTAAGATACACCCATTACTAGCAGTACTAAATTTTAAACTACCACTATCAGTAGCGCTACCAAAATCTGTTAATGGAGATTGGAAGGCAGTCCAAGTTACACCTCTATCATTTGTTCTAAATATTCGGCCTTTGTTTGTAGTAAACCACATCGTATCACCAATTGCAAAATATCCACCATTGTATCCGTATTCACCACTTAAAGGATTTGGTAAAGCAGCAGCAGCTAGTGCGGTCCAAGTTGTTCCACCATCAGTTGTTCTATACATTTCATATTCACCTAATCCAGCTCCAATAGGATCTCCCATAGTAATTCCAACATTAGCATCAAAGAAGTGAACTACATTAAACCAAGAGGCGCTATTGTTATATGCAGAAGCATTTTGTTCTTGCCATGTTGTGCCGCCATCGGTAGTTTTAAAAACACCTCCTTGGCCAGCAGTACTGTCATATGCACCAACCCAGGCTGTAGTTCCATTAACTGGAGTTATGTTGCTTATGCTTAAAGCGTTATTTCCAACATCAATAGTTCCTGCAGTCCATAAAGATCCGCCATTGGTAGTTCGTGTAAACTCTTGAATGTTGTTAGTGGTAACTAAACCATCATAAGCAACAGCCCAAACAGTGTTGGCGTCTACAATTTTAATTTCGCTTAAACCTCTACTAGCAACATCAAATCCTGTTGCTTGAGAAGTCCATTGTGCATTTGTTGTGAATGAGGCAATTATACTTAATGAAAGTAATAGTTTTTTCATAATTTTTAGTTATTAAATTTAAGAGTACTAAATTACTAAAAAATGAGTAATAAAATAATTATCTCCCTATTTTTGCACAAATTCATTCTGTAAAAAATTAAAAGACATAACAACATGATAATTTTACTACTTGGTTCTGGCGGAAGAGAGCATGCTTTGGCCTATAAGATGCTTCAAAGTTCTATGTGTTCTAGACTTTTTGTAGCTCCAGGAAATGCAGGAACCGCTATTATTGCTACTAATATTTCAATAAACCCAACTGACTTTCCAGCTATTAAAAACTTTGTTATTCAAGAAAAGGTTGATATGGTAGTGGTAGGACCAGAAGATCCTTTGGTTTTAGGAATTTATGATTATTTTAAAAATGATTTATCAATAAATCATATCCCAGTAATCGGACCATCAAAAGTGGGTGCGCAATTAGAAGGAAGTAAAGAATTCGCTAAAGAGTTTTTAGTAAAACACAATATTCCGACGGCTGGTTATGATAGTTTTACAGAAGAAACCGTTGAAAAAGGATGCGATTTCTTAGAAACATTACAACCGCCTTATGTTTTAAAAGCCGATGGATTAGCTGCCGGAAAAGGTGTATTAATTCTTCAAGATTTAGCAGAAGCTAAAACAGAATTAAGCAATATGCTAGTTCATGCTAAATTTGGCGCAGCAAGTACTAAAGTTGTCATAGAAGAATTTCTAGACGGAATTGAGCTGAGTTGTTTTGTTTTGACCGATGGTAAAAACTATAAAATTTTACCAACTGCCAAAGATTATAAACGAATAGGTGAAGGCGATACTGGTTTGAATACTGGCGGAATGGGAGCAATTTCACCCGTTCCTTTTGCCGATAGAATCTTGATGGATAAAATTGAAAGCCGAATCGTAAAACCAACTATTGAAGGTTTACAAAAAGACGGAATCGAATACAAAGGATTTATTTTTATTGGATTAATTATTGTAAAAAATGAGCCAATAGTTATTGAATATAATGTGAGAATGGGTGATCCAGAAACCGAAGTAGTGATGCCGAGAATTAAGACAGATTTAGTCGATTTATTTAAAGCAGTTTCTATTGGTAAATTGGATGAGATTGATTTAGAAATTGACCCAAGAAGCGCCACAACCGTGATGTTGGTTTCTGGAGGTTATCCAGAAGACTATGAAAAAGGTTTTGTGATTTCAGGCATAGATAATGTTGAGGATTCTCTAATTTTTCATGCAGGCACCAAATTAGAAAACGAAAAAGTTACTACTAACGGAGGAAGAGTTTTAGCGATTACTTCTTTTGGAAATGATTTTCAAGAAGCCATAAAAAAATCTTACCAAAATATAGATCAACTACATTTTGATAAGATGTATTATAGAAAGGATATTGGTCGCGATTTACTTTAAGAAAGAATGAGCGGTTGTATCTTGATTTTCTTCGTTATTGTCTTGATGTGCTTTTAATTCGTTACACCAATACACAATATATTTGCAACAAACAATCACCAAAGCCCAACTAACGATGTTAGCTAACCACCAATTGCTTAACTCTAATGAACGAAGTAAATCAAGTGGTTTGAATAAAAAATCTACAAATAATGTTTGTATACCTTCAAAAAATGCTCTCATTTTATAAAATGTTATATTTACAAGCACAAATGTATAAAATATCCTTATGATAACAAGTGTTTTTAAAAAATCTACGATAGTTAACAATATTCTGATTGTAGTTTTACTATTAACCTTCTTTTTTTTATTTCAAATGAGTGGTTCATTAAAGATTGATACTGTTAATGAATATTCTAACATTGCCATACGATTATTACTTATAGGACTCTCTTTTTTCCTTGTAACCTTTACGGTAAAAAAAAGTAATTTAACAAAAGATAGTAGTTATACACTGTTATTTTTTCTTTTCTTTTTAATAATTTTCCCTACGGTATTGGTAAATACAAAATTATTGTTTGCTGATTTTTTTCTTCTTTTAGCCATAAGAAGATTAATTTCATTACAATCTTTAAAATTTCCAAAAGAAAAGATTTTTGATGCTTCAATGTGGATTTTTATCGCTAGTTTATTTCATTTTTGGTGCATCTTATTTATTCTATTAGTCTATATTTCCATTTTCTTTCACGTTTCTAGAGATTATCGAAATTGGCTATTACCATTTGTAGCTTTTTTTGCCACTTCAATAATATTTATGGCTGCAGCTTTGGCTTTTGATCAAAGATGGATAAATCATATTATTAATCAAACTCAAACTAATTTTGAACTTAATTATTTTACTAATAATTATCAAAACATCGCATTATCGTTTTTTGTAGTTATTGGGTTGTATTTTTTATTGTCTTTGTTGCTATCATTAACCAATAAGCCATTAATTTTACAGGCATCGTATAAGAAAATGATTTTCGGATTTTTAATCGGAGTAACTATTTTTTTAATCTCACCCGAGAAAAACAATGCATTATTGATTTTTACATTTATGCCATTGTCGGTTATGTGTACCACAAATATTGAATATTCCCAAAGTCAAATGTATCAGGAAATAGTATTGTTAATTCTAATTATTGGCTCTTTTCTTTGCTTTTTTACGCAATTATAATTTGCTCCCGTAGGCTAAATCTCCAGCATCGCCTAGTCCAGGAATAATATAGTTTTTTTCGTTAAGCTTTTCATCAATAGCAGCTATCCAAAGATGACAATTTTCAGGAAGATTTTTTTCAAGGTAGGCAATACCTTCTGGAGCCGCAATGACTACAGCAATGTGAATTTCTTTTGGTTTTTGTTCCAAATGTAATTTTTGTAAAACCGCCACTATAGATTGCCCAGTTGCTAACATAGGATCTATTAAAATTAGGTTCTTATTTTCAAAAGAAGGTGCTGCTTGGTATTCTACAAGAATGTCGAATTTATCATCATTATCATAATGATGACGATACGCCGATACAAATCCGTTTTCAGCATTATCAAAAATATTCATAAACCCAGTATGCAAAGCCAATCCTGCGCGCAGGATAGAACATAAAACAACAGGTTCAGCAACAGTGGTTGTGTGCTTGATACCTAGCGGCGTTTGAACATCAATATCTTTATATTCTAACGTTTTACTTAATTCATACGACATAATTTCTCCGATGCGCTCAATGTTTTTTCGAAATCGCATACTGTCTTTTTGTATGGTAACATCGCGAATTTGTGCCAAAAAATAATTGAGAATACTATTGTTTTCAGAAATGTTATGAAGATACATGAATATGTTAATTTGTATGTTTAGGTAAAAGTATAAAAACTATCTTTGCACCCAAGACCTTTTGGTCAAATTTTATGTGTCCTAGTCGTCAAAGTAATCGGAACGAAGTTAAATAAAATTAAAATTAAGCGTATGTTTTCACAATTTGCATTTCCACTTTTCGAGCAAAGTATTAAAGAGTATCATATTATAGATGATGTCTATCAACCTACTTTAAATCCTTATACAAAAGGAACAATTGAATATTTATTGTTTGCAAAAAACTGGGTTGATACCGTGCAGTGGCATTATGAAGATATTATTCGTGACCCCAATATTGATCCAGTGGCTGCTTTAGATTTGAAGCGAAAAATAGATGCCTCTAATCAAGTTCGTACCGATATGGTAGAATATATTGATAGTTATTTTTTGCAAAAACACGCAGCCGTTCAAGTAAAACCAAATGCTAAAATTAACACCGAAAGTCCGGCATGGGCAATAGACCGTTTGTCTATTTTGGCTTTGAAAATTTACCACATGAACGAAGAAGCGAATCGCGCAGAAGCAACTGCCGAACACAGAGCCAAGTGTCAAGAGAAATTAAACGTTTTGTTAGACCAAAAAAGCGATATGTTCATTTCGATTAACGATTTGTTGACTGATATCGAAAACGGTGACAAGTTCATGAAAGTCTACAAGCAAATGAAAATGTACAACGATGACGACTTGAATCCGGTGTTGTATCAAAATAAAAAGTAACATCCCAATTTTGTCATTTCGACCAAAGGGAGAAATCACATAATCTTAATAAAGTGATGAGATTCTTCCTTCGTCAGAATGACACGTTAAATACTATTTCTTGTCAAACCCAATCCAACATATAGTCGTAATCCGAATGTCTGCCATGGGCGATGTTGCGATGACGGTTCCGGTTATTAGAGCTGTTGTTTCTCAAAACCCTGAAGTGAAAATCACAGTGGTTTCCCGACCATTTTTCATGCCTTTTTTTGACGGAATTCCGAATGTGAATTTTTTTGCAGTAGATGTCAAAGGAAGACACAAAGGTTTTTTGGGTTTATTGAGGTTATATTCCGATTTAAAGCAATTAAACATAGATGCGGTTGCCGATTTACACAGTGTGTTGCGTTCACAAATCCTCCGGAATTTATTTGCCTTGAGCGGAAAAAAAGTAGCATTTACCAATAAAGGAAGAGTTGAAAAAAGAGCGTTAACCCGAACAGAAAACAAAATCTTTAAGCCAGTCAAAACCATGGTGGAGAGACATGTTGACACTTTTAAAAAGATAGGTTTTTCAATTGATTTATCTCAACCAAAATTTCCGAATAAAGCGAATTTATCTTCTGAAATCTTAAAAATTACAGGCGATAAGTCAACTCAAAAGTGGATTGGAATAGCGCCATTTGCCCAATACGAAAGCAAAATATATCCACAAGATTTGATACAAGAAGTAATCGATAATTTGGCCCAAAATCAGACTTATAAAATCTTCCTTTTAGGCGGCGGAAAAAATGAGATTAAGCTATTAACTACTTTGGCTAAAAACAAAGAAAATGTGATTATTGTAGCCGGAAAATTATCTTTTGACCAAGAATTAGAGCTGATTTCGAACCTTGACGTCATGCTTTCTATGGATTCCGGAAATGCGCATATTGCAGCCATGCTGGGTATAAAAGTCATTACGCTTTGGGGAGCAACACATCCTTTTGCCGGATTTGCTCCGTTCAATCAACCACTTGAAAACTGCTTAGTTTCTGATAGAGAAAAGTTTCCGCTACTGCCGACTTCTGTTTATGGCAATAAGAAAGTTGAAGGTTACGAAGACGTCATGCGAACCATTTCTGTTGAAAAAGTAATAAATAGTATTCAGTCGCAATTAGCATAAACGGAACACTTTTCTATACATCATCATAATCTACATAAAGTTCTGCAGATGTTGGATGTGCCTGACAAGTTAAAATCAATCCTTCGGCAATTTCGCCATCAGTCAAAATAGAATTCTTTTTCATCTCGGCAGTTCCGTTTGTAATTCGCGCTAAGCAAGAACTACAAATTCCGCCCTGACAAGAATAAGGTGCATCTAAACCTTGCTTTAATGCGGCTTCTAAAATGGTTTGTTTCTGAGACATTTCAAAAGTAGTTTCTTCGTCGTCAACCAAAACTGTAATTTTAGTATGACCAGTAGAACCTTCAAGAGCTGCATTTTCTTTAGCAGATGAAGTTGAGAATAATTCAAATTTGATGTTTTTTTCCAAGACACTGTTCTCTTTCAACACATTTGAAACTAAATTAATCATTTCTTCCGGTCCACATAAATAGAATTTGTCAAAGGTCTTTTGTGTGTGTTTGTTATTCAAAACAAAGTTAACGGCCGACCTATCAATTCGGCCAAAAAGTTCCCCATCAACTTTAGCTTGACTGAAAACATAATGCACAAAAAAGCGTCCAACATATTTCAATTGTAATTCGTGTAACTCGTTGTAAAAAATTGTTTCTTCCGGATTTTTATTACCGTAAACCAAAACAAAAGTACTATTAGGTTCGCTTTCTAAAACGGATTTCAAAATAGACATAACAGGAGTGATTCCGCTACCAGCTGCAAATCCCGCATAATTTTTCTGATTTGAAAATGAAGGTTCAAACGTGAATTTACCTTCGGGCTGACTTACTTCTAGGATATCGCCTTCTTTTAAATTCTCATTGGCAAATTTGGAAAAATGACCATTTTTAACCGATTTAATGGCGATGCGCAATTCTCCACTATTGGGCGAAGAACAAACCGAATAAGCACGACGAATTTCCTGTCCGTCAAGTGTCAATTTAAGGTTTACATATTGACCAGCAATACATTGATATGTCGATTTTAATTCGGCCGGAATATTGAAAGCAACAGAAATAGCATTGGCGGTTTCGTTTTTTACTTCTTTGATTTGTAATTTATAAAATGATTGCATGAAGAATAATTTTTGCAAAGGTAAGAATTAGCAATGATTAGCAAAGTAAGTTTGAAAGTGTGTAACAATTTTTTACATTTAATAACTAATTTCGAAAACCTAAACAATAGTAATCATGTTTAAACACTTTATCAACCTCGAGTGGAAATCCTTTTTGCGTTCAGCTTCTTTTGGAAGTAATATTGCTTTAAAAATTATTTTAGGATTTTTTGCAGTCTTAATTACTTTAGAATTTTTAGCATTGGGCGTTTTTTCATATGATATTATGGAAGAATATAATTTAAAACCTCTAGAGACTGTAAATAAATACCTAATTTATTATTTACTTGGTGATTTAGTATTACGCTATTTTTTGCAGAAAATGCCCGTTACCAATATCAAGCCTTTAATAATATTGCCCATAAATAAAAGCTCAATTGTTCACTATTCCCTTGGAAAGACTATTATTTCTTTTTTTAATGTGGCCCATGCTTTTTTCTTTTTACCCTTTACAGCGCGATTAGTTTACGAAGGTTTTGGATATCAAGCTATTCTTTGGCATTTGGCTATAGCAGCGTTCATTTATTCAAATAATTTTATCAATGTATTAATAAATAACAAGAATAGTATCTTTTATTTTCTAGTGGCAATTGTGGGTAGTTTAGGAGTTGCTCAATATTACCAACTATTTGATATAACCGATTATACTCAATCTTTTTTTCACGGTATGTATACTACAAATTATTTGTTTTTGCTGCCGATACTTTTAGTTATTATAACTTATTATTTATCGTTCGATTATTTTAAAAAGAGATTAAATCTAGATACAGGTTTGGCAAAAAAAGGTACAGAAGCCAAAACGGAAAATTTTACTTGGCTGAATCAATTTGGTACTTTGGGTACTTTTCTAAAAAATGACATTCGCTTATTAAAGCGCAACAAACGTTCGAGAACAACCTTGATTATGAGTGTTATTTTCATCTTTTATGGGTTGTTATTTTTCACTCAATCTATAGAATCTTACGACAATCCGTGGATGAAAGTGTTTGCCGGAGTATTTGTTTCGGGTGGATTTTTGTTCACCTTCGGGCAGTTTGTTCCGAGTTGGGATAGCGCTTATTACCAATTGATGATGAGCCAAAATATCCAATACCGAGAATACATCAGTTCTAAATGGTGGTTGATGGTTATTGGAACCGTGATTTCTACAATTTTAGCCTCTTTTTATTTGTATTTCGGATTACACACTTACTTGATTATTGTAGTTGGTGCGATTTTTAACATTGGCGTCAATTCGCATTTGGTAATGCTTGGTGGTGCTTTTGTAAAAACGCCTATCGATTTAACGACTTCCAAACAAGCTTTTGGCGATAAACAAGCTTTTAATGTAAAAACGATGTTGATTTCGTTGCCCAAAATGTTGGTTCCTATGGGATTATATACTTTAGGATACTATTTATTTTCACCGAATGTTGGATTACTATTCGTAGCCGCTGCCGGAGTTTTAGGATTTGCTTTTAGAAACGTTGTTTTCAATAAAATAGAGAAAATTTACAAAACAGAAAAATACGCTACCATAGCTGCTTACAAACAAAAAAATTAATTTTAAACAGACACAACAATTATGATACAAGTAACTAATTTAACCAAAAGATATAATCTTGAAAGAACGGTTTTAAATATTCAAAATCTTGAAATTCCAAAAGGACAAAGCTTTGGATTAGTTGGAAATAACGGAGCAGGAAAAACCACTTTTTTTAGTTTGTTATTAGATTTAATTCAGCCAAGTTCTGGGTCTATCAGTAACAACCAAGTTCAAGTTGACCAAAGCGAAGCATGGAAACCCTTTACTTCGGCATTTATTGATGAAAGCTTTTTAATTGGGTATTTAACAGCGGAAGAATATTTTTATTTCATAGGCGATTTACGCGGACAAAACAAAGCCGATGTTGATGCTTTATTAAAAAAACACGACGATTTTTTTAATGGTGAAATATTAAACAGTAAAAAATACCTTCGAGATTTATCTAAAGGAAATATGAAAAAAGTGGGAATTATTGCTACGTTAATAGGAAATCCTGAAGTTATAATTTTGGATGAACCTTTTGCCAATTTGGATCCAACTACGGTAAACCGATTGAAAATCATTATCAAAGAATTAGCAGAAGATCCGAATATTACTGTTTTAGTTTCTTCACACGATTTGGTACATACGGTTGAGGTTTGCAACAGAATTGTAGCGCTTAGTTTAGGTGAAGTGGTTAAAGACATTCAAACATCTCCTGAAACTTTAAAAGAACTAGAAGCGTTTTTTGCAGTCTAATTTTTTGCTATATCAAAAAGAAACGTATTTTTACCAGTTAGTTATACTATTTATAGCTTAATTGCGTTATCACACTAAACGTTTTGATTTGAAAACTAATACAAATAAATATATCTTCTGTTCGGTATTATTGATTTTTTTGATAGCTTGTTCTACCAAAAAAGATACCATGCTGTCTAGAAATTATCATGCGCTTACTACTAAAGACAATGTTTTATACAATGGAGGTATTGCTATTGAAAAAGGAATAGCAGAGGTAAAACAAGCAAATATTGATAATTTTTGGGAGATATTGCCTGTAGAACGAATGCAAGTGTCACAGCAAACGATGATGCCAGGGCAAACCAAAAATGCCAACTTTGAAAAAGCTGAAACCAAAGCAACAAAAGCCATCCAAAAACACTCCATGAATATTGGTGGTTCCGAAAGAAACCCACAAATGGACGAAGCTTATCTAATGCTAGGAAAAGCAAGATATTACGATCAAAGATTTGTTCCAGCACTAGATGCCTTCAATTATGTTTTAAATAAATCTCCGAATAGCGATAAAATTTATATCGTAAAAATTTGGAGAGAAAAGACTAACATGCGTCTTGATAATGATGCTTTGGCAGTTAACAATCTCCGAAAGTTGTTAAAGGAAATTAAGTTTAAGGATCAAATATTTGCTGACGCCAATGCAACCCTAGCTCAGGCATTTATTAATTTACAACAAAATGATAGCGCGGTTGCCAAACTTAAAATAGCTAAGGAGTTTACCAAATCAAATGAGGAAGTTTCCCGATATAACTTCATATTAGGACAGCTATATGAACAATTAGGATATAAAGACAGTGCTTATACTAGTTATCAGAGTGTGATAGACATGCGCAGAAAAGCTGCAAAATCCTATGTTATTCAAGCTCATGCTAGACAAGCGGCACAATTTGATTATAAGAAAGGAGATACGATTGCTTTCCTTAAAAAATTCGACGATTTGCTAAAAGATAGAGAGAACAGACCTTTCTTAGATGTTTTACACCATCAATTAGCGCTCTATAGAGAAAAGACAAATAATAGAGAGTTGGCTATAAAAGAATATAATCTTTCATTAAAAAAGAAAACACAAGACACTTATTTAGCCGCTTCAAATTATAGAAACTTAGCGGATATTTATTTTATTGAATCTAAGTTTATTAAAGCTGGAAAATATTTCGACAGTACAATGGTTAATTTAAAACCAAGAACAAGAGAATTTAATTTGATAAAAAAGAAACGAGAAAATCTAGACGAGGTCATCAAATATGAAGGAATAGCTCAAAAAAACGATAGTATAATATCGCTCTATTATATGTCAACTGACGATAGAACTAAGTATTTTGAAAACTACATAACCAAACTTAAAAAAGAAGAGGAAGCTAAGAAAAAGTTGGCCGAAAAGGAAGCGAAAATCCAAGAAAACATTGCTAAAAACAGTGGTGGATTAAGTATTGAAGGTGTCGGTAAAAATTCGGGTAAAGCTAAATCTAATCCAAAAGAATCCAATGATGTTTCTCCAACTGCAGGAACTACCGGAGGCGTTTTTTATTTTTATAACCCAACCTCGGTAGCTTTTGGTAAAGTAGAATTTGCAAAAATATGGGGAAAAAGAAAATTAAAAGATAATTGGCGCGTTGCTTCACTTTCCGAAAAAGGAACCACCGATGATAAAGATTCAGATGCAAAGGATTCAGATTCAGAAAAAGACTCCAAAGGAGAAAAGGTTGTTGAAGAACGCTATACAACCGCATTTTATAGTAAACTTATCCCAACTTCTCAATCATTAATTGATAGTTTGAGTAAAGAAAGAAACTTTGCCAATTATCAGTTAGGAATAATTTATAAAGAAAAGTTTAAAGAATTTCAATATGCTATAAATAGATTTGAAAAATTAATGGGCGACAATCCTGAAGAAAGATTAGTATTGCCTTCCATGTATAATTTGTATAAGCTTTACGAAATTTTAGATAAAGAAAAAGCAGAAGCGATAAAGTCAAGCATCATTTCTCAGTATCCAAACTCTAGGTATGCTCAAATTTTACTCAATCCAAACAGTGAAGCCGAAGAATCTAGTGATTCTCCAAGTGTGGTGTATCAAAAATTATATAAACAAAATAAAGACGGCGAATTTAAAGCCGCTTTGGCAGGAACAGAAAACGCTATAAACCGATTTACAGGCGACGAAATTGTTCCAAAACTAGAATTGTTAAAAGCACAAATAACGGGAAAATTAAGTGGTCTAAATGAATTTAAAACGGCCTTAAATTTTGTTTCTTTAAACTATCCGAACAGCGAAGAAGGAAAGAAAGCCGAAAAAATGATTACAGTAGATTTACCTAAACTTGAATCATTACAATTGTCAAATGCGCCTTCTAAAAACTGGAAGGTTTTGTATGCAACAACTGATTTTGAAAATAAGGCAACGAAAACCTTACGTGAAAAAATCAATAAATTTATTACCGAGAGAAATTTAACAAAGCTTTCAGTTTCATTGGATATTTATACAATGACGGATAATTTTGTAGTTATTCACGGAATTACTTCTGAAGATTTGGCGAAAGGAATCACCTCTGTTCTTAAAGAATTTAAAGAATATAAAGTACAGGATACCCCAATAATTATTTCTGTCGAAAATTATACTATTGTTCAAATTAAAAAGAATATAGCGGAATATTTAGCTGGAAATCTTCCTGACACAGCGCCACAACCCAATTGGGATGGAACTATTGAAAAAGTTGCAGCAATACAAAAGCCAAAACCACCAGTAGAAGTTAATCAGCAACCCCAACAAAATCAAGAAATGCAAAACGAATTTGATGGTAAAGATAAACAACCCGATGGCGAGAAGTTAGGCCCACCACCATCACCTGGAATGCCTAGTTCAGGAAAAAAAGGATAGATAACATGTTTGAGAAAAGTCCAAAATCATATACCGATCTTTTAGGTAAAACCAACAGAATTGTTGAGGGAACCACAATTACTGGAAATATAAATTCGCCAGCTGATTTTCGATTGGACGGTCACTTAGTGGGTAATTTTCAATCGAAAGGGAAAATTGTAATTGGCCCAGCAGGAAGTGTAAAAGGGGATATTATTTGTAAAAATGCCGATATCGAAGGAAGGTTTGAAGGCAAAATTCAAGTTCAAGAAATCCTAAATATAAAATCCAAAGCACATATTATTGGCGATGTAGTCTGTGGTAAATTATCAGTTGAGCCAGGAGCAGAATTCAGCGCTACTTGTATAATGAAACCACATGTAAAAACTATGATAAGCGATGGAAAATCCTCAGAAGAAAAAACAGCGTAACAAATGGCTGGCACTAATAAACATTCCTATTCAAATGGGTGTTATTGTATTTCTCTTTTCCCAATTAGGACAATGGCTCGACCAAAAATTTCTTAACAATCATAACATTTATATTAAAATTACAACAATCGTAGGTGTTGGCATTGCTTTTTATAATATAAATAGGCAATTAAAAGAAATTAATAAAATGGACGAAAACAAATGAAGACAAAACCATTATTTACAATTATACTCATAGCAGTAATCGGTTTAATTATTCACAAATTAATTTTCTACTTACTAGTAGTTAATACAATTGAAGATAATTTCATTTATTCTATCCCATTACTATATGGTTTGTTTTCCGTTTTTTCTATACTAATTGTTGGCATATTAGTTAAAGTAAAAGAGCGAAATATTGATAATGTTGGCTATACATTTCTATTACTCACGTCTATAAAATTAGTAGTTGCTTATCTTTTAATACAGCCTATTCTAAAGGCTTCGTTACATCAACCAGCATTAGAAAAAATAAATTTTTTTATAATTTTTATTTATTTTTTAGCAACAGAAACGATTTTAACTATCAGGATATTAAATAATAAGCAGTAAAATGCTTCATAATCGATAATTCAATAAAAATATTAATCGTATTGCTTTTTAATACTAATTTTAATTGTACTTTTGCACCAAATTTGAAAACGTTAATATAAGTTAATTATTCGATATGGTGATTTCAAGAAAACCACTGCAATTTTTTATATGCACTTTAATGGTGTGTATGTCTTTGATAAATTATGCTAATCCTGTGAATGATACTGTTGTGGCTTCAACTCAAGCACATGAAGCCGGAGTAGCACATGGTGAAAAAGAAGCAGAACCTAAAGACATCAAAACAGAAATCAAGGAGTTTATAGACCATCACTTACAAGACTCATATGATTTCAATATTTTTGGTTACAAAAATGAAGCTGGAGAACAAGTGCATGTAGGTTTTCCTCTGCCTGTTATTCTATATGATAACGGTGTACAAGTTTTCTCATCATCTAAATTTCATCACGGAGAAGAAACAGCTGAAGTAAATGGTAATTTCTATCAATTGCATCATGGTAAAATTTATAAAGTTGATAGTAAAGAAGCTGCTTTAACTTTAAACGAAAAGCACTACCCAACCAATACAAAACCACTCGATTTTTCTATTACCAAAAATGTATTTATGATATTTGTAGTAGCTTTATTGATGTTTTTATTATTTAGAAGCTTGGCAAAATCGTATGCTAAAAACGGAAATATAGCATCAGGTGTTGGACGTATATTTGAGCCAATCGTATTATACGTTAGAGACGAAATTGCGATTCCAAATATTGGAGAAAAGCATTATAAAAAATACATGAGTTATTTATTGACCATTTTCTTCTTTGTTTGGTTTTTAAATATATTTGGTCTAACGCCATTCGGAATCAATGTTACCGGTAATATTGCAGTAACAGCTTGTTTGGCTTTGCTTACTTTTTTAATCACCACATTTACAGCAAAAAAAGATTATTGGGGGCACATTTTTTGGATGCCAGGAGTTCCTGTGCTAATGAAAATAGTTTTAGCTCCTATAGAATTGTTAGGTGTTTTCATTAAGCCATTTGCCTTGATGATTCGTCTTTATGCTAACATAGTGGCGGGTCATATCGTATTAATGAGTTTGATAGGATTGATGTTTATTTTTAAAAGCTGGTTAGGAAGTAGCTTATCATTTGTACTTTCTTTCGCAATTTCTATGATTGAAATATTAGTTGCATTATTGCAAGCGTATATATTTACAATGTTGTCAGCGCTTTATTTTGGTTCTGCTGTAGAAGAGCATCATCATGAAGAAGCACATCATTAAAAAGGCCACAGGTCATTTTAATCGAAGTGCCAAACGGTGCGCTTGCAAGTTTAATTGAATGTTTAATTTTTAATACATATTTTTATGACAATTCCTAGAATTATCGGAGCAGGATTAGTAGTAATCGGAGCAGGTATTGGTATCGGAAGAATTGGTGGTTCAGCAATGGACGCTATCTCTCGTCAACCAGACGCTTCTGGAAAAATCCAGACAGCGATGTTGATCGCAGCAGCTCTTATTGAAGGTATCGGATTTGCTGCATTATTTGCAGTTTCTGAAAACTAAAAAAAACAATAAGCCACAACGGTTGGTTGTGGCTTATGTTTAAAAAATTAAAATAAAAGACTATAATTATATTGTACTATGGATAAGTTAATAAGTGATTTTTCGTTAGGATTGTTCTTCTGGCAATTCGTCATTTTCGTAGGATTGATTTTATTATTGAAAAAATTCGCATGGAAACCAATTTTGGATACCATCAACGAAAGAGAAGAAGGAATCAAAAATGCCTTGCATTCGGCCGAAATTGCAAAAAGAGATATGCAAAACCTAAAATCAGATAATGAGAAATTATTAGCTGAAGCTAGATCGGATAGAGAGGCAATGATGAAAGAAGCACGTGAAATCAAAGAAAAAATGATTAGTGATGCGAAAGCGGAAGCTCAAGTGGCTGGTCAAAAAATGATTGAACAAGCTAAGGCAGCTATCGAAAGCGAAAAAAATGCGGCAATGAATGAATTGAAAATTCAAGTTTCAACATTATCTTTAGAAATAGCCGAAAAATTATTAAAAGAAGAATTATCTAACAAAGAATCTCAAACCAAATTGGTTGAGAAAATGTTGGGTGATGTTAAATTAAATTAATCGTTATGTCAAGAGCTGCGATTAGATATGCAAAAGCAATTTTAGAAACTGCGGTTTCAACAGGAAAAGCAAACCAAGTTAATGATGATATGAAGTCAATCATTACGGCAGTTGTTTCTAGCGCTGATTTAAAAGAATTTTTGGCAAGTCCTATCATCTCTTCTGAAGTGAAGATGAAAGCGCTTTCAGAAGTTTTTAGTTCCGTTCAAGCAGAAACCAATTCGCTTTTCAGATTGCTAAAGGAGAATAAAAGATTTGAAATTTTAGAAGCAATTGCTCTACAATATAACACACAGTTTGATGAATTGAACGGTGTTGAGGTGGCAAATGTAACTACTGCTTTTCCGATCACAGCTGAATTAGAAGCTAAGATTTTGGCAAAAGCGGCAACTATTTCAACCAAAAAAATAACTATTCAAAATACTGTTGATCCATCAATAATTGGAGGATTTGTTTTAAGAATAGGCGATAAACAATATAATGCATCTGTGTCTAACAGATTGCAAGAATTAAAAAGAGAATTTAGTAACTAGATTACCATTAAAGATATATCAAAATGGCAGAAATCAATCCAGCTGAAATTTCAGCAATATTAAAAAAACAACTATCTGGTTTTGAATCAGGTGCAACTTTAGAAGAAGTAGGAACAGTACTTCAAGTAGGTGATGGTATTGCTCGTGTTTACGGGTTATCAAACGCTCAATACGGTGAGTTAGTTCAATTCGACAACGGATTGGAAGCTATCGTTTTGAACTTAGAAGAAGACAATGTTGGAGTGGTACTTTTAGGACCATCAACCGGAATTAGAGAAGGTTCTACCGTAAAAAGAACACAACGTATTGCGTCTCTTAAAGTTGGAGAGAAAATCGTAGGTCGTGTGGTAAATACTCTAGGTGAGCCAATCGATGGTAAAGGACCAATCGGTGGCGAATTATACGAAATGCCACTAGAAAGAAAAGCTCCAGGAGTTATCTTCCGTCAACCAGTTACAGAACCTTTACAAACCGGAATCAAATCTATCGATGCGATGATTCCAGTTGGAAGAGGACAACGTGAGTTGGTTATTGGTGACCGTCAAACAGGAAAAACGACTGTTTGTATCGATACCATTTTGAATCAAAAAGAATTTTATGACGCAGGTCAACCGGTATATTGTATTTATGTAGCGATAGGACAAAAAGCGTCTACAGTTGCTAACATTGCAAAAACATTAGAAGAAAAAGGCGCTATGGCTTACACTACAATTGTAGCGGCTAACGCTTCTGATCCAGCACCAATGCAGGTTTATGCACCAATGGCTGGAGCGGCAATTGGAGAATATTTTAGAGATTCAGGGCGTCCTGCTTTGATTATCTATGATGATTTATCAAAACAAGCGGTGGCCTATCGTGAGGTGTCTCTTTTGTTAAGAAGACCACCAGGTCGTGAGGCCTATCCTGGAGACGTATTCTATTTACACTCTCGTTTATTAGAAAGAGCGTGTAAAGTAATTGCAGATGACGGAATTGCAAAAGACATGAACGATTTACCAGATACTTTAAAAGGTATTGTAAAAGGTGGCGGTTCATTAACAGCATTACCAATTATCGAAACACAAGCAGGTGACGTTTCTGCTTATATTCCAACTAACGTAATTTCGATTACAGACGGACAGATTTTCTTAGATGGAGATTTGTTTAACTCAGGAGTTCGTCCGGCGATTAACGTAGGTATTTCTGTATCACGTGTGGGTGGAAATGCACAAATTAAATCGATGAAAAAAGTTGCGGGTACCTTAAAATTAGACCAAGCACAATTCCGTGAATTGGAAGCGTTTGCAAAATTTGGTTCTGACCTTGATGCCGTTACTTTAAACGTAATCGAAAAAGGAAGAAGAAACGTTGAAATCTTGAAACAAGCAGTAAATGATCCATATACTGTAGAAGATCAGGTTGCAATTATCTACGCAGGTTCTAAAAACTTGTTAAGAAATGTTCCTGTAAACAAGGTAAAAGAGTTCGAAAGAAGTTACATCGATTTCTTAAATAACAAGCACAGAGATATTTTAGATGCTTTAAAAGCGGGTAAATTAGACGACAAAATTACCGACGTTTTAGAAAGTGTTGCAAAAGAACTTTCAGCGAAATATTAATAAGACGGAAACAGGAAGATGGAAGTAGGAAGTTAAAATCTTACTCCCAGCTTCCCTCTTCTAACTTCTAACTTTTACAAAATGGCAAATTTAAAGGAAATACGTAATCGAATCAGTTCTGTTTCATCAACGATGCAAATTACATCTGCGATGAAAATGGTTTCTGCAGCAAAGCTGAAAAAAGCTCAAGATGCTATTACAGCGATGCGACCTTATGCCGAAAAACTAACCGAGCTTTTACAAAATGTGAGTGCAACGTTAGATGGAGATGCCGGAGGTGAATTTACGGCACAACGCGAAGTTAACAAAGTACTCATAGTGGCTATAACTTCGAACAGAGGTTTAGCAGGAGCTTTTAATTCTAATGTTATTAAGCAAGCGAAAGAAGTAGCCGAAAGCTATGCGGGCAAACAAGTAGATATTTTTGCAATAGGTAAAAAAGGAAATGATATTTTAAGAAAAACCAATACGGTTATCGATAACAAGAGTGAAATTTTTGACGAATTAACTTTTGAGAGAGTTTCTCAAATTGCGGAAACATTAACTGAAAAATTTGTTTCGGGCGAGTATGATAAAATTGAATTGATTTACAACCAATTTAAAAATGCCGCTACACAAATCGTTCAGGTAGAACAATTTTTACCGTTGGCACCAATTCAATCAGATGTTCCAGCTTCGACAGGAGAATACATCTTTGAACCATCCAAAGAAGAAATTGTATTGACGTTGATTCCAAAATCACTGAAAACACAATTATACAAAGCGATTAGAGATTCTTTTGCTTCTGAACACGGTGCGCGTATGACGGCAATGCACAAAGCAACCGACAACGCGACTGAATTGAGAAACCAATTGAAATTAACCTACAATAAAGCCCGTCAAGCGGCCATTACTAATGAGATTTTAGAAATCGTTGGTGGTGCTGAGGCATTGAAAGGATAATATTTAATTCAATATACCTTAAAAAAGAGTCAACAATTGTTGGCTCTTTTTTTTTGTAATGGATTTAATGGTTATTTTTGTTCCATACGATAAAATTAACTTCATTGAGCCTTTATAAAAACCTCTTTAAACAAACACTTATTTACGGCTTAGCGACGGTTTTGCCTAGAATAATTAGTTTTATTCTCAATCCTATTTTTGTTTATTATTTACCCAACAGAGCAGCCAATGGAGATGTCGCATTAATTTTTGCCTATTTAGTTTTTTTTAATGTGGTGCTTGCGTATGGAATGGAAACCGCTTTTTTTAGGTTTTATAACAAAGAAGAAAACAAAAAGTCGGTCATTTCAACCGCAATGGTTTCCTTGTTTTGGTCGTCAATCGTGTTCTTATTATTGGGTTTGTTTTATAGAAAAACGGTAGCTGATTGGACAAACATTGGTATTGAAAACATCACTTATGCCATTTGGATATTAGTTTTGGATGCTTTGGTCATCATTCCGTTTTCGCGACTTAGAGCTGAAAAACGTCCAATGAAATATGCTGTCATCAAAATATTAAATGTTACAATAAATCTATTATTGAATGTTTTCTTTTTGATTTTTTTACCAAAATGGGTACAAAATCCAAACTACTCGTGGTTGAAAATAATGTACTACCCAAATTTTGAAGTAGGTTATGTTTTTGTTGCCGGACTTATTTCTAGTTTAATCACATTCCTTATTCTGTCTCCCGATTATTTCAGAATAAGTTGGAAATTCGATGCTGCTTTATGGAGAAAAATGTTTCGTTATGCCTTCCCGATATTAATTGCCGGAATTGCCTTTGCCATCAACGAACATTTAGATAAAATTCTGCTAGAAAAATTAGGGGTTTCAAAGTCCGATATCGGAGCTTATTCTGCTTGTTATAAAATTGGAATGTTCATGGTTTTATATAGAACTGCTTATACTTTAGGAATTGAACCATTCTTTTTTAGTTATGCCAATAATGAAAATGCACCACAAACCTATGCCACGATTACAAAATATTTTGTCATTTTTGGCTCATTCATCTGTTTGTTTGTTGTGGTTTTTGTTGATTTACTCAAGTATATTTTAGTACCAAAACCAGAGTATTGGTATGCACTTGAAGTGGTTCCGTTAATTGTTTTAGCAAATTTTTTTCTTGGAATTTATACTAATTTATCCGTTTGGTACAAACTCATGGATAAAACCAAATTCGGCGCTTACATTTCAATTATTGGAGCTATAGTTACATTATCATTGAATTTCATTCTCATCCAAAAATACAGTTATATAGGTTCGGCCATTGCCACCATTGCGGCTTATGGAAGTATGATGATTATTTCCTATAAACTAGGGCAAAAATATTATCCTATTCCTTATGATTTTAATAAAATTTTCAGTTATTTGGGAGTAACAATTGTCTTCTCTGCGGTCTCTTTTTACGTACCGTATTTACGAGATAATTATCTAGTAAAAATTATTTTATTAGGCATATTTTTATACTTTATCTATTATAGTGAAAAAGAAACATTACTCAGAATCATAAAAAGAAAATCAATATAAAATGACCATAAAAATCATCAATAAATCACAACACGAATTACCCAATTATGAAACCATTGCCTCAGCGGGAATGGATTTAAGAGCAAATTTGTCCGAGTCAATTGAATTAAAACCACTAGAAAGAACCATTGTAAAAACAGGACTTTTTATTGAATTACCTATAGGGTATGAAGCACAAGTTCGTCCGCGTAGCGGATTGGCGGCCAAGAAAGGAATTACAGTTCTCAATTCACCCGGAACTGTTGATGCGGATTATCGAGGCGAAATCGGGGTGATTTTAGTAAATTTATCCAATGAAAATTTTGTGGTGGAAAACGGCGAACGAATTGCCCAATTAATCATTGCCAAACACGAGCGTGCCGAATGGTTTTCTGTTGATGCACTTTCAGAAACATTTCGTGGTGAAGGCGGTTTTGGAAGTACAGGATTAAAATAATGAGCAGTGTTCATCCCGAAGTTTGGTGAGCAGTAAGCAGTTCGTCACACTGAGCGCAGTCGAAGTGCTAATAATTAATATAAATAATTAAGTCTTAATACTTAATACAAAAATCTTAATACTTATTAATATGAAAATAATAGTACCAATGGCAGGTCGTGGCTCACGCCTTCGCCCACATACATTAACCATCCCAAAGCCATTAATTCCCATTGCAGGAAAACCAATCGTTCACCGTTTGGTAGAAGATATTGCAGGTGTGTTAAATCAAGATATTGATGAAGTCGCTTTTATAATCCATGAAAGTTTTGGCAAAAAAGTAGAAGAAGATTTGATTGCCATCGCCCAAAAATTAGGAGCAAAAGGAACAATTTATTATCAAAATGAAGCATTAGGAACGGGTCACGCTATCATGTGTGCTAAAGAATCTCTTAGCGGTCCAGCGGTAATTGCGTATGCGGATACTTTAATTCGCGCCGATTTTGATTTAGATAAAACTGCCGATAGTGTCATTTGGGTTAAACAGGTAGACCAACCAGAAGCTTTTGGTGTCGTTAATTTAAATGCCGACGGAGAAATTATTGAACTAGTTGAAAAACCAAAAGAGTTTGTTTCCGATTTAGCGGTAATTGGAATTTACTATTTTAAAGATGTGGCTGTTTTGAGAAACGAACTTCAAGCGGTATTGGATAATAATATTATTCATGGTGGCGAATATCAAATAAATGACGGAATTAAACAAATGATGACAAAAGGCATGAAATTTGTGCCGGGTAAGGTTGATGAATGGATGGATTGTGGCAATAAAGACGTTACCGTTGATACGAATACAAGAATGTTAGGGTTTTTACATAAAGACGGAGAAAACCTAGTTTCCGACAATGTTCGTCTTGAAAATGCTACTATTATTCCGCCCTGTTTTATAGATGAGGATGTAGCGATTATCAATTCAATCGTTGGTCCAAATGTATCACTCGGAAAAGGTACCCATGTAATCAATACTAAAATAAAAAACAGTTTGATACAAACGCATGTTCATCTTATCGATGCCAATTTAGACAATGCTATGATTGGGAATCACGTAAATTTTAACGGAAATTTCAAAAGCATTAGTATTGGAGATTATTCTGTTTTAGAATAAAAAAAATGAAAAAAACTGCAATCTATTGTCTGTTGTTTTATGGAATGCTTTGTGTTCCCAATATCGCTATGGCTCAAGACGAACCAACGAATGATGTTGTGACTATAGACGACGGATTTCAAGATTTGTTCTACGATGCAATTCAACAGCGAAGCATCGAAAACTATGACAAAGCCATTATTGCTTTAGAAAAGGGCATGGTAATTCAACCTGAAAATCCAGTGATTTATTTTGAATTAGGGAAGAATTATTTAGCTCAAAAAAAGTATAAAGAAGCCTATGATAACTTTGAAAAAGTTACTAAAATGGACCCGAATAATCGTTGGGCTTGGGTCGGAATGTATGATGTTTGTTATGATACACACGACTTTGCTCAAGCAATTGTAGTGGTAGAAAAATTGATCCCGTTTAAAGAAGAGTATAAAGAAGACTTGACTTCATTGTATATGAAAACCCAACAGTTTGATAAAGCGTTGGATCTTATCAATGAATTGAATGCTAAATTCGGTAAATCGGATAAAAGAGATTTATATAAAGCGGATATTCTTAAAGAGGCAAAATACCAATCCTCAGAAAAATTTAATTTATTAGATCAAATTAAGAAGTTTCCAAAAGAAGAATCGAATTATATTTCACTTATTTATTTATACTCTCAAAGTAATCAAGAAGAAAAAGCATTAGAAATTGCCCGAAAATTAGAAAAGGAAATTCCAACTTCTGATTGGGCTCAAGTCAGTTTGTTTAAATTTCATTTAAACAATAACGACGGAGATAATGCAGTGAAAGCGATGAATATTGTTTTCCCTAGTAAAAATATAGATTCTAAAATTAAACACCGAATGTTGAATGAGTTTTTGCTTTTTACTAAAAATAACCCCAAATATGAATCTGATTTTGATAAAGCGTTAGTTTATTTTGAAAATGATAAAGAAGTAAGAGTTGCAAAAGAAATAGGGAAATTTTATTATTCTAAATCCAATTGGGCTCAAGCGATCAAATATTTTGAAATGTATCTAATAGATAAAGAAGACGATGTTGAAGCGCTACTTTTATTGATGCAAGCTTATACCGAAAATCAACAATTTGATGTTTTAGAAAAGAAGTCAGATAATTTAACTCAACTTTTTCCAACACAGCCACAGTTTTATTATTATGCTGGATTGGCAAATAATCAGTTGAAAAACTATAAAAAAGCGATTAAGGTTTTAGATTCAGGTATTGATTTTGTGGTTGATGACGATGCGCTCGAAATTAACTTTACCATTCAATTAGGAGAAGCTTATAATGGTTTGGGTGATGCAATTAAGAAAGAAAAATATTTTTCAAAAGCTAACGAACTAATACAAAAGCAAAAGAAATAATGAATAAAGGATTCATCAATTTAAAGGTTTTTATTTTAGTTTGTCTTACTAGTTCGCTACTATTAGTGTCCTGTAAATCAAAAGCAGTTCTTGTTGATGCCAAAACACCAATAGCTGCAGATAGTATAGTAACAGCTGAAAAAGTTATTCAAAATCATTACGGTAATAAAATAGATTTCTCTACGTTATACATAAGAGCAAGTGCAAAATACAAACACGAAGACAACTCACAAAGTGTTTCTGCCGAAGTAAAAATAAAGAAAGACGAGCAAATTCTGATTAGTATTCGCGTTTTAGGAATAACCATGGCAAAAGCTTTGATAACGCCTTTAGAAGTAAAATATTATGAAAAAATAAACGGTTCTTATTTTGAAGGCGATTACGAATTATTAAGTCAATGGTTGGGAACCGATTTAAATTTTTCTAAAATACAAAATATGCTATTAGGCAAACCAATAGATGATTTAACTAAGGGGAACTATTTATTCTCTGAAACCGATAAGTTGATTAAACTGAATTCTAATGAAAGTAATGGAGAGAAATCATTTTCTTTTGATGCAGTACGTTTTTTGTTAAAAAAACAGGAAATTAGTCAACCAGAAAAGGAACGGAATTTCGAGGTAAATTATTCGAGTTTTCAAGAATTTCCATCAGCAATATTGCCAACAGGGATGACCATAAATGCCATACAGAAAACAGAAAAAACCACCATCAATATTGATTATAATTCGATTACTTTCAACGAAGAATTAAATTTTCCGTATAGTGTTCCAAATGGTTATGATAGAATTTATATTAAACAGAATTGAAAAAATAAACAGAAAAATGCCAAAATTTCTTTTTACACTACTCGTTTTCTTTTGCTTCACTATCAAAATGTGGAGCCAACCACCAACGCAAGAAGAACTCGAAAATAGAAAAGCAAAAATTCAGTTAGAAATTCAGGAGAAAGAACAGCTCTTGAAATCTGTAAAAAGTAAAGAAAAGTCGGTTCTTACGCAGATGTCTATTCAAAAAGAAAAAATTGGATTAAAAGAGAAACTTATCAAAACAACCGAAAAACAAACGAAGTTGTTAAATAATGATATTTATATCAATCAGCTTAAAATCAATCAACTTAACAAAGATTTAGAACAGTTGAGAAAAGATTATTCGGCTATGATTTTAAAATCGTATAAAAGTCGATCAGAACAAAGTCGCGCTATGTTTCTATTGTCTTCAGAAAACTTTTTGCAAGCGTATAAACGGGCTCAATATATGAAGCAATATGCAAGTTACCGTAAAATGCAAGGTCAAGAAATAGAAGTAGCCACCAATCAACTAAAAGGATTTACCAATCAAATAGTACTTCAAAAGACCGAAAAAGAAAAACTGATAAAAGAGAATGAAAAAGAGAAAGAAGAACTTGTAAAAGAGAAAAAAGAACAAGAAAAAATAGCGCTTCAAATTCAAAAAGAAAAAGGCAAAATAGCGGCCGAAATCAAGAAAAAGCAACAAGAAACGAAAAAGATTGATGCTCAAATTCAAAAATTAGTTCGAGAAGCCATTGCAGCCGCCAATAAAAAAACGGCAGCGGCAAACGTAAAAGCAAACCCTAAAATTACAGCCACCGAAAAGAAAGCGATTGAATCATCTACGAAAATTATACTAACACCAGAAGGGAAAATAGTATCCGATAATTTTAAAGCGAATAAAGGCAGATTGCCTTGGCCTGTTGAAAAAGGAGCCATTTCTCTCGGCTATGGCGACCAACCACATCCTGTTTTTAAATCCTTAATGGTCCATAATAGTGGCATCGAGATTTCTACCGAAAGTGGTTCAAATGCTAGAGTCGTTTTTGCAGGCGAAGTGGCCCAAGTGCAGCAAATAACGCCATTAAAAAAAGCAGTATTAATTAAGCATGGAGACTTTTTTACCATTTATCAAAACTTAAGCTCCGTGAATGTTCAAGTGGGAGATAAAGTTTCAGCTAAGCAAAACGTAGGTAAGATTAGAACCGATGCTGACGGACAAACCATTCTTAAATTCTTAGTTTCTCAAAACTCCGTTTATTTCAATCCGACCAGTTGGTTGAGCGGAAGATAAAAAAGGCAACCATTTTGGTTGCCTTTTTTAGTTATAAAAACAAAGCTTTTAACTCTGTAGCATCATGAGGATTCATTTTCCCAGCCAAGACTAAACTCAATTGTTTCCTGCGCAAAGCTGCCTGATATCTCGACTTTTCTTCGTCAGTTTGAGGTTCAATTGGCGGAACCGGAACAGGATTTCCCATTTCGTCTACCGCTACAAAAGTATAAATGGCTTCGTTTGCCTTTGTTTTGTTTCCTGATTCTCTATCTTCTATCCAAACATCAAGAAAAATCTCCATAGAAGAGGTAAATGCACGCGACACTTTAGCTTCAACCGTTACTACACTTCCTAAAGGAATAGCTCTATTAAACGCAACGTGATTAACCGAAGCTGTAACGGTAATTCTGCGCGAGTGTCTTCTTGCAGCAATACTCGCAGCTCGGTCCATTCGGGCTAATAATTCGCCACCAAAAAGATTGTTTAAAGGATTGGTTTCACTGGGCAACACCAAATCGGTTAAAATAGTCAATGATTCAGAAGGATGTTTTGGGCTCATACTTTTTTTGGCAAAGGTAATAACAGTATATAAAAAATCCCGATTTCTCGGGATAATTTTATTCTGATTCAATAAGAAGCCATGCGTCTTTATTGTCTAATTTTCGAATATCTTTCATGGCTTGATGTGCTTCGGCATACGAAGGATAGCTTCCGTATAGCACAGGGAATAATCCATGTTTATTAGGCGCTAATCTTTTAGCTTTAGTAAATCCTAATTTTAAAAGTCTTTGATATTGCTCTTCGGCATTACTTTCAATTCTAAAAGCTCCAGCAACCACACAAAAAGGCATTTTTTCTGAAGGAACAGTTAGCGTTACAGACGGCAATGGGTTTGAAATATAGAAAGTAGCTTCTTGAATTTTTTGATTTATTTTTTTCTGAACGTTGGTTTGCACTATCAGCGTTTCTTCAGCAACTTTTTTCTCATAGTATTTGTAACCAATACTTCCAGCAATTCCAGCAGTTACCAAGAAAACAGCGGCATATTTCAATACGCTATAGTTTCGTCTCTTTTCTGGAGTAAAAATAATTGGCGCTGATTCTTCTAGTTGTTCAATTTCTTCTTTATAAATTTCACGCTTTACAGAAGGCGAAATAAAAGAACTCAATCCAAATGATTCTTTTAAATAATTAATTTGATCAACAGGAACAAAAACGATGTTTCTTTCAGAATTCAATGAAAAGTCTCCAATGTTTTTAATCGAAAAATTGCCCAATTCCTGAATTTTTGTTTTCCAATGCGCAACTTCATTTTGAATAGCGTTTACCGCTATTTCATAGGATATCTTTTCAGCTTCAGCCAAATGATTAGCTAATAATCCGTCATTGTTTTTAATGAAAGGATTGAAAGAAATCATCTTCTTTGGAGGATAAAAAGAATGAGTGCTTTCGTCCAATTGTGCTGACTGGTATTCCGTCAAAAACGCACCAAATCCTGGTACGGTAACACATTGATAACGATATAATAATTGGGAAATGTATTGCTCAATCTTCATGTCAACAAATTTAGAGAAACAATAGTAGTATCAAAAAATTATTCACAGAATTTATTAACAATCCCAAGAAAAAATTACTAATTTGCGTAGTAAATTACTGATATGAATTCGACAGAACTTTTCAATCTTTTAGCGTTATTAAAAGTGGATGGCGTAGGTGATATCGTAGCCAAAAAGCTGATAAATCATTGTGGTTCAGCAGAAAATGTTTTTCTCGCCAAGACAAATCAGCTTAAATCTATAGATGGAATAGGAGATTCTTTGATTAAAAAATTAAAAGACAAGACCGTTTTTGAAAAAGCAGAACAGGAATTTCAATTTATTGAAAAAGAAAAAATCAAGGTTTTGTATTATCAAAACGAGCTGTATCCTGAACGATTAAAGCATTGTATTGATGGACCGGTTTTGTTATTTTCATCGGGGAATATAAACCTTGAGAATAGAAGAGTAATTAGTATTGTTGGTACCCGTGAAATCACCTCATATGGCACCAATTTTTGCAAAAAGCTACTAGACGATTTGGCGGTTTTTAATCCGATTATTGTCAGTGGATTTGCTTATGGCGTTGATATTATTGCCCATCAAGCTGCAATAGAACACAACTTGCAAACTATAGGTGTTTTAGCCCATGGATTAAACCAAATTTATCCCAAAACCCATAAAAAGTATGTGGCAAAAATGGAAGAAAATGGCGGGTTTCTAACCGAGTTTTGGAGTAACTCTAATCCAGAAAAAGAAAATTTTGTGCGTCGTAACAGGATTGTTGCAGGTATGAGTGAAGCGACTATTGTTATCGAAAGCGCCGAAAAAGGTGGTTCTTTAATCACGGCATTGATGGCTAGTGATTATAACAGAGATGTGTTTGCGGTGCCAGGCAGAACGTCAGATAAATTCAGTCAGGGTTGTAATGATTTAATCAAAACCCAACGGGCAAACCTGATGACTTCGGCCGCCGATTTGGTTTATATTTTAAACTGGGAACTAGAAAGTAAAAAAGATTCTTGTTCGAAACCCATTCAAAAGCAGCTTTTCGTGGTACTCGAGGATGAAGAGCAAAAAATTTATGATTATCTTCAAAAAAACGGGAAGCAACTACTCGATATCATAGCTCTTGAATGTGATTTTCCTATTTATAAACTATCGTCAATACTCTTAAACATGGAATTAAAAGGTGTAATTCGTCCTTTGCCCGGAAAATTATTTGAAGCCGTTTAATTTAAAATTATCCACTACTTTTGTTTTTAAATAGAGTTTATACAGATGAATATAATTGCCTTATTAGAATCGATTTCGCTTGACAAATCAGAGATCAATTCGTTAACCAAAACTGATTTTACCAGAATAAAAAAACAATTAGTAGCGCAAAAGGAACTCCATCCCGAAATTGAAGATGCTGATATCACGAAACTTTTAAAAGCATTAAAAACAAACCCAGATTCCTTTAGAGCGGTTTTAAACAATAGAATTCTATTTAACTTTTTTGCCAATAAAGAATATCCAAGATCTCATTTTACAAATGAGTTAGCTTCTGTAGAAATTGAAAAAGTAACACTATTTGTTCAACAGTTTTTGGGCGAAGAATTGAAATCATTTTTCATTAAAAATCTTGAAACCAATACATTTGAAAAAATAGGTGTGTTGGCAGAAGCGCAAAAGTATTTTCCGGACCATTTGAATTTTAGTATAAAGCAATATGCATTAGATAAATTAGATGATGCAATTTCCGTTTTGAAACCACCTTATGGCAATTTTTCAAAGGTTTTGTTTATCAAAGACCGCCAATTTTTCACCTTCCTAAATCAAATAAAAGACCTAGAGATTGAGCAAAAAGTAAAAGATTTGTTTGAGGCAATTACCACAATTTACAATCTAGATTCCAATTCAGAATTAGCGAATAAAACTTTTTTAGCCATGAATAGTTTTACCGCTTTTGATGACGATTTTACTCAAAAAATTAGAAGAAACAAAGACATAGCGGACACAAAATTTGAAGCCTATATTCCGAAAAAGAGAAACCTAACTTGGGTTTATGTGGTAGTTGGACTATTTATTTTTATTCGGATAGTTGTTTTTTTTAATTCGCATGATTTTAATAGCTTCAGTAATGACGAGGTTACATATGAAGATGAAACGGAGCACCAACCAGCGCCTCGAAAAATTGATCGGTACTATACGAACATGAAATATGCCATCGATAGTTTTCAGGTATTTTTAACGAGTTATAAGGAAACAGACATCAAGCAATTGAAACAAAACAGTTCAATAAAAACAGGAGATAATCCATTCGAAACGTTTTATCAAAATCCGCCAAGTGGCGATAGTAATCATTACATCACAGTAACCAATAACACCATCTATGATATGGTTTTGCTCGAAAATGCAGTGCTTTATGATTCCATTAAAATACCCAAAAGCGCTCATTTTATAAAAGCGGGAGATAATCTTGAAATTAACTTTACAAGTAGTTATACGGAAACGATTTTTAATTTATATGTGGGCAAAAAATGGGGAACATTTCAAACACAAACTAATAAGAACTTATTTATAAGAAATCATTCAGTGGTAGAATACCGTTTTAGTGAGCTGATTCCTTCTGCCGAAGAGATTCTCGAAACGGATTATCGTTTTTTGAATGATGCTGTAATTAGGTATGCTAATGGGAATTTGAAAATTGATTCTCAGGGTATTTTGGTAAATCCGCTTGAACGATTAAAAGAATAGGTTACTCAAACCCCAATTTCACTCGCACTCTGTGCAAAACACCATCAGCGATAACTCCCGCTTTTTGAGCGCCTTGTTTTAATAACGCATCCACTTCGTCTAAATTACTCATGTAGTAATTGTATTTTTCTCTTTCTGTTTTAAAGGTAGCAATGATCAGTTCAAATAATTCTTGTTTGGCATGACCATAACCAAAATCCCTATTCGTATTAGTATACTTTATTTTCATTTGGCCAATTTGTTCGGCATTGGCTAATAATTTATATAGTCCAAATATTTTACACGTCTCTGGATTTTTGGGTTCTTCTAACGGAGTACTGTCGGTTTCAATACTCATGATTTGCTTGCGCAAGGCCTTATCTTCTAGAAAAATATTGATGATATTACCTCGCGATTTACTCATTTTTTGGCCATCAGTTCCGGGAACATACATGGTTTCCTCTTGAATTTTCGCTTCAGGGAGTACAAACGTTTCTCCCATTTGATGATTAAAACGCGAAGCTACATCGCGTGTAATTTCGATATGTTGCAATTGATCTTTTCCAACCGGAACCACATTAGCATCATACAATAAAATATCAGCCGCCATAAGCATAGGATAGGAAAATAGCCCAGCGTTTACATCTTCTAATCGGTCGGCTTTATCTTTAAAAGAATGTGCTAATGTCAATCGCTGAAATGGGAAAAAGCAACTCAAATACCAAGACAATTCAGCCGTTTGCGGTACATCACTCTGACGGTAAAAAGTTACTTTAGAAACATCCAATCCACAAGCCAACCAAACTGCAGCAGTACTATAGGTGTTTTGACGTAATTCGGTTCCGTTTTTTATTTGGGTTATCGAATGCAAATCGGCAATGAAAAGAAAAGATTCATTGGAAGGATTTTTTGAAAGTGCAACAGCGGGTAAAATAGCGCCTAATAAATTTCCTAAATGTGGGGTTCCTGTACTTTGAATTCCAGTTAATATTTTTGACATAGTCTGCTGAATTTACATGTTCTGAATTCATTTCAGAATTTCAGTATCAATTTTTTCTAGTCGCAAAGTTAAACCTTTGTATTATAATTTACATACCTTTCATTACTTTTGAACCTATGAGAGCATTGAAAATTGTTTTTTGGACATTTTATCGCATTTGGTTCTATGTTTTGATGGCGATTCCAATAATCGTTATGTTTCCGTTTCTTTTGATTTCAATTCTTTCCGAGAAATGGTATCCTTATTTTTTTATGATGGCTCGAATTTGGGCAAAAGTCATACTGTTTGGTATGGGTTTTTATTCAAAAATCGAAAAAGAAGAAGAAATTATACAAGGTAAAAGCTATATGTTTGTTTCCAATCACACTTCAATGACCGACATTATGTTGATGTTAGCGGTAGTAAAAAACCCTTTTGTATTTGTTGGAAAGAAAGAATTAGCCAAAATTCCTTTATTTGGATTTTTTTACAAACGCACCTGTATTTTAGTGGACAGGAGTAGTTCTAAAAGTAGAATGGCGGTTTTTGAAAGAGCTCAAAATCGATTAAGTCAAGGATTAAGTATTTGTATTTTCCCAGAAGGCGGTGTCCCAGATGACGAATCTATTGTTTTAGATGAGTTTAAAGATGGTGCTTTTCGCTTAGCCATTGACCATCAAATTTCAATTGTTCCTATTACGTTTGCCGATAATAAAAAACGTTTTTCCTATACTTTTTTCAGCGGAAGTCCGGGACAAATGCGCGTAAAAATTCATACTTTTTTTGACACTAAAAATCAAAATCCAGAGGATAAAAAGACACTCAAACCAAAAGTACGTCAGGTTATATTAGCGCAATTACAAGAATTTAACCCATAAAAAAGAGTTCCAATTTGGAACTCTTTTCTAGACATTACTCTAAACTAATGCCATCACCTAACTAATTTTAAACACCTAACAAACTAAAAGTTATAACTAACACCGCTGTAAATCCCAAAAAAGTAAGGTTTGAAATTGCCAGCGTTCGTATTAAATGTATTTAATTGATATTTTAATGTGGGTTCAATGTTAAATTCAAAAGATTTCAGAAAGTTATATTTTATACCCAATCCAAGATTGGTACTAAAATGAATATCGTTTAAGTTATTGGCTTCTCCTAGCAAAGTTTCTCTGCCACTAGATACAATAGTGATAGAATTATCTTGAAGGAATAACGTACTAAAGCCACCAATAATTTTTATCCCAAATTGCTTATTTAAGAGATTATATGTCATTTCTAAAGGCATTTCTAAATAACCCATTTCCTGTCTAAGTAACCCATTATTTTGGTTGGTAAAGTTATTTTCAAATGGCAGTATTTCGGTTTCTGAAGGAATAGTGGTGTTGTTCGAAATGCTACTTTGCACTTGTATCATTCTACTAGAAGCAGTTGTACGAACATTTTTTAGTGTTTTAGACTCTAAACTTGTAAAAAACAAAATATCATTAGTGTCATAACTCATGTTAACTTTATTCAACCCAGTTCGAATAGAAAACTTTTTGTTTACTCCATAGCTAACCCCAACCCCAAAACCAACGTTGGTATTAAATGATTTTGAATTATTAGAAAGAGTAGAATCAATCGGGGAACCAGTAGAAACAGAACCTAAAAAAATAGGAGCAACATTGGAAGTAATTTGCCACCTATTTCTTTTAGATTCCTGCTTCAATTTGCTTTCTTTTTCATTAAGCAATTCTTCCAACACATTAGTAGCAATACTGTTTTTTTGAACAGTATCGTTTACTTTCTTTTCAATTTTTGAAACACTAACTCCTTTTAATTCATCAAGATTGATATTTTTTTTGTCAAACGGTGTTAGTGATTCTAGATTATTTATCTCTTTTAATTTGTTTTCAACAACTTGATTACTGATTTCGTTATTTTTCGAATCTTTTTCAGTAGTAGAAAGGTTGTTGTTATTTTGGACCAATTGATTTTTAGATTTTTCAAATACCGTTTCTGTAATTAGATCACTCTCTTTTGGTGTATTTGAATTCTTCTTCAAAGAACGTTTTTGTGCTGACTTTCTATCAGCAACCTCAGATTTTGAAGAGTAAATAGGTTTTTTAGGATGATTAGCAACTTTGTTATTTTTATCTTCAACAGCAATCGTCACACTATTTTTGTTTGTAATTGTGGATTTGTTTTTAAAATTAATTTCGCTCTCGCTCTCTTTTCCTTGCTCGATTTTTATTTGATTAACAACCGGATTTTCAGTTTTAATTGTCCCTTTTCCGTTCAACTCTTTTGAGTTAGTATCAATTTTATTTGTTTTCTCTGATTTTTCAGTGTTTGGTGTGGTTACAACAGAATTTTCGGTTTTGATTTCTCGAGTAATAATCGATTTAGAAATTAAAAAACTAATGATTAAAAGCGCTGCTACACCCGATAGTTTCCACCAAAACGGAATTATCCTTCTTTTCTTTTTTTCATTGAGGCGTGCTTCAATGGCTGTCCAAACATCCTCCGAAGGTTTAGTTTCAAATTCTTTGAATTTTTCTTGAAAAAGCAGGTCTATGTTTTTTCTTTCACTCATCTTGCAGAAGGAAAAGTTTTATTTTCGTTGTTTTTATAGTGTTCAATCTTTTCTTTTAAAATAATTCGAGCCCGAGATAAATTTGATTTAGAAGTTCCAATGTTAATGGAAAGCATTTCGGCAATTTCAGCATGTGAATAATCATCCATAACATAAAGATTAAAAACCAGTCTATATCTATCAGGTAATTCCTGAATAATTTTTAATAAAAAATCTAAGGATAATTCGTCATCATCCATTTCTATTTCAACATCATCAGGAATGTTTTCATTTACTAAACTCAAAAAAGTTTGAGTCCTATATTGTTGTAAAACATGGTTAATCATTACCCTTTTTAACCAACCTTCAAACGAACCTTTAAAAGAAAACTGTTCTATTTTATTAAAAATTAACAGAAATCCATCTTGTAAATTGTCTTGCGCCTCAATATAATTGCGAGAATACTTTAAGCATACAGCAAACAGTTTAGACGCATATAATTGGTATAACTGTTCTTGTGCTTTTCGATCATTTTTTTGGCAATCATTAATGAGTTGATTTAAATCCAATTTTCAAAAATTGATTTTTATTAATTTACCACCGGCACTTCATATTCTAAAAAAACATTTTCACCGTTTGGATCTTTTCCTTGATAAAATTTAAATTTATAAGAGCCATTACTAGTCACCATAAAATCAAAAGTATATGATGCTTCTGCAGCTGTACCCGTTAATTCATTACAATTATTTCTTTGTTCAACTGCACATTCCACCGCCACTGTCCTAATGTTTAAATCTTTTTCATAATACAATTGATTGAAAAAATAACAATTAGTAGGTTTGGTATAATAAACAGTGATAGGATAAGTTTGGCCTAAGGTAAATTCGGTTGGAATAGCAACGCTTTGTATTGGCATTAATTTAAAATTATAGGAAGTGCCTTCCTCTGGCGTACAAGCATTGAATAAAAAAAAGAGTGCAAAAAGGGAAATTATTTTTTTCATAAATGATAAAGATTTTGATGTTATGATGTTGAATACTAATATAGGTTGCGTTAAGGTAAAAAAAAACCCGAAATTTTTCGGGTTTTAAATATTAAGCATTGTTTTCTTTGATGAGGTCTTTTATTTTTTGTTCTAATTCATCAGCTAGTTCCGGATTGTCTTTAATCAAAACTTTTACAGCATCTCGTCCTTGACCTAATTTTGTGTCACCATAACTGAACCAAGATCCTGCTTTTTTTATGATTTCAAATTCAACCGCTAAATCAAGGATTTCACCAGTTTTAGAAACACCTTCACCATACATAATATCAAATTCGGCAGTTTTAAAAGGCGGTGCCACTTTGTTTTTCACCACTTTAACTTTAGTTCGGTTTCCAATTACATTTTCGCCATCTTTAATTTGAGAGGAACGACGAATGTCTAAACGGACAGAAGCATAGAATTTCAAAGCATTTCCTCCAGTAGTGGTTTCTGGGTTACCAAACATCACTCCGATTTTTTCTCTCAACTGATTTATGAAAAATACGGTACAATGTGTTTTACTAATGGTTCCAGTTAACTTTCTCAATGCTTGCGACATTAAACGAGCATGTAATCCCATTTTAGAATCGCCCATTTCACCCTCAATTTCACTTTTAGGCGTTAAGGCAGCAACCGAGTCAATCACGACAATATCAATAGCGCCAGAACGAATTAGGTTTTCTGCAATTTCTAAAGCTTGTTCACCATTATCAGGTTGCGAAATGATTAAATTTTCAATATCAACGCCTAATTTCTCGGCATAATTTCTGTCGAAAGCATGTTCGGCATCAATAAAAGCTGCAATTCCACCTGCTTTTTGTGCTTCGGCAATAGCATGCAAGGTTAAGGTTGTTTTTCCTGATGATTCTGGGCCATATATTTCTATAATTCTTCCTTTCGGATACCCATTTACACCTAATGCTAAATCTAAACCAAGCGAACCAGAAGCAATTACTTCAACTTCTTCCACGGCTTTGTCTCCCATTTTCATTACGGTTCCTTTTCCGTAAGCTTTGTCTAATTTATCTAACGTTAGTTGTAATGCTTTTAATTTGGCGTCTTTTTCTGAACTCATTTTTTATAAATTTTGTGGCATAAAAATAATGCTTTTTTTGATGTCAAAGGATTCGTATTTCAGGAGTTTTGAACAAATTAATTTTTTCTTTGACAGAAATGTAAAAATAAGAAGTTTTGATTTTATTGAGGTACAGAAAAAGTGTATATTTTGATAAAGTTATAAATAGAGATTTATTCAAAACCCATAGATTTTTCGCTATTTTTGTCCTCTATATATATGTTATGGAAAAACTTATTTCGTATCCTATTTCAATAGTATATTATGTATGCTTTGGATTATGTTTGGTTGTTTTTCATCCTATTCAATGGGTATGCATTCATCTTTTTGGGTATCAAGCGCATAAAAAAAGTGTTGACTATTTAAACTTTTTTTTAGTGAGATGCACTAATCTTTTAGGAACAAGATACACTTTTCAAAATAGAGATACCATTCCTAAAAATGTTCCAATTATTTTTGTTTCTAATCATCAAAGTATGTATGATATTATAGGAATGATATGGTATTTAAGACGATTCCACGCCAAGTTTGTCAGTAAAAAAGAACTAGGAAAAGGCATTCCAAGTGTTTCATTCAACCTGCGTCATGGTGGTTCTGTATTAATTGACCGAAAAGACCCCAAACAAGCCATTCCCGCAATTAAAGGGCTGTCAGAATATATTGAAAAATATAAACGTTCCGCTGTTATTTTTCCAGAAGGAACAAGAAGCAAAGATGGAAAACCTAAAGAATTTGCACAAAGCGGTTTAAAAATTTTATGTAAATACGCACCTTCGGCTTATGTTGTTCCCATTACTATAAATAATTCGTGGAAAATGGTTAAATTTGGAACTTTTCCTATGGGTTTAGGAAATCATTTGCAATTTATAATTCATGAAGCAATTCTAGTAAATGAGTTTACTACTGAAGAAATAATGAGTAAAACTGAAAAAGCAGTAACCCAATCTATTATAATATAATTAAGAAATAATGTCTATAAAAAATATTCGTCTAGAAGTAATGCAGTTTCTAGAAAATAAAGTGGAAGGCTTCATGGAAGAGTTTTTGATTCCAGTTGAAAAAATATGGCAACCAACTGATTTTTTACCTAATTCTGAAGATGAAAATTTCTTTGAAGAAGTAAAAGAATTACGTGAAATAGCCAAAGATTTACCCTACGATTTTTGGGTTACCTTAGTTGGAGATACGATAACCGAAGAAGCTTTACCTACCTACGAATCTTGGTTAATGGATGTTGATGGTGTTGGTCAAGTAGAAAATAATGCTTGGAGTAAATGGGTACGTCAATGGACTGGTGAGGAAAATCGACATGGCGATTTACTTAATAAATACTTGTATTTATCAGGTCGGGTTAACATGCGTGAAGTAGAAATTACCACTCAACACTTAATAGTTGACGGATTCGATATAGGAACTGGTCGCGATCCCTATAAAAACTTTGTTTATACTTCTTTTCAAGAATTAGCGACCTATATCTCCCATAATAGAGTGTCTCAAATTGCAAAAGACTATGGGGATAAAAAATTGTCAAAAATCTGCAAAATGATTGCGGGAGATGAAATGCGTCATCATCATGCCTACAGCGAATTTGTAACTCAAATTTTCAAAGTGGATCCAAGTGAAATGCTATTGGCATTCAACTTCATGATGAAGCAAAAAATAGTAATGCCAGCGCAGTTTTTGAGAGAATCTGGAGAAAAAATAAGTTCCGCATTTTTAAATTTTTCGGATTCAGCTCAGCGAATAGGTGTATATACTGCTTCTGATTATGTAGATATTATGCAAAAGTTAATCGATAAATGGGAAATCGAAAAACTTTCGGGTTTAACAGATGAAGCCGAAAAAGCCAGAGATTATTTAATGAAATTACCAGACCGAATGGCAAAGGTTTCGGAACGATTAGTAATTCCGGCTGAATCAACAATTTTCAAGTGGGTAGAACCCGCTTTGATTCGATAATAAAAAATAGACTTTAATCCTTTCTGAAAAGAGAGGATTTTTTAAATCAAATGGAATGTCAATAATAGATAATACTATACTTTTCGTAAAAACGAAATTAGAAAACGCGGAAGGCGGACACGATTGGTTTCATATTGAGCGCGTCTACAAAAACGCGTTTTTAATTGCTCAGGAAGAAGATTGTGATTTAACCGTTGTAAAATTAGGAGCGCTACTTCACGATATTGCCGATAGTAAATTTCATGATGGAGACGAAACGATTGGCCCAAAAACGGCGCGCGATTTTTTAGAAAGTATAAATGTTGATGAAGAAGTTATTCATCACATAATTAATATTATTGAAAACATTTCGTTTAAAGG